>DATFFZ010000046.1:0-15487 GCA_035249845.1 Gemmatimonadaceae bacterium
GGAGAGCTAGCGTGCGCGCTGCGCCCAGAAGAGCCCCACAATGGTGACCAGCGAGAGCGCCACAACGGCCGCGGAGCCGATCAGATAGGGATCGGTCACCTTGGAGATCGCACCCGCGAGGCTGCCGGAGAGATTGAGGCCCACGCCGCGGCTCCGCGACTTCTTTCCGGCGCCTGGCAGCAGGTTGATTTCAATCATGAGAGGACGACCTTCGGGTGGGGATCAGGCGACCTGGCGAAGCGCCAGTCCGATCGGGAGCATGAGGAGTGGCGCGACATCGTCGATGACGAGCGAATCGAACGCACCGTCACGTACCCGCAAGCGCTGCAACGGGTTTGCCTGCTCCACCGGGAGACGGAGGCGCGTGGCGAGTGCTTCGGTGAGTCCGGGCACGCGCGCGCCGCCGCCGCAGGTGAAGACGGCCTTCATGCGATTCGACGACCGCGACGATGAGGCGAGGAATTGCGCCGCGCGCTCGATGCCGACCGCGATCTCCTCACCGCGACTCTCGGTGACGGCCTGGAGGTGCGGTGAGCGATCGTAGCCCTGAAGCAGCGCATCCGCTTCCTCGGCGCTGATCCCGCGCTCGCGCTGGAGATCTTCACGGAAGCGCCGCGTGCCGATCGCGATGTCGCGTGTCAGCAGCGGAACGCCTTCGTCGAGGATGTTGATGTTCGTGACTTCGTGCCCGATGTTCACGAGACAGACGACGCCGCTCATGGCATCGGGATAGTTGAGCTCGAACGCGTTGTGCAGCGCGAAGGCATCGACGTCAACGACGCCCGGCGCCACCTCGGCGTCGGTGAGTAGACGCATCTTGTTCTCGATCAGCTCGCGCTTGGCGGCGACGAGGAGCACGCTCATCTCGAGACCCTCGGCGTCGGGATCGAGGATCTGGAAATCCAGCTCCACCGATTCCATGTCGAAGGGGACGTGCTGCTCCGCTTCCCAGCGAATGATCTCGCGCGCCTGCTGCTCCTTCACGCGGTCGATCTGAATCTTCTTGATGATCACGTCGCGGCCGCCGACGGCGGTGACGACGCCCTTGCCCTTCACCTTGATGCCGGCATTCATGAGCGCGGCGCGCACGGCGTCGGCCACGATCCCGGGGTCCATCACTTCCCCTTCGACGATCGCATCGGCGAGGAGCGGCGCGATGGCGACCTTCGTGAGCTCGGGCTCGCTGCGCCCGTGCTCGACGACGGCGACTTTGATGAGTCCCGAGCCGATGTCCAGACCGATCGTCGTTTTCTTCCGCCCGAAGAGCGCCATGGTTCTGCCGATGTGGTGGAAGGGAGGTGCGCGCTTCCATACGACCGCACCAAACGAACATCCGACGAGTGGCGGATTGCGGAGACGGGTACGCTATCACGCGCAGACCGCACCACATCACACCGGTCGTCGGTACCTCAGACACGACTAGCTCGTGCGGAGGTAACACAGGATTTTCCACTCTACGGGGGCGTTTCGTGACGTGAAAACACGCGGTGCACTCACGCTGTTTCGAGCGCGCCGTTAGGCTGTTTGGCGCGCGCACATCGCTGACGCGAATTCGCACGCCGACAATTCGACCGAACTAGAACAATTCGTTCCAGGACCCGGCGGCACCTCCGGCCGGCCGCGCGCTTCCGGCCAGCGCTCTGGCCAGCGCACAGCTGGAGTAGCGGATGTGCGTGTTGCCGCCCACGACGTTGCGCGCCGCTGCGGAGTTGGCGACCAGGACAGCGCCGGTGATCTTGCCGCCCGCTCCGGACGTCGTGAGCCGGCCGCGCACGACCACGGGACCGAAGAACTGGGCTCCCCCAGACAGCTCCAGATCGCCCTCGACGAGCAGCACCCCCTGACCCACTCCACCGGCGAGATGGAGATCACCGGGCGCGTACACGACGGGGTAGTACGCCTCGCAGCCGCCGGCGACCGCGCCGCGCGACGGGTCTCCCCAGTTTCGGGGGTCGCCGACGTTGCAGCTTCCGTCGCCGTTCAACGACGGCGCCAGGCCGGCGATGGGTGTCGGGCCGACGACCTTGTCCGCGCTGCCGGAGAGCTCGCGCCAATCGGTGTCGCCGAACACGAAGTACGAGGCGGTGTCCGCCGCGGCAGTGCTGGCCGAGACCGCCGGCGCGCCGAGCACGCAAGGCGGGGTGGTGCAGGCTGCCGTGCTGACGCCGGTTGAATCGCTGGTGGCGATTCCGGGAAGTGCGGCGCCGGGTGACGGGCAGGGCGCGCCCGCCAACGTACTGTCGCTGCCATCGACGAGCGCCGAATCCGCGATGTCGAGGGGGCCTCGAACCGTGAGCGCGGCGAACGCCGGGAGCGAGGGAACGCGCAGCCTGACGAGCGAGGCGATGCGTCGCCGGGCTCGTGCTCCGCGCTCGGAACCGGCACGCCCCTCGGAGACAAGCAGGTAGCTCACGTCGTCGAGTCGAGTGACGCGAACCGTGTCGATGGACCCGTCACCGGGAAGGAGCTCGATCGGTGGGGCCGTCGCGCCGGGTGCCATCGCGGCGAAGCGAATCGGATCCCACCGCCCAGCCGGCAACGGCGTCGCCACCGCCAGAAGCCCGAGCTCGGCGGCGGTGAGCGCTCGAGCCTGAAGCAGTGCGTTGCGTCCCAACCGATATTCCTGCGTGGACGCGAAGAAGATTCCGGTGATGAGCGTCCCGATCACCACCATGGCGGCGATGGCCAGGGCGAGGGCGAAGCCCTTACGGCCGCGTGAGGCTCGGATCACTGTGCTCCTCCGCGAAGTCAGTTGCGTGCGGCGATGCTGAAGGAGATCGAGTCGGTGTAGCGACCGCTCGGGTAGCCCGCGATGGAGATGGCGCCGCGCGACTCGGAGCGGGCGAGGACGTCGATCCGCGCCACGCGCCGCGGATCGGTGGTGACCGCGCCGGTGCTGTCGAAGTACGACAGGACCAGACCCGGCGTCGCTCCCGCGCGCGTGAGATACGGCCCGCTCACCGGCTGGCGGACGCTACACGCCGGCGACCGCGTCGCCAGACAATCGGAGAAGCCGAGGTAACCCAATCCGTCGGCAGCGTCGTACAGCTCGTACGTCGCACGGCGGAAGAGGCGGATGACCGCGCCTGGACGCACGCCGGCTTCGAGGGGGGACGCCAGCACCAGCGTGTAACCGCGTGCCGCCTCGCCGGCGCTCGCCGTGAACAGGGTGCAGACGCCCGGCGCGGGAGCGGACAGGAGCATGTGGGCTCGCCAGGCGTCGTCCAGCACCGAGACGGTCGCGCCGTGATCGTACACGAGGAGCGAGTCACCGTCCCTCGGCTGGTGAAGCCAGGCGGAGGCTCCGTTGCGTACGGCTGTTACGAGTGGAGGGATCGTGATGCGCGAGCGCGAGGAGTCGATGTCGCAGATGATGGCCGACCCGGTCGGCGCTCGAAGCTCGATGGACGAGGCGTCCATGGCGTAGATGTCTCCGCGCGATGGGGAGATCGCCCGGAGCTCGGCCGGGAGAATGTCCGCGATCTGGCGAAGGTTGGCGCGCGTTTCGATGAGATCGGCGGAGCCGACGTAGAGCCGCTGCTGCTGGATGATGAGTGTGGTGATGATGACCGACGTGATCCCGAGGAGCGTCACGGCGACGACCAGCTCGATGAGCGAGAAGCCGCGGCGATATGGCGGGCGACGGCTCAACATTCGACCAGGCTCCGGTAGGCCTGTGCTCCGCGCCGGCCCGAATGGAAGGACACAGAGTCGGTGACGAGCCAGAGGCGCGGCGCGATCGGGATCGCCTGCCAACGCTCCGTGAGCCCGTCCGTGCTGCTCGTCCCGCTGCCGATCTGGGCGCACTCGAGGCTGCGGAAGCGCTCGAAGCGCGACTGTGCGACCGTTGCGGCGCGCGTTTGGTGGGCGGCATCGGCCGACAGGCGCTGGACGAGCGCGGAGGTGGCGGCGAGGCCGAGCGCACCCACGGAGGTGACCATGAGGGCCACGATGACCTCGACGATCGTGAAGCCCGCGCTCCCCTCTGTGCTCGAGTGCGGTGACGTCATTGCGCGCATCAGGCGCATGCGGATACCTCGGAGAAGGTGCCCCAGAGGATACAGGGGACGCCCCGTCGGGCATCAGCGTATTGCCGCGCGGAGAACGAATTGGCGGCGTGACGGCCCGCAAAGATGATGGCGCGCCCACCGGTGGCAGGCGCGCCATCGACCTCCTTGTTACCGCGACGGCGCTCGTCGGACGCCGCCCGGTCTCGCGATCAGAAGAGCTCGACCCAGGAGCGGCCGCGGGCAAAGACCGGCAGCGCGCTGCCCGCCAGCGCCTTGTTGATCGCGCAGCTCGAGTAGCGAATGACCGCGTCTCCGAGCACGGTGTTCTGAGCGAGGCTCACGTTGGCGGCCATGACGCCACCGTTGAAGTGTCCACCCGTTCCGGTGGTCATCAAGCTGCCCCGGACGATCACCGGTCCGAAGAACTCGGCGCCGCCGGTCACCTCGAGATTGCCTTCGACGAGCAGGATGCCCTGCCCGTCCCCGCCGTTGACCCTGAGATTGCCGGGCGCGTAGATGATCGGGAAGAAGGTCTGGCAGGCGGGGTTGGCCACAAGGTGCTGCGGGTCACCCCAGTTCGTGAGGATGGTGGTGTTGCACGTGCCGTCGGCGTTGAACGCCGGAGCGAGGCCGTTCAGCGTCCCCGACACGACCCTGTTCGCCATGCTGGTGATCTGCTGCCAATCGGTGTCGCCGTACTTGAAGTAGGTGTTCGTGTCGGCGGCCGCCGGGTCGGTCTGCACTTGTGGTGACCCTACGACGCAGTTCAACCCCGGACACCCCGAAGTGGTGATGAGCGAAGGATCGTTGATCGCAATGCCCGGCTTGGCGGGTCCGGCCGGCGGGCAGCCCCAACTCGCGAAGCTGGTGTCGTTTCCGTTGATGAACGACGAGCCACCGATCTGTGTCCCGGCTTGCGTCGTGAGCGCGGCGAGCACGTTCACCTGCGGGATCTGCAACGTCAGCAGCGCCGCGATGCGGCGACGGGCTTCGGCCGCCTGGGAGTTTCCGGCGCGCCCCTCGGAGACGACGAGGAAGTTGAGATCGTTGAGCTTGGTGACGCGCAGGGTGTCGACCGATCCGTCGCCGGGGAGCACTTCGATCGGCGCGGCGGTGGCGCCGGTTGCCAGGGCGTTGAAGAGCCCCGGGTTCCACTGGCCATTCCCGCCGGACGTGGTCATGGCGTTGAGCCCGCGCTCCGCCGCCGTCAACGCACGGGTCTGGAGCAGGGTGTTGCGTCCGATGCGGTACTCTTGCGTGGACGTGAAGTAGACGCCGGCGATCAGCGCGCCGATCACGACGATGGCGGCGATCGCCACCGCCAGCGCGAAACCGTCCCGACGTCGATACATGGAGCGCATGGTCTTCTCCTGGGCGAGGGCGCTAGTTTCGCGCCGCGATGCTGAACGTCAACGAATCGGTGTACTTTCCGCTCGAAAACCCGGGGATCCTGATGTCCCCCCGCGTCTCCGACCTCACGACCACATCGATCCGCGCCACGCGGGTCGGGTCAGCGGTGGCGACGTCGGTGTTGTCCACGTACGAGAGCGTGATTCCCTCGGGGGCGCCGCCGAGTGGGAGGTACGGACCGCTCACCGGCTGTATCGCGCTGCACGCGGGCATTCGAGTCGGCAGACAGTCGGAGAATCCGAGATAGCCGCGACCGTCCGCCCCGTTGAAGAGCTCGAAGCGAGCGCGTCGGAAGAAGCGGATGGACGCGCCGACCTGCACGTCGACACTCAACGCCGGCGTGACGTCGAGCGAGTACCCGAGCGCCGCCTCCGCCGCGGTGGCGGTGTACGGCGTGCACGTTCCGTTGGTTGGAGCGGCGGTGATCACGTGCACCGTCCATCGATCGTCGGCGGAGGCGGTGTTGGGGCCCTGGTCATACACCAGGAGCGAGTCGCCCACCAGCGGCGTGCTGAGCCAGGCGGTGGCGCCGTTCTGCGACGCGGTCCTGATCGGCGGAATCGTGATGGTCGTTCGTCCGGCGTTCATCGAGCACACCACGGCCGACCCGACCGAGCCCCGGTAGTCGATGGAGGTCGCCGTCATGGCGTAGATGTCGCTGTCGGCCGGCGAGACGACGCGCAACTCGCTGGGCAGGATGTCCGCGACCTGCCGAACGTTGGTTCGGGTCTCGAGTATCTCCGCCGTGCCGCCGTAGAACCGCTGCTGCGACATGATGACGCCCGTCAGCGCCGTCAGTACCAGGCCGAGCAGCACGATGGCGATCAGCACTTCCACCAGCGTGAGTCCCGCGCGACGCTTCAGCATTGCACGTAGCTCCGGTACACCTGCGTCCCGCGTCGCCCGGAGATGAAGATCACCGAGTCGGTGACCAGGCGAACGCGCGGCGCCATGGAGTCGACGCGCCAGCGCTCGGTGAGACCGTTGGCGGTCACCGAGCCCGCGGCGAGCAGATTGCACTGCAGACTGCGCATCCGCTCGAAGCGCGACTGCGCCATGTTGGCGGCGATGGTCTGCTGCGCCGCTCCGCCAATGAGCTGCTGCACGACCCCGGCGGTGCTGGCGAGTCCGAGCACCCCGATCACCATCACCATGATGGCGACGATGACCTCGGGAATGGTGAAGCCTCGCCGCGTAGCGCGGCGCTTGCCCCGTCCGACGATCATGAGCACCCCGCAGTGGAGATCCGTCCCATACCCATCACACACACCGAGTCGCGCGACGATCCCTTCTGGACGACGAGATGCGCCGTTCCGGTGAAGCCGAACGCCAGGCCCCGCGGATCGAACGAAATCGTGTCTCGCGTGGGAGTGAAGGTCACGCCCTGCTCCGCCAGGTCGATGACCGGCGCGAAGACGCCCTGCGTGTTGGCGGAGTCCACCAGCACCTTGATCGTGTTGCCGGTGCGAACGAAGCGCGCCACGCGGCCGCGCTGAATGGCCGCGGCGCGCGTCACGGCCAGATACGACGCGATGCGCTGCTTGGAGGTCCGCACGTTCAACCGTTCGGATCCCCGCGCGAAGCCCGGAAACGCGATCGCGGCAAGGATGCCGAGGAGCACCAGCACGATCATCATCTCCGTGAGCGTCACGCCGCGTCGCATCGCGCGAGCGGCGTCGCTCCGGCCGGCCTGGGGTGACGAATGGGAGAGCATCATCTGCGCCTTGACTCGAGACACGGAATGCCTGACAAGCAACCAGGACACGCGACCCGCGCGCCACCCGATGGCGCGCGCGATCGCTTACTCAAGGACGCGCTGATGAGTGCCGCTGCAACGCTCGGTCGGCGAAGGCACCGACTGTCGCAACGAAACGTGCCAGACGTGATTCAGGACCTTACGCCACGCCGGTCGCTTCCCTTGCGCGGAGCGACGCCGCGGTGACCGGCGGGATGATGGGCACGGGGAAGAGCAGCACGAAGGCGGCCCCCTCCTCGCGCGACGGACGCACCCACACGGTGCCGCCCAGGCCCTCCACGATGCGCGAGACGACGGCGAGCCCGAGGCCGGTTCCCCTCCCCGCCGCCTTGGTGGTGAAGAACGGGTCGAAGATGCGCTCCACGTGCGTCCAGGGAACGCCGGGACCGGAGTCGGCGACGATCACCTTCACCACGCGCTCCGGGGTGCCGACCGTGCTCAGCCAGGAGCGCATGCGCGCGCTTGGCTCGCGCGCGTTGCCCAGTGTGCTCGGGTCATCACTCCGGCGGACGTCGTCGCGGCCGCTCACCGACGCGAAGGGCACCACCGAGGTGAAGACCGTGATGTCCCCCTCGCCGTCCATGGCATCGACCGCGTTGAGGAGCAGGTTCACCACCACCTGCTGGAGCTCGTGCGAGTCGCCGAGGAGCGGGGGGAGCTGCGCGCCGAGCTCGAGATGGATGTCCACCTGGCGAAGCGCTCCCTGGTCGCGCAGCACCTCCATCGAGCGGTAGATCGCGCCGTTCACGTCGACGGCCTCCTCCACGCGCTGTCGCGGGCGAGCGAAGTCGAGCATCCCACGGATGATCCGGTCGATTCGCTCCCGCTCGCGCTCGATGCCGGCCACCAGCTCGGCCGCCTCGGCGGAGAGCGCGGGGTGACGACGCAGCGCGGCCGCGTGCGTCGAGATCGCCTCCAGCGGGTGGCCGATCTCCTGCGCCACGCCGTCGGCCAGCCGTCCGACACTGGCGACCTTTTCGAAGCGCGCGCGCAGCGCCTGCTCCTCGAGCAGCGTGCTAGTCATCCGGTTCACGCTCGAGGAGAGCCGAGCGAACTCGACCGACGTGCCCGGCGGGACGCGGCGGGTGAGATCCCCGTTGGCCACCGCCTCGGTGGTGCACACCGCCGCGTCGAGCGGATGAAGGACCATCTCACGGAACTTGTGATCGCCGATCATGAGGAAGAGGAGCACGTCGGTGACCAGCAGGCCGCCGACCATGAGCCCGCCGTACGGGTGCGAGATCCACCGGTCGAAGAGGATGAAGGTGACGATGGCGAGGAGCACCGCGGTGGTGGCGAGCAGGGCGAGGCTGAGCAACACCTCCGCGCGCAGCGTGGTGAAGAGGTGATGCCTGGGCAGCGGGGCCACCGAGGGCGTCGCGTCGTCCTGGATCATGTGATGTGCCGTCATTTCCGGGTTCCCTGCTCAAGTGCGAGCTCGGAGCGAAGCGCCTGAGCTTCGCCGTAGTCCGGCTCGAGGGCGAGCGCGCTGTCGACGAGCGCGCGCGCTTCGGTGAGCCGACCGAGTCGCGCGGCGGCCGCGGCGGCCTCGCGATAGACCGTCGCATCGCGTTGAAAGAGCGTGCGACTGGTCCGGTACGCGGAATCCGCTTCCCGCCAGCGGCCCATCCCGGCATAGACGCGCGCCACGGCCTGGTGGGCACGATACGATTCCGGGTGGCGAGCGAGGAGATCGAGTGCCAGCGTCTGATTGTTCCGCCAGACGGGTGTGCGCGTCCAGCTCCGCACGGCGAAGAGAAGCGCGACCACGCAGATCGCGGCCACCACCGGTGCCTGACGATTCACGCCCCAGCGTTGCACCAGCCAGCCGGCGACCAGCACCACGCCGACGCTCGCCAGGTACAGCGTGCGTTCGGCCACCGCGATGCCGGTGGGTACGATGACGTTGGCCACCGGGCCGATGGCGATCGGCACCCAGAGCATGCAGAAGGCGAGCACGCGATCACGGCGCCAGACGCGCGCCAGAAGCAGGGCGTAGACGAGCAACACCGCGACGCCCGCCACGCCCCGCAGGGTGAGCGCGTGGGCCGGCGCGATCACGTTCGGGCTGTAGTCCCAGGAGAGATTGAGGGGCGCCAGGAGCAGCCGGGGGTACTCGGGGATGATGGTGGCGACGGTGAGCAGGCGTGGCGCCACCGAGAGCCCGTGGAACACGGGGGCGATCTGCGTGAACTCCCGGCCGTGGAAGACCGCCATGAGCGTCGCCGCGTAGATGGCCACGACGCCAGCGTACGCGGCATAGAGCGCCCGGCGCTGGCGGAAGGTCGTGGACGGATCGCGGGAGAGCAGGAGATCGGCGGCGGGGGCGAGCGCCACGAACGCCACGGCACTCTCCTTGGAGAAGAGGCCGAGGAGGAGCAGCGCGGGAGCGAGCCAGCTTCCACGCCGGTGCGCCAGCAGTGCGCCCAGCACGAAGACCGCGGCCATGCACTCCGCTCGTCCCACGACGTTGGCGACGGCCTCCACGTGCACCGGATGCACGGCGAAGAGCAGTGCCGCCGCCAGCGCGCCGGCAGGCGCCAGGAGCTGCGCCGCGAGATACCAGACCAGTACCGCCGCTGCGGCGTGCCAGAGGATGTTGAGCGCGTGCATCCAGCGCGCGCTCCCGTCGGTCAACGCCCAGTCGAGGGCGTACGATGCGATGGCCAGCGGCCGATACACCCCCGCGTCGCTCGCCTCGCGGGGCCAGTAGGGATTGCCAAAGGCGCGCCACACGCCGTCGATGGACTGCACCAGCGGATTTCGGAGAATCACGCCGCGGTCGTCGAGCGCGAAGTCGTTGCCGAGAGCGTTGGCGAAAACGAGGCTCGCGACGAGTGCGACGAGGAGCGGGGCGAAGCGGCGGAACGCGGGGAGCGGGGAGCGGGGAGCGGGGAGCGCAGCGGGGACGAGCGTCGCCGGTGCGCCGGCCCTCCCCAGTCCTCGCTTCCCGCCCCCCGCGGTTTTCCTCCTGGGCCGAGCCTCCTTCACGTCAGACGTCGACTCCATATCTCGACAGCTTGCGGTACAACGTCGAGGGGTCGATGCCCAGCACTTCGGCGGCGCGGCTCTTGTTGCCGTTCTCCGACTGGAGCACCCACATGATGTAGGCGCGCTCCACGACCTCGAGCGTCGGATTGGCCGCGGCGCGCTCGGAGACGAGGGGCTGCGCCTTGCGCTCGGTGATCCGCTCGGGGAGGGCGGGGACATCCACGCTGGTGCCGGTGGTGAGGATCACGGCGCGCTCGATGGCGTTCTCCAGCTCGCGCACGTTCCCGGGCCAGGAGTAGGCCATCATCGTCTCGATGGCGGCGTCGGTGAGCCGCTTCGGCTCCTCGCCACGGAGCTGCCCCGAGCGCTGGAGAAAGGCCTCGGCCAGCAAGGGGATGTCGTCGCGGCGCTGGCGGAGCGGCGGGAGGTGCAGCGCGAAGACGTTGAGCCGGTAGAAGAGGTCGCTGCGGAAGGTGCCGCGCTTCATCTCTTCTTCCAGCTCGCGGTTGGTGGCGGCGATGACGCGGGTGTCGGTCGCAATCGACTCGGTGGCACCCACCGGGATCACCTCGCGCATCTGAAGCACGCGAAGGAGCTTCACCTGCGTGGAGGGCGTCGTCTCCCCGATCTCGTCGAGGAAGAAGGTGCCGGAGCCGGCGGCGGTGAACAGGCCGGCCTTGTCCTTCACCGCGCCCGTGAAGGAGCCTTTCACGTGGCCGAAGAGCTCGCTCTCCAGCAGGCTCTCCGGCAGCGCGCCGCAGTTGATCGACAAAAAGGGTCCTTCGGTGCGCGCCGACAGGTCGTGAATGTAGCGCGCGATGACCTCCTTGCCGGTCCCCGACTCTCCCTGGATGAGCACGGTGCTCTCGGTCGGCGCCACGGTCTCCGCGAGGCGGAGCACGTCGAGCCAGGCCTTGCTGGCGCCGAGCGGCATCCCGGCGCCGGTCCGATCGCGGCGCTTGATCTCCTGCTTGAGCGATCGATTCTCGGCGCGGAGCTGCCGGTGCTCCACCGCGCGCCGCAGGATGGCCACGATCTCGTCGTTGACGAAGGGCTTCTGGATGTAATAGTAGGCCCCCTCGTTCACGGCCTGGATGGCGGAGCGCAGATCGGCCTGCGCGGTCATCAGGATGACCGGCACGTCGGGGTCCTTCGCTCGCGAGGCGGCGAGCACGTCGAGGCCGCCGACGCTGGGCATGCGGACGTCGGTGAGGATGATGTCCGGGGAGAGCGATTCGAGCTGCTCGAGCCCCTGCCGCCCTCCCTGCGCGACGATGGCGTTGAACCCCTCGTTCTTCAGCAAGATGCGAAGGGTATCCAGGATTCCGCTCTCGTCATCCACGATGAGGATGCTCGGGCGGTCGATGGCACCAGCGATCATGCGGCGTTCTCTCTCTCGTCCCGCCAGCGTGGGAGCAGAATGGTGAAGCGCGTTCCGTGGCGGCTCGAGTCCAGCAGCACGATGCCGCGGTGTGCCTCGATGGCGCGATGAACGATCGGAAGTCCGAGACCGGTGCCGCTGGCCTTGGTGGTGAAGAAGGGGTCGAAGACGCGATCGCGGATGTCGGGCGAGATTCCGGGTCCGGTGTCGATGATCCGGATGGCCACCGCGTCTCGCCCGAAGGTGACGCCGCGCGGCAGGGCCTCGCTCGGGACCGAGGTGACCTCGATCCGCACTTCGCCAAACGCCGGCGTCGCCTGGATGGCGTTGAGCGCGACGTTGAAGATCGCGCGATGCAGAAGGTCCTCATCGCCTTCGACGTGCAGCGGGAGCTTCGGCGCCACGCACCCGACCTTGACGCCGTTGGCGCAGTCGGGGTGCGTCTTGGCGAGACGGGCGGCGGCCTCCGCCACGTCGCCCACGTCTACCCGCTCCTTGCGGGCGACGCGCGTGCGGGCGAAGTCCAGAAACTCGGAGAGGAGGCGCGCCAGACGATCCGACTCGCGCACGATGAGGGAGCCGAGCGTCCGCTCGTCGTCGGTGGACTTGGGGGCGCAGGCGAGCTGCTCGACGGCGCTGCGAATGGAAGCCAGCGGATTCTTGATCTCGTGCGCCAGCGACGCGCTCAGCTCGGCCACGGCCTCCAGTCGCTCGGCGCGGAGACGCAATTCCTCGAGCCGCTTGTTGTCGGAGATGTCCTGGAAGATCGCCGTGGCCGACGCGATGGCGCCCTCCTGATCGGCGTCGATCGTCGTGGTCGTCAGGCCGAGCGGGAAGCTCCGGCCGTCGACGGTGATCGTCGCCTCGCCGCGGGTGATGCGCTCGCGCCGTCTGACGCCGCGATCGAGCGCGTGGGCGAGATCGGGCGCATTTTGATCGAGCAACGACCGGATCGGCTTGCCGAGCATCCCATCGGCGTCGAAGCCGAGGAGCTTGCCGGCGGCCGGATTGGCGTAGAGCAGGCGGCCGTGCGCATCCATCGTGAGAATGCCGCTTCGGATGTTGCGCAGGATGTCTTCGGCCTGGAGCCGAGCGAAGGCGAGCTGGGCCTCCAGCTCCTCCTTGTCGGCGCCCACCTCGCGCAGTCGCGCGCTCAGATAGGCCGTGCCCAGCGCGACCATCGCGAAGACCACCAGTTGGAGGACGACACCCAGCTCGATGGGAGTGCCGTGTCCCCAGAACACGTCGCAGAAGTAGAGAACGTTCCCGAAGGCGGCGACGAGGAGGCCGGCGCCGACCGGGAGCGTGAGCGACGCGGCGGCGGTGACGAGGATGTACAGCGCGGCGAACTGCGAGACCGCGCCGCCGGTGATGTGAACGATGGCGGTGACGAGCACCACGTCGAACAGCGCCTGGCTATAGTAGAACGAGCGCCCGACGGGACCGCGTCGAATCATCCCGAGCCAGGCCGAGCCGACCGTGAAGGCGATGGCGGCGAAGAGCGCCAGCGTGGCGATCAGCGTGTCGCGCGCGACCGCATTCTCCCAGGCGAAGACCGCCGCCACGAAGATCCCCGTGGCCAGCGACAGCCGGCCCAGGAAGATCCAGCGGAGCACTCGCCGGGGGTTGAAGACGGGATCGGTGTCCAGGGCCGATGGAGCGCGCAACGGCGCGGATGGGTGTAAGCCGCCTGTGGGGCCCTTGCAGAGCGCAAGTGCTTGACGAGGCGTCGATAGTGGCGTTTTGCTATATGTCGACGACCAGCTACGCCAAGGAGTTACGTGGACAGCCCGACCGAACAGTACACGATTGGGTCGATCGCACTGCGACTGCTCGCCGTGCTTCTCCTCGTTCTGGCCAACGCGTTCTTCGTGGCCGCGGAGTTCGCGCTGGTTGGGGCACGCCGCAGCAAGGTGGAGCAGATGGCGGCCACCGGAGACCGCGGCGCCAAGGCCGCGCTCGGCGCGATCCAGCATCTCGACCGCTACATCTCGGGGACGCAACTGGGGATCACCCTGTCGTCGCTCGCCCTCGGCTGGATCGGCAAGCCGGCGTTGGCGGGGCTGTTGGACCGCGTGCTGTCGCTGGTGGGGATGGACGTTCCACCGACCGCCACGCACACGGTGGCGGGCGTGGTCACCGCGTTCCTGATCATCACCTTCCTCCACATCGTGCTGGGGGAGCTGGCGCCCAAGTCGATCGCGCTGCTCTATCCGGAGAATGTGAGCCGGTGGGTCGCCCGACCCCTCATCCTCTTCTCGCGGGTGATGAATCCCTTCATCGTCGTGCTCAACGGGACGGCGACGTGGATGCTGCACCGCTTCGGCATCGAGCCGCCGACGGAGGCGGCGAAGGTCCACTCCCCGGAGGAGATCCGGATGCTGGTGGCGCAGACCACCGAGCACGGGCGCCTCGACGAGATGGATCGCGCGATGATCGCGGGAGTACTCGACTTCCATCACAAGAAGGCGCGCGACGTGATGATCCCGCGCACCGACATCGTGGCGCTTCCGATCGACGCCACGGAGAAGCAGGTGCGCGAGGTGCTGCGACGCGAGCGATACTCGCGTTACCCGGTGTACCGGGACTCCGTTGACGACCTGGTCGGCGTCTTCCTGGCACGGGATCTCTGGATGCACGAAGGACCCACGCCGTTCGTTCTCGCCAGCTTCGTGCGCGAGCCGCTGTACGTGCCCGACTCGCGGCCGGCCGAGCGGGTGCTCGACGATCTGCGAAAGACGCGCGCGCACATGGCCATCGTGCTGGACGAGTACGGCGGGACCGCGGGGATCCTCACCATGGAGGACCTGGTGGAGGAGGTGGTGGGCGACATCTCCGATGAGTACGACGTGATGGCGCGCGAGGCGTTCGAGATGGACGGCGTGCTGGAGCTGGCGGGCAGCATGTCGTTGATCGACGTCCGCTCCGACCACAGCGTGCAGATCCCCGAAGGAAGCTGGTCGACGTTAGGAGGCTTCGTGTTCGCGCGATTGGGCCGGCTGCCTCGCGTGGGGGATCGTGTCGCCTTCGGCGGCGGAGAGCTCGAGGTGGTGGCGCTGGAGGGGCGGCGCGTGGCCGCCGTCCGCGTGCATCGCGCGCCGCCGCCGAAGGCGGCGAATGCCTGAGGAGTTGCGCGTCACCGACGCGCTCACGATCCCGCGTGACGAATTGAGCACGCGAGCCACGCGCGCCGGCGGGCCGGGCGGCCAGCACGTGAATACCTCGTCGACGCGCATCGAGCTGCTCTGGAACATCGAGACGTCGCGCGCGCTCGACGACGCTCAGCGCGCCCGGCTCCGCCACCGGCTCTCGTCAAGACTCGACGCCGACGGCCGCCTACGGGTGGTCGCGTCGGCCTCTCGAAGCCAGCGGCAGAACCGTGTCGACGCCGAAGAGCGCCTGGTGGCGCTGGTGCGCCGTGCCCTCGCCACTCCGCGCAAGCGCATCGCCACCCGCCCCTCGCGGGCCGTCAAGGAGCGGCGACTGCGCGAGAAGAAGCGGCGGGGGGAGAGGAAAAAGGAAAGGGGAAGGGTGGACGACGACTGAGACGTGGGGTGTGGCGCTGCGGGGAGCGGGGAGCGGGGAGCGGGGAGCGAATGCGCCGGTCGGGGTAACCGGCCGGCGCATTCCGTATGGTACCGTGGACCAAGACGCCGGACCCACGATCGCCTCAACCGAACACGCGACTCCAGAACGACCGCCGTGCCGAGATCTCCTCCAGGGCGTCCTGGAGATCCTCGTCGAAATCGGCGCGGGTGGCTACGTCGGCCATCGAGATGATGCCGACCAGGCGATCGTCGGCGTCCACCACCGGGACGCGGCGAATCTGGCGGTCGCCCATGAGGTCCACCACGTCGCGTACCAACTCGTCAGGCGTGACCGCTTCGACGTCCTCCGTCATCACGTCCGCGACGCGGAGGGCGAGTGGATTGTTGCCGG
>DATFFZ010000047.1:0-24992 GCA_035249845.1 Gemmatimonadaceae bacterium
CGCCGCGCCAGAGCGGCGAGCGCCGCGCCGCCCAGCAGCAGCGCGATGACGACCTCGAAGACTTCCATCGCTCCCTCCTTCCAGTCGATCGGCGGACGCCGGGCCTCCGAGATTTCGAGGCAGCAGACCGGTTGCCGATTCGGCCGGTATGCGTGAGCTTCGCATTATGTCACCTGCCCAGACCGGCCCAGTGATCCGCCGCGCGACGTTCGCCGACCTGCCGAGGATCGGCCGCCTCGGCGCGCTCCTCGTCGAGGAGCATTACGACTTCGACCCGCGGCGTTTCCTGGCCGCGAAGAACCGAACGCCGGCGGACTACGCGGCCTTCCTGAACAGGCAGCTGGCGGACCCCGACGTCGCCGTCCTCGTCGCCGATGACAACGGGGATGTGATCGGCTACGCGTACGCCGCCGTCGAGGGCTACGACTACATAACGCTCCGCGGGCCGGCGGGCGTGCTGCACGACGTCATCGTCGATCGGGACTATCGCGGCCGCGGCATCGGCCGGCTGCTCCTCGACGCGGCGCTGGCGTTCTTCAAGTCCCGCGGCGTGCCACGCGTGGTGCTGCTGACCGCCGAGCGGAACGAGGCGGCCCAGGGCCTCTTCGTGAGCAGGGGATTTCGCCGGACGATGATCGAGATGACGCGGGAGCTGGATGAGCCCGCGTGACGGCATGAAGCAGGAGGGGCATGCAGAATCGAACACTGGGTAGCGGCGGTCTGGAAGTATCGGCGCTCGGCCTCGGATGCATGGGGATGAGCTTCGGCTACGGCCCCGCCCCGGACAGGCGGGAGATGATCGCGCTGATCCGGGCGGCGGTCGAGCGCGGGGTCACGTTCTTCGACACGGCGCAGGCCTATGGCCCGTTCACCAATGAGGAGCTCGTGGGAGAAGCCCTCGCTCCTTTTCGAGAGCAGGTGGAGATCGCCACCAAGTTCGGATTCGAGTTCGATCGGGACGGGCGGCAAAGCGGACTCAGCAGTCGCCCGGAGTACATCCGGCGGATGACGGAGGGCTCGCTCGAGCGGCTCGGGGTGGAGGTGATCGACCTCTATTATCAGCATCGTGTCGACCCGAACGTGCCGATCGAGGACGTTGCCGGCACCGTGAAGGAGCTGATCCAGGAAGGCAAGGTGAAGCATTTCGGCCTCTCGGAGGCCGGCGTGCGAACCATCCGGCGTGCCCACGCCGTGCAGCCGGTGGCGGCCCTCCAGAGTGAATACTCGCTATGGTGGAGAGAGCCGGAGGCGGAGGTACTGCTCACGCTCGAGGAATTGGGCATCGGTTTCGTCCCCTTCAGCCCGCTGGGCAGGGGCTTTCTCACGGGGAAGATCGACGAGAGCACGTCCTTCGACAGCGCCGACTTCCGCAACACCGTTCCGCGTTTCAAGCCCGAGAACCGAAAGGCGAATCAGGCCGTGGTGGATCTGGTGCGCGCGATCGCGGCCAGGAAGCGGGCGACGCCGGCGCAGGTCGCGCTGGCCTGGGTGCTGGCTCAGAAGCCATGGATCGTGCCCATCCCGGGCACCACCAAGCTGCACCGGCTGGAGGAGAACCTCGGAGCCGCTTCCGTGGAGCTTACGCCGGACGACCTCCGCGAGATCGAGGGCGAGGTCGCGCGGATCACGGTGCAGGGGCACCGATACTCCGAGGCCTCGGAGCGGATGATCGATCGATGACGCGCCCGCGCGTCATGCGCCACGCGGGATGTCAGACGCGCTCGAGCGGAACGCCGGCCGAGGAAAGGACCTCCTCCACGAGCGATTGCGCCCGCGGACGAAACGGCTCGGACTCGATCTCGACCGCGAGAAAGCGATCGAGCCGGAAGGTGCGCGTCCGGGCTCTCGAGTGGTCGTACCCGAGCACGTACCACGCCGGCCAATTGATCACGAGCGCGTGCGGCTCGAGTCGTCGAACCGATGATGCACCACCCTCCTTTCGGTATTCGGCCCGAACCACTCGCTCCTCCACGAACGCCACCTGGAGCCGGCGCATCGGCGCGGGCAGGGGCTCGGTGTAGGAGCTCCGCACCGCCGGAGAGGCGACGGGACCGACGAAGATCCGCTCGCGCAGCGGCGCGATCCGGCGGCGCTCGGTCCTCGAGAACGCCCCCGTGATCTTTCGTCGCGCCCGACCCAGCTCGGGCGCGAACATCGGCAGTCCCAGCTTGTCGGCGATGGCCAGGGCGAGCAGCGTGCAGAGTGCCTCGTCGCGAGAGAAGAGGACTTTCCCGAGTCCCCAGTTTGCGGGGAGGCGAAGCCCGCCTCCACGGCCGCGCGCCCCCTCCACCGGGTAGCCACGATCACGGAGCGCCTGGAGATCGCGGAAGATGCTCCGGACGCTGACGTCCAGCTCCCGCGCGAGCGCCGCGGTGGTGAGGCCGGGGCGGTCGGCCAGGAGGCGGGCGACGAGGTCGAGCCGGTCGGCGCGGCGGCGCGGGGGAACGGATGGCACGCCCAGAAATATGACGATAGATGTCAGATTTGCAATTATCCTCCCGGCACACCCTTCAGGAGGAGTGCGATGCGGAAGGATCAGGATGCCGTCGACCGCGGCACGGTGGTGGAGTGGGCTCCATGGCGGCTGGCGCCGGGCGTCTCGGAGGCGGCGGTGCTCGACGGCTCCGATGCGCTGCAACGGGATTTCCTGAGCCGGCAGCCGGGCTTCGTGGGTCGGGAGCTCCTGCGCGGCCCGGACGGGCAGTGGGTGGATCTCCTGCACTGGGAGGACCAGGCCTCGGCGGACGCGGCGATGCGCGCCGCCAGCGAGAGTCCCGTGTGCTCCCTGTACTTTCGCCTGATGGCCGACGGCGGGGAGGCGGGTGCCGGCGTGCTGCACCTGCAACGAGTCAAACGCTACTAGATCGGCGAGGTCGCCGGTCGCCGGACCACCGGCGACCTCGCTCAGCGCACCACGTCGAAGTGCGCCATCATCCCCGCCGCGTGGTGCTCCAGGATGTGACAGTGGTACATCCACTCGCCCGGTCTGTCGTCAGGCATCCAGGCGATCCGCACGCGCCCGAGCGCCGGCACGTTCACCGTGTCCTCCCACGACAGGAATTCCGGCGCCTTTCCGTTCACCTCCAGCACCTGGAAGAAGAATCCGTGGAGATGGAATGGGTGATGGACCGGGGAGCGATTCACGATGTCCCACACCTGCAGCTCGCCGACGCGTGCCGGGTCGGCCCGGTGGTGCAGCTCCCGATTGATGGTGAACTCCACCCCGTGCTCCATGCTGAGCTTGAAGCCGAGTCGAACCTCGCGCGTCGGCTTCACCGGACCCGTGACCAGCGGCTCGATGACGCGGAGCCGCTCCGGCAGCGCGGTGACGCCGGGTTCCCCGGGCCCGACACGCAGGGTGCCGAAGCGCTCCGGCTTGCGGGCGGATCGAAAGGAGCCGCGCTTGAAGGGGAGCGACTCCAGAAAGAGCGTCTCCCCCCCCTCGAACGGCCCCACGGCCAGCTCGACGCGATCGGCGGGCGTGAGCAACACCTCGGTGGCGCTCACCGGCGACGGGATGAGCCCGCCATCGGTGCCGATGATGCTGAACGGCTTTCCGCCTAACGAGAAGCGCACGTAGCGCGCGCTGGCCGCGTTGACGATGCGCCAGCGCTCCACGCGGCCGGCGGCGATCGTCAGGTCGGGCTCCTGCCGTCCATTCACCAGCCTGATGCTCCCCACGCGCCCGTCATGCGACTCCAGCCACCACCCCGGCGGCATCACCTGCCCCTTCCGGTCCAGCTGCACGTCGTCGAGCACGAGCACGCGCTCGCCGTCGAGGCGAGGCTCGTCGGGACCGCGTACCACGAGGGCGCCGTAGAGGCCGCGCTCGAGTTGCACCGTCTCGTTCACGTGCGGGTGATACCAGAACGTGCCCGCGTCGGGGAGCTTGAAGCGATAGGTGAACGTCTCGCCCGGCGCCACGGGACGCTGCACCATCTCGGTGCCATCCATGGCGGCCGGGATCCGGAGTCCATGCCAGTGTATCGCGGTCGGCTCGGCCAGGCGATTCGTCAGGCGGATCTCCAGCACGTCGCCCACGCGTCCTTCGATGACGGGGCCCGGCACCTGTCCGTTGAACGTCCACGCTCTCGTCGCGCGTCCGCGGGTGAACTCCCACTCCGCTTCGGTGGCCTCCAGGGCGACGTGCACCACCTCGCCGCCGGGATCGGGCTGGGCCGCCTCGTAGGCGACGTCGTACGCCTGGCGCCAATCGGCCGCCGCCTCGTGAGCGACGGCCCCGTGCGCGTGATGCGCGCCATGCGCGCCGTGCGCGCCGTGCGTGCCATGGTCGTGATGGGAATGCGTCATGAGCGTACCTTCGTGAGGATTCGTCGAGCGCGCCGTCGCACCACCCGCATACGCCGCGCCCGGGTGAGACGACGTCGCCCAATGGCGGCGCCCCGGTGGCTGCAGCGACCGAGGCTCGGCGCGCCCGCCGAGCCTCGTCGTGCCGTTCGTCTCACTGCCGTTTGCGGTGCGCTCAGCGACGCCTCGCCCCGGCCGTGGCGCGCTCCGGCGCCTCGCTCACGCCGGGAACGCCGGCCAGCGTTCCCGTGCGAACGTCGTACAGGTAGCCATGCACGGGGATGTCGCGCGGCACGAGCGGATGCGTGCGGATGCGCTCCACGTCCGCGCGCACGCTCTCGGCCTGGTCGCGGATGGTGAGCCAGTCGATGTACTCACCCTCGGTGGAGCCGGAGCCGGTGCCGGCGTCCCGCCAGCCGTCCGGGGTGAGCGCCGCCGTATCGAGGCTCGAGGCGAGGAGCTGCCGCATGACGTCGTCGGTGAACGTCTCCATTCCGCAGTTGGTGTGATGGATGACGAGCCATTCGGAGGTGCCGAGGAGCTTGTGCGAGATCACGAGCGACCGGATGGCGTCGTCGCTCGCTCTGCCTCCGGCGTTGCGGATGACGTGGGCATCCCCCTCCGCGAGCCCGGCGAATTTGGCGGGATCGAGTCTGGCATCCATGCAGGTGAGGATGGCGAAGCGACGAGCGGGGGGCATGGAGAGGGAGCCTTTCTTGCCGAAGCCGCGCGCATAGTCCGCGTTCGCAGCCAGTACCTCATCGACGACGGCGCTCATGGGGACCTCCTGGTCCTGCGGGCGGGCGCCGCGACCGGCGCGCGGACGCGAAGCCGGCGGTACGGACCCGCCCTAGTGGAGCAAACCCGCGCGACGCGGCAGAGGTTCCGCGCCTCAGCGGAGACCGCCGCGCGAGCGAAGCGCCTCGGCGGCGACGAGATGCTCGCGGATCCGCGGCTCGAGCACCGCCGAGAGCATGGTGCGCAGCTGGTCGTCGCGCGTCACGCGCATCGCGGCGCGCGTGAGCGTGAGTGCTCGCTGGTGCGCGTCGACCTGCTGCGCGATGTAGGCGCGATCGAAGGCACTGCCGCTCTGCCGCGAGAGCGCCGCCAGCTCTTCGCGTTGGAGGCTCGGTAGCGTACTGTCGGGCAGGGAAGGGGAGATGCCCGAGAAGCGCGCCAGCTCCCGCGCCTGCTGGTCCAGGCTCGTGTGCTCGTCCACCATGCGCTGCGCGAAAGCTTTGACTTCCACGGAGAGTGCGCGTTGCAGCGCCAGCCGACTGGTGGTCACCTCCGCGGCATTGGTCTCGTGCACCACCGCGGCGACGTGCGCGTCGGACTGCATGGAGGCCGCCACCAATCCGGTCGTGGCATCCCTCGGCACGACGGCGCCGGGCGACGCGGTCGCGATCGTCGATGTGGTCGTGGTCGTGCGCTGCGATCGCCCGCAGGCGACGACGAGCATCGTGACGGCCGTTCCGACCAGCAGCATCGGTCTCATGGCGGCACCTCGATCGTTCGTCGAGCGAAATGGCCGGCAAGAATAGTGCGCGCCCACCCATCCGGATTGCCGCTGCCCTGTTCGGTCAGACCGGAACGTACCGCGCCGGGAGCGACGCCACGAACGTGCTCCCGCGACCGGGCGAGCTGCGGGCGAGGATGACGTCGCCACCGAGCAGACGCGCGAGCTTCCGCGCCACCCAGAGCCCGAGACCGGTGCCCCCCACCGCCCGCGTCAACGTCGGATCCGCCTGCCAGAACGCATCGAAGATGCGCTCCTGATCGCTCGGGGCGATCCCCTTGCCGCTGTCGGTCACCTCGAAGCAGACCATGGTCTCGCCCTCCCGATCCCCCACGCGGTGCAGCAGGACGACGTCGCCGTCCGCATCGGTGAACTTCAACGCGTTGGCGAGCAGGTTCACCAGAATCTGGCGCAGCTTGAGCGCGTCGGTGTAGAGCGCAACCGGCGCGTCTCGATCTTCGACGGTGATGGACACGGCCTTCTGTTCGGCGATCGGGCGCACGAGGACGAGGCTCTGCTCCACGATGTCGGCGAGGAGCACGTCCTCCGGTCCCATGGTCTCCTCGCCGGCCTCGATCCTAGCGTAGCCGAGGAGTTGCTCGATGAGCGCGAGCAGGTGCCGTCCGCTGGTGCGGACGCGCCCGAGTCGCTCCCGCTGCAGCGCGCTCACCGGACCGTCGATCTCATCGGCAAGGAGCTCGGTGTAGCCGATGACGGCGTTCATCGGCGTGCGCAGCTCGTGGCTGATGGTCGCCAGAAAGTGCGTCTTCGATCGATTCGCGCGCTCGGCGGCTTCGCGCGCTTCGTGTTCCGCCGTCCGCAAGTAGGCGCGCATGATGGCCTGCGCGCACATCACGCCGAGCGTGAGCACGAAGGCGCGCTCATCCTCGTCGAAGAGTTGCGGCCGCGCCCAGGCGAGACCGAGAACGCCTCGCAGCTCTCCGTTGCCCCAAACGGGCACGATCGCGGCCGCTCTCGCACCGGCGCGAATCATCGCATCGCCCCAGTGCTGGTAGCGCCGAAGCGCCGGCTCGGAGTCCAGGAAGACCGGCTCTCCGGACCTTGCCACTTCCGCCAGTGGCACCGGCGCCTCGAGCGGAAGCTGATCCAGCGTCGCCTTCATGTTCTCCGGGAGTCCGATGGCGTGCACGACGCAGAGCGAGCGCGCGGTGGGCGGTTCACCGGACGGCGGCGAAGTCGGCGGGAAGTCGCCCAGCGTCATCACGACCGCGCTCATTGCGCCGAGCGCGGAGAGCGCCTGCCGCTCGACGATGTCGGCGGCCTCGGCCGGGGCTAGCGGGTCGGTGAGCGAGCCGCTGAGCGCCGCCAGCGCGCGGAGGCGGTGGCTGGCGCCGGAGACGTGCTGGCCGTGGTCGCGGTTGCGGAGCACGCGGGGGAAATCCTGCAGCAACGGACGCGGTGGAGCGGCATCCGGCGAGTCGGGCGATGGCGCGGCCATGGTGCCCTTGGGGGGGAGGCGTCGCCAGGAGCGCCTGAAGTCCTGCTCGGTGGTAGCCGAAACGCCACCTTCTCTGCACTGGTGTGAGGCTCGCAGAGAGCTTCAATCTATGGGGTGCGGTGCCGCGCACAACAGCAAGCCACGTCTTATTGACCAAATGGTCAATACGTGCTATCATTCAAGGTTCTCAAACAGCGCGCATGTCTTCACCAGGCGCGCCGGTCAGGCTCCGCGGATGGAGCCTCGCTGATCCAACGGCGCTCCTGGCGACGCCCCGTGCACGGAGCGTCCATGTCGAAGCATCGCGCCACCCCATCCTTTTCTTTCCCGCAAACGTCGCTCGCCCGGCGCTTCGTGCCGCTCCTCGGCGCGCTCTCGCTGTTGGCGACAAGCGGCTGCGTCACCAGAACGCTGGAGAACAACGGGCTGATGGCGATCCCGGCGCCGAGCGACTCGACGGCGTCGGGCGTCATGCTCGTGCCGCCGGAGGCACGAGCCGTCGGTTGGCGGATTCTGCGGTTCGACAACGGCGGAACTGCGGCCGAGCGCTCGGAGCGGCGGCAGGACGCCGATCGCGCCATGGCCGCGGCGTGCGCGGGTGACTTTCGGGTGACCGCCGAGGGTCCGACCGCGGTGAACGGAATGGTGACGCCGCGCCTGGCCGGCACGGCGCTGGAGCAGTCGCCGTTCTGGTACGTGCAATTCGTCTGCGTGCGCGACCAGGACAGCCCGGGAACGCGCGGTTAGGCCACAGCGTCGGTCATGTGTCACCGGAGGGTGAATGGTGTGGACAGGAAGTGAGCGCGCAGGAAATCGCGGAACGATTCTCGTAGCATCCCGCGACCGGATCTTCGCCGACATCGTCGGCGAGATGGTCGTCGAGTGTGGCTTCGCGGTGGCGTATCCCGAGGAATCCGAGCCCGCCTGGCTCTCGGTCGGCCGAACGCTCCCGTGCATCGCCATCTGCGACTGCGATGCTCCGGTCGAGCACGTTCAGCGACTGTTCATCGAGGCGTCGGCGCGAGAGATACCGCTCGTGCTCTCTCGCCCGCGGGCGGCGCACAATCTCGGGCGAGCGCTCACGTTATCGCGGCGCGTCGTCTGGCTCGCCTTCCCGATCGCGCACGAGGCATTCTGCGCGCTGCTCGATGAGCTCGTGCCGGCGGTGATTCCGACGTCACATCGAGCGACGCTGAGCCTGGCGGGGGTGGAGGTCGACGCGGGAGTGAGCACGCACACGCTGGCGCCCTGATGGGGGGGCCCATCGGCTGAGCGAGGCTCGACGGAGCGTCCGGTTGTGCCGCGCTGCCGACGGTCCACTCGCCGGAGGCCCCTCGACGAGCCCGTTGCGGCTCGGCCCGAGGCTGGCTACATTTATGGGCAAGCGACACGTGCGCTTCGGCGCATGGACAAGAGCAGGCGAAGCCAGGGCCAGCCAACAACGCGCTGTCCCTTTTTTGTTTGCGTCGCGTCCGCCGTCGGCGGAGCCCGTCGTGAGGGCTCGGATCACGATCGTTGTGTCGGGACGTACGGCATGTCCGGACTCCGCACACAGCACAACATTCAGGAGTTAGCTACATGCGTACGACCGGCACGGTCAAGTGGTTCAACGATGCGAAGGGTTTTGGTTTCGTCACCCGTGATGATGGCCAGAAGGACTGCTTCGTGCACCACTCGGCGATTCAGGGGCAGGGGTTCAAGACGCTCACCGAAGGTGAGCGTGTGGAGTTCGACGTCGTGCAGGGCCAGAAGGGTCCGGCGGCGGAGAACGTGACGCGGCTCGGCCGCTGAATTCCCCCCATCGGCCACGCACTCGTGCGTGGCCGGTGCCTCAGCGGCGGCCGCTTCGACTCACGTCGAGCCGGCCGCCGTTTCGTGTTTACCAGACTCACCAGTAGAAAAAGAGAGGGACGATGGTCGAAGTGCATCTTGCCGAGACGGACAAGATCGAGCTCGCGCTCAAGACGTTCAAGCGAAAGCTCCAGCGCGCGGGGATCCTGAAGGATCTCAAGCGCCGCCGGCACTATGTCGCGCCGAGCGAAGCGCGGCGGATCAAGTCGAAGAACGCGCGACGCCGGAAGGAGAGTCGCTGACGAGCGGCCGCGCCTAGGCGCGGCCGCGGGGAGCGGGGAGCGGGAAGCGGCCGCGCGGAGCGCGGCCTTTGGGGAGCGCAGGCGGAGACGGTAGCCATCGGGTGTGCCGGCGCTTCCCCACTTCCCGCTCCCCGCTCCCGCTTACATCGTCCCGCGCATCATCCTATCGTAGAGCGTGGCCGACGACTCCTCACCATTCAATCCGCGTCCGACGCTCGTGCGCGATGCGGTGCGCGAGGCCAAGCGACACGTCGAAGCGAGACGGCGGGCCGGGCGTGGCCCCTCTCGCCTGCGGCCGCGCGGCATCGGGGCGCTCGTCACCCTGTTCGTCTTCGGCGCGCTCTTCATCGCGCTCCCCATCGCCACCCGACGCTACACCGACTGGCTCTGGTACCAGGAGCTCGGCTTCACCCGCGTCTTCGTCACCAAGATCGTGGCGCAGTGGGCGCTGGCCGGGAGCGCGCTGGCGCTCGCATTCCCGGTGCTCTTCCTCACCGGGCGGATCGCGCTCCGCGGCGCCAACGCGGCGGACGGCGATCTTCGCAGCATAGGTCTCGCGCGCGAGGCGCCGGGAGAGTGGCTGGCGCGGGCGATAGCCCTGGGAGGGAGCGTCCTGCTCGCCCTGCTGATGGCGGTCATCGCGTCCACCGGATGGCGCGGCTTGCTGGCGTTCTTCTACCGGACGCCGTTCGGCATCGCCGATCCGGTGTTCGGGCGCGACGTGGGCTTCTACGTCTTCACGCTGCCGGTGATCGATGGCGCGCTCGACTTCGTGCGGGCGCTGCTCATCGTCTCGCTGCTGCTGGTCGCGCTCCCGATCTACGTCCTGCGCGGCGACCTGTCGCTCACCTCGGGGAAGCTGACCGTCAGCTCGCGCGCGCAGCTCCATGGGGCGCTGGTGGTGGCGCTTCTGTTGATCCTCTCCGCGATCCGGATGAACGCGGTGTCGGTTCCTTCGCTCCTGCTCAGCCAGCATGCGCCGCTGGTGGGGGCGAGCTACACCGATCTGAATGCTCGCGTGCCGGGGCTACGGGTGCTGAGCGGGATTGCGGTGCTGGCGGCCATTCCGATCCTGCTGGCGGCCAGGCGGCGGCAGCTCATGCCGGGACTCGCGCTCACGCTCCTCGGCTACGTCGGCGCCAGCATCGTGGTCACCTGGATCTTCCCGGCGGCCTACCAGCGCCTGGTGGTGCAGCCTAACGAGCTGGCGCGGGAGACGCCGCAGATCGTGCACCACATCGCGGCCACGCGGCGCGCCTGGGGGCTCGACGCGGTGGAGCGGCGCGAGCTGAGCGGCGAGACGCAGCTCACCGCCGCCGACATCGAGCGCAACCGCGCCACGATCGACAACGTACGCCTCTGGGACCGCGAGCCGCTCCTCCAGACCTTCGGGCAGATCCAGTCCATCCGCACCTACTACGACTTCGTGGGCGTGGATGACGACCGGTATCGCATCGATGGCGAGCTGCGCCAGGTGCTGCTCTCGGCGCGCGAGCTCAACACCGCGGCGCTGCCCACCCGCACGTTCATCAACGAGCACCTGACCTTCACGCACGGCATGGGACTCACCCTCGGGCCGGCGAATCTGGTGACGCCCGAGGGGCTGCCGGTGCTCTGGATCAAGGACCTCCCTCCGGTCTCGTCGGTCGACATTCCGGTGACGCGTCCGCAGATCTACTTCGGCGAGTCGGCCAACGATTTCGTCATGGCGCCCACGCGCCAGCGCGAGTTCGACTATCCGGCTGGGGAGGGGGACGCCGCCATCTACTCCTCGTACGAGGGGAGATCCGGCGTACCGCTCAACTCCTTCGCGCGCCGCTTCCTCTTCGCGCTGCGCTTCGGATCGCTCAACATCCTGCTCGCGCGCGACCTCCGTCCCGACACGCGCATCCTGTACCACCGCGCCATCCACGAGCGCGCGCAGCGGGCGCTCCCCTTCGTGCGATTCGACCAGGATCCGTACCTGGTGGTGCGCGAGAACGGGACGCTGATGTGGATCCTCGACGCCTACACCTCCACCAACCGGTATCCGTACGCGCAGCCGCTGGCCGACGGGACGAACTACCTGCGGAACGCGGTGAAGGTGACGATCGACGCGTACGACGGCCGGGTGCGCGCCTACATTGCCGACCCCGCCGACCCGATCATCCGCACCTTCTCCGGCATCTATCCGGGACTGCTACGACCGCTCTCCGAGCTCGAGCCCGACCTGCGCGCCCATCTCCGCTATCCGGAGGACCTCTTCCGCGCGCAGACGGCGCTGTACGCCACCTTTCACATGAACGATCCGGAGACGTTCTACCACCGCGAGGACCAGTGGCAGATCCCGGGGGTCCGCCGCGGGGAGCAGACCGACGGATTCGTCAGGCACATCGTGATGCGCCTGCCCGGCGAGTCGCAGCCGGAGTTCATCGTCATGCGCCCCTTCACGCCTCGGCAGAAGGACAACCTGGCGGCGTGGATGGTGGCGCGGAACGACGGCGACCGGTACGGCCAGCTGGTGTCGTACCGTTTCCCGAGGCAGAGCCTGGTGTTCGGCCCGACGCAGATCGTCAACCGGATCAACCAGGACACCGAAGTCGCGCGCCAGGTCTCGCTGTGGGATCAGCGCGGCTCGGAGGTGATCCGCGGTGAGCTGCTGGTGATCCCGATCGAGGAGTCGCTCATCTACGTCCAGCCGCTCTACCTTCGCGCGCAGGGCGGCCGGATCCCCGAGCTCAAGCGAGTGATCGTCGCGCACGAGGGGCGCGTTGCGATGGAGGAGACGCTCGACCGCGGCCTCGCCCGCCTCTTCGGCGCCCAGAGCGACACCCGCCGCCCACCGTCCGCCGCGTCTGCGGCGCGCACGGATACCACCACGACCGCGGCCGAGCCCCGCGACGAGCTGGTCAGGCAAGCCGCCGATCATTACGAGAGAGCCCGCGCCGCGCAGCGGAACGAGGACTGGGCGACGTACGGGGCGGAGATGCGGGCGCTGGGAGAGGTGTTGAGGAAGCTCGGGGAACAGTAAAACATCGGGACTCGGCACTCGGCCATCGGGACTCGGCTCTGGAGGCGAGATCTCGTCTGGTCGCCGAGTGCCGAGTGCCGAGTGCCGAGTAGGCTTCACCTCAGCCGCGAGAGCTTCTCTCGCAGCTCCGCCGCGCTTGCCGGACGCTGGGCCGGGGCGCTCGACAGCACCGACATCACCAGACTCGAGAGCGGGCGCGGCACCTGGGGGTTGATGTCGTGCGGGGCGGGCGGCTTGGAGGTGAGCGCCTGGCCCAGGAGGCCGGTGGGGCTCCAGGCGTCGAAGGGGCGGCGTCTCGTCAGGCACTCGTAGAGGACGACGCCGACGGAGAAGAGGTCGGCGCGGGCGTCCACCGATTCCCCCGCCAGTTGCTCCGGCGCCATGTAGGCCGGCGTCCCCACCACCATGCCGGCCTGCGTCATGGTGCTGCTGCGCGTGATGGGGCGGGCGACGCCGAAGTCCATCACCTTGAGCACGCCATCGGGCTGCACGATGATGTTCGACGGCTTGATGTCGCGGTGGATGATCCCCTGTTCGTGGGCCACCTCCAGCGCGCGGCAGAGCTGCTTGGCGATCGCCAGCGTCGACGACACGGCGATGGGCGCCCGCCGGTCGATCAGCTCGTTGAGCGGCGTGCCGGCCACGTACTCCATCGTGATGAAGTACATCCCGTCTGCCTCGCCCAGGTCGTGGATGCGCACCACGTTCCGGTGCGAGATGCGGCGCGCCAGGCGGATCTCGCTCTTCAACCGCTCGAGCGTCACCGGATCCTCGAGCATCGATCCGGGGCGGAGCGTCTTCACCGCCACCGCCTCGCCGAGCTCGATGTCGGTGGCCTTGTACACCACGCCGTTGCCCCCCACGCCCAGCACCTCGGCGATGCGATAGCGGCCGGCCAGCAGCGCGCCCGTCTGGAGCGCGCTGGGCGCGGCGGTCACCGATTCGATCGCCTCGCGCCGCGCGCGCTCGCCGCGCGACTCGCGCGTCGCCTCCACGCCCGAGGGCTCCGCCAGGAAATCGGAGAGCACCTGGCGTTCGTGCAGGTCGCTGAGCATCGACCGCATGGCGGCGGCCAGCGAGCCGATCTCGTCGTCGCCGTGCACCTCCACGTTGGCCCCGTAATCACCGGCGGCCGCGCGGCGGGTGGCGTCGGCCAGGGCACGGAGCGGGCGGATGATCTGTCGGGTGAGGACGAACGCCAGCGCGGCCGCGGCGCCGAGCCCGAGGAGCCCCACCAGGGCGATGCTCCGGCGAAGCGCGGCAAAGGGCGCCATCTCCGCGTCACGCGAGCGGAGCGCCACGAACCCGCCTAACGAGTCGCCCCCCGCCGAGAGCAGCGGCTCGGCCAGCGCCACGAAATGCTGTCCGCCCATCTCCACCAGCGGCGGGCCGTCGCCCGCCGCGCTGTCGGTGCTGATCCCCGACAATAGCGACCGGATGGCGGTGCTGTCGGAGAGCGTCGTCACCGCGATGCGCGGCGTGCCGTCGCGCTCGAGGAGGTAGAAGATGATCTCGCTGGCGGTGGCGTCGCGGATGGAGCGCGCGAAGGCGGTGTCGATCACCTGCGCCGCCATGAGCACGCCGGCCGCCCGCGCCTGGCCCACCGCGATCGGCACCGCCGCGGTCTGCACCAACGCCGTGTCGCCCGCTACGCCGAAGCCGGTGGCGACGTCGCCGGAGAGCGCGCCGCCGATGAGCGCCGAGCCCGACAGGGTGTCCGCCGCCGCGGTGGGCTCGTCGCTCTTGGCCAGTCGCACGCCGTTCCCGTCGGTGATCTGCACCCAGGTCGCGCCGATCCGCTCCACGGCTTCCGCCGCCTGGTCGCGGAGATCTTCGGGGCGCGCATCGATGACCAGCGATCGGAACACCGGACCCTGCGCGAACACCAGCGCGCCGCTCGCCAGGCTCCGCTCGCGCCCATCGAGCAGCGCCCGCACGTGCTGCCGGGTCTGCTCCAGACCGCGCGACACCGCGGTGTCGGCGGTGCGCGCCGCCAGCAGCGTCAGCACGATCAGCGTCACCGCCAGCACGATGGTCACCACCGCCGCGGTGCCGAGATAGAGCGTCCAGGCGAGCCTGTGACTCGACCGCGCGCGCCCCGCCTCCGGCCTCGCGCCGCCGGTGGGCGACGCCGCCGTCGTCGGCGTGGTCGGCGCGTCGGGTTTAGTAGCGGTCACGGCCGGCCGGACTATATTCCTGGCCGAACTTGTTTCGGTGCTGGACGAAGCGGTGACCGCGCGCGTCGAGCCGCACATCGAGCCCGCTCGCCCCCTGGGCTCCGACGTCCACCTCGCGCGAGTGCGTGCCGCCTCGCTCGTGCCACACGTGCAGCCTGTACGCGCCCGGCGGCACGCGCTCCAGACGGAAGCTCCCGTCGCTCTCCGGCTGCGTGTAGTGCGGCGTGGCGACACCAACGATGTAGGCCACCATCGTCGAGTGGATGTTGCAGAAGATCGGGTACACGCCGGCGCGCCGCACCTCGGCCGCGCGACTCTCGCCGCGCCCATACAGACCGAGGTCGAACTCGCCGGGCCCCGATTTCGAGAATACGTTGTGCCGGAACGGATCGCTGTTCGGAAACTCCACCGCGCCGCCCACCGGCATGACGCGCACGTGCGGGATGAAGCGCTTGGACTCCATCACGATCTGCGTTGTGGCGCGTGCCGGCGACTGCGATCCCGAGCGCGGCTCGAGGTAGATGACGGCGTCCGCCAGATCGTCGGTGCGCGCGTTCCCGCGCTCGAGGATGGACACGCGGCCGCTGACGCCTTGCCCGGCGGAGAGAGAGGGACCGAGCATCACCACGAGCGCGCACGCGGCCGTGGCGAGCGTGCGCACACTAATCACCGTGAACGGACCGGCGGGAGCATGACGTATCGCGCATCTGGAGGGCGACCACGGAGATACAGTAGCGGCCGCCTCGCGGGAGCGTCAAGCGCGCTCCTGCTCTCGGCGACGCTCCTCCTCGCGGCGCCGTCGGTCGCCCGCGCGCAGGACAGCGCGGCGGCGCGCGATTCGGCGAAGGCCGCCGTGGACTCGCTCGCCGAGCGACTGCGCCGCGCGGAAGAGGCGATCGAGGTGCTGCGCGAGCAGCTGGCGACGCAGGCCGCGTCGGCCGTGACGTCCGCCTCACGAGTGAGCGTCGAGCTGTTCGGCCGGATCCTCATGAACGGCTTCTCCAACAGCACGCGGGTGAGCAACAGCGACGTCCCGCTCTTCGTGCTGGCGGACGGCGGACGCGGCGGGCTCGGCGCCACGGTGCGACAGACCTCGATCGGTGTCGCGGTAACGGTCTCGCGGGTGCTCGGCGGCGCCTTCGCCGGCGATCTGCACATGGACTTCTTCGGCGGGCAGCAGGCGAGCGGGGGCGGACGACACTTCCCGCTGCTGCGCGTGCGCACGGCGCGCGGGATCGTGCGGTGGGCGCGGGCCGAGCTGCTCTTCGGGCAGGAGGCTCCGCTCATGACCGGGCTCAACCCGATGAGCGTGGCCAGCTTCGGCACGCCCAACTTCGTGGCGGCCGGAAATCTCTGGCTCTGGCTGCCACAGCTCCGCGGAACCGTGGAGCTCGGCACGCCGGCGCGCCTCGCGCTCCAGGGCGCGGTGCTGGCGCCCACCAGCGGCGATCCGGCGAACGCCTTCGACACCGACGCCGATCCCGCCGAGCGATCGCGGCGCCCCTATCTGCAGAGCCGCATCCGCGCCCAATGGGGCGCCGGCGACGGCGAGGGGGAGATCGGAGTGGGAGGTCACGTGGGATGGCTGAGGCGCGACGATGGCACGCGTGTGCGGAGCGAGGCGATCGGCGTCGACGCCCGCATCCCGCTCGGCGCCAAGGCCGAGCTGCGCGGCGAGGCGTATTCGGGTCGCGCGCTGCGCGGGCTCGGCGGCGGCGGGATCGGTCAGAACCTCACCATCACGGGTGAGGGCGTGCGCGATCGCGGAGGCTGGGCTCAGCTACTGGTGCGTCCGTCCGCGCGCCTCGAGCTCGGCACCGGTTGCGGCTTCTCCGATCCGGATGACGAGAACCTTCCCGCAGGCCGCGAGCGGAACGTCGCCTGCGAGGCGCACCTGATCACCCGCCCGGGCGGCCCGATCGTCGCCGGCGTGGAGTACCGCCAGCTCCGCACGACGTACCCCGCGGGCACGCGGCGAAATCACCATGTGAACGTGGCGGTTGGGTTCGAGTTCTAGTCGGGGTCCCTCTCCAGCATCGCGCGCGTGCCCTCGAGTGGCGGCTCCCTGAAGTCCTCGAACCACGCGCCCGCTCCGTAGTACGGCTTTGGCGTGTACAGACACACCACGTCGTCGGCGCTGCGACGGAGGAGGGAGCAGATCTCCGGCGGGGCCACCGGGATGGCGCAGATCACGCGGGTGGCGCCGCGGCGGCGGAGCGCGGCGATCGCGCTCTGCATCATGGCGCCGGTGGCGACGCTGTCGGCCACCAGCAGTACCGTGAGCCCGGCGGGATCGAGCGGAGGGCGGTCGCCGCGCAGCGTGCGCTCTCGGCGGTCGACATCGGCGCGGGCGCGCGTCACGGCATCGCGAACGACCGATGCCGGGAGGCGGAGCCGCTCCATGAGCTCGCGGTTGAGGACCACCGTGCCGCCGGTGGTGACGGCGCCGATGGCGAGCTGATCGTGCGCGGGCGCGGTGAGCGTGCTGGCCAGGAAGATGTCGAGCGGGACGTTGAGCGTTCGCGCCACCTCGTTCGCCACGTGCACGGAGCTGGAGGTGAGCGCCAGCACGATGACGTCGGCGCGCTGGGCGAAGGCGGAGAGTGCCTGCCCGAGGGCCACGCCGGCGTCGCGGCGCGAGCGAAAGCTCGCCGGGTCCGGCTCGCGCGGTGGCTCCCGCCATCGTGCTCCGGAGGGCGATGGGTCGTGCTCGAAGGGAAATCTGTCCTGCCCAGCGCGGTCGGAGCTGTCGTCCATGTACGGGTTGTGAGTGGCGCGGGGCGGCGTGAGCAGCGGCGGTCCCGCAACATAGCGCGGCCCATTGCCTCTTGCCACCCGGTCCTTCAAGCCTAAAATAATTGCAGCCGGCGGCGCGATGGCCGCGGCAACCCGGGAGGACAGGCGTGAAGGTCGTCACCATCGGCGGCGGACCGGCAGGACTCTACTTCGCGCTCCTCCTCAAGCGCGCGAATCCGGCGCACCAGGTGACCGTCCTGGAGCGGAACCGCCCCGACGACACCTTCGGATGGGGCGTCGTCTTCTCCGATCAGACGCTGGAGAACTTCAAGAACGCCGACCCCGCCTCGTACGAGGCCATCACCGACAACTTCGCCCACTGGGATGACATCGACGTCCACTTCAAGGGCGTCACCGTCACTTCCGGCGGGCACGGCTTCAGCGGAATCGCGCGCAAGCGGCTGCTGAACATCCTCCAGCAGCGCGCCGCCGAGGTGGGGGTGGAGCTGCGCTTCCAGTGCGAGGTGCGCGACGACGCCGACCTCCCCACGCTCGGGCTCGGCGGCGCCGACCTGGTGGTGGCGGCCGACGGCGTCAACAGCACGATCCGGCGCAAGTACGCCGAGTGCTTCCAGCCCGACCTGGACGTGCGCAAGGCGAAGTACGTCTGGCTCGGCACCACCAGGCTCTTCGACGCCTTCACCTTCATCGTCATCGAGAACCAGCAGGGCGTCTTCCAGGTGCACGCCTATCGCTTCGATGAGCGGCAGTCGGCGTTCATCGTGGAGTGCGACGAGGCATCGTGGCGCGGTGCCGGCTTCGACCGGATGGACACCCCGCAGACGATCGCCGCCTGCGAGCGGATGTTCGGTCCGTGGCTCGACGGGCATCGGCTGATGAGCAACGCGGCGCATCTGGCCAGCCCGTGGATCAACTTCACCCGCGTGCGCAACGAGACGTGGCATCACGGGAACGTCGTGCTCATCGGCGACGCCGCCCACACGGCGCATTTCTCCATCGGCTCCGGCACCAAGCTGGCCATGGAAGACGCCATCGCCCTGTCGCGCTCCCTCCAGATCGAAGGGGACAAGGAGCTCTCCTGCGCGCTCCAGCGCTACCAGGACGAGCGGATGACGGAAGCGCTGCGTCTCCAGAACGCGGCGCGCAACTCCATGGAATGGTTCGAGAACGTGAGGCGCTACGTGCACCTGGAGCCGGAGCAGTTCGCCTACTCGCTGCTCACGCGCAGCCAGCGGGTGAGCCACGAGAATCTGCGGCTCCGCGACAAGGCGTATCTGTCCAACGTGGAGCGGTGGTTCGCCAGCCGCGCCAGCGGACGCGAGCACGAGACGCCGCCGCCGCCGATGTTCACGCCGTACCGCTTGCGCGAGCTGGAGCTCCCCAACCGCGTGGTGGTGGCGCCGATGGACATGTACAGCGCGGTGGACGGCGTGGTGGGAGACTTTCATCTCGTGCACATCGGTCAGCGCGCGTTGGGCGGCGCGGGGCTGGTGGTCACCGAGATGACGTGTGTGTCACCCGAAGGGCGGATCTCGCTCGGCTGCGGCGGGATGTATCGCGGCGAGCACGTTCCGGCGTGGAAGCGCATCACCGACTTCGTGCACCAGTGGTCACCGGCGCGGATCTGTCTCCAGCTCGGGCACTCCGGGCGGAAGGGGTCCACGCAGCTCCCGTGGGAGGGCGGCGAGGAGGCGCAGCTGCCCGAGGGGAACTGGGAGCTGCTGGCGCCGTCGGCGATCGCGCATGCGCCCACCATGCAGGTGCCGCGAGCGATGACGCGCGCGGACATGGACCTCGTGCGCGAGCAGTTCGTGCGCGCGGCGCGCATGGCGATCGACGCCGGCTTCGACATGCTGGAGCTGCACTGCGCGCACGGATATCTCCTGTCGAGCTTCATCACGCCGCTCAGCAATCGCCGCACCGACGAGTATGGCGGCGCGCTGGAGAACCGGTTGCGCTACCCCATCGAGGTGTTCCGCGCCATGCGCGCCGTGTGGCCCGAGGAGCGCCCCATGTCGGTGCGCATCTCGGCCACCGACTGGGTCCAGGGGGGCGTGACGGGGGACGACGCGGTGCGGATCGCGCGCGCCTTCGGTGACGCGGGGGCGGACATCATCCACGTCTCCACCGGGCAGACGTCGGTGGATGCCCGGCCGGTGTACGGGCGCATGTATCAGACGCCGTACAGCGACCAGGTGCGCAACGAGTCGGGGATGCCGACCATCGCCGTGGGGAACATCGTGGATGCCGACCAGGTGAACGCGATCATCGCCGCGGGGCGGGCCGATCTCACGGCGCTCGGGCGGCCGCACCTCACCGATCCGCACTGGACGCTCCGGGCGGCGGCGGAGCTGCGCTACGCGGAGCAGTGGTGGCCGCCGCAGTATCTCTCGGCGCGTCGCCAGCTGGAGCGGCTGATGGAGCGGCGGCTCGAGCTGTTAGGCACCAGCACGGTTTGACGGAGCGAACGGCATGAGCGAGCGGTTCCTGGCGGGCAGGCACGCGGTGGTGACCGGCGGCACGCGCGGCATCGGCGCCGCCATCGCCGAGGAGCTGGCGCGGCTCGGGGCGGACCTCACGGTCATGGGACGCGACTCGCCCACGCTGGAGGAGCGCGCCGGGTCCATCGGCGCCGCGCACGGAACGCGGGTGGCGGCCGAGCGATGCGACGTGACGGACGCGCGCGACATCACGCGCGCGTTCACCGCCGCCCGAAAGCGTTTCGGCGACCCGTACGTGCTGGTGAACAACGCGGGGCAGGCGCACGGCGCGCGTCTCATGGACACGCCGGTGGCGACGTGGGAGCGGCTCATGGCGGTGAACGCCACCGCGCACTTTCTCTGCATCAGGGAGGTGCTGCCCGCGATGGTCGGGGCGCGCGCGGGGCGCATCATCAACATCGTGTCCACCGCGGGGCTCAAGGGGTACAGCCGCGTTTCCGCCTACTGCGCGTCCAAGCACGCGTCCATCGGCCTGACCCGCGCGTTGGCCATGGAGGTGGTGAAGCTCGGCATCACCGTGAACGCGGTCTGTCCGGGCTACACCGAGACCGACATGGCGCAACTGGCGGTGGAGACGCTGGTCGCCGGGCGCGGCGTGAGCGAGGAGGAGGCGCGGACGATGGTGACGGGCGTCCTCCCGCGCGGCTCGCTCATCACGCCGGCGGAGGTCGCCAACGCCGTGGCCTGGCTCTGCTCGCCCGGCGCCACCGCCATCACCGGTCAGTCCGTGGTCGTCGCCAGCGGGGAGGTCATGTGACGAGCAACGGTCGCTCGAGCGCCGAGCGGCGCGAGGCGGTGCGCCTCTGGCTGCGGGTGCTCTCCTGCACCAACGCCATCGAGGGGCGGATCCGGAGCGAGCTGCGGCGGCGCTTCGACACCACCCTGCCGCGCTTCGACGTGCTGGCGCAGCTGGAGCACGCCGAGCGCGACGGTACCGGCGCGCTCACCATGGGTGAGCTGTCGCGCCGGTTGATGGTGAGCAACGGGAACGTGACGGGGCTGGTGGAGCGGCTGGAGCGCGAGGGGCTGGTGAGCCGGACCCGGCTGGCCACCGACCGCCGTCGTCAGGCGGTGCGCCTGACGAGCAGCGGTCGCCGCGCGCTCCGCGCCATGCTCCCCGAGCACGGCGCCTGGGTGGCGGCGATGTTCGCCGGGCTCTCCGCCAAGGATAGATCGCGGCTGTACGAGCTGGTGGGGAAGCTCAAGGGCTCGGTGGGAACGACACTGGAGCGAGGAGCGATCGAGTGACGACCAAGATCCGTGCGTCGGAGCTGGCGCCGCGCCACTTCCGGTGGAGCGTGGAAGGGAAGGTGGCGACCATCACGTTGAATCGCCCCGAGCGGAAGAACCCGCTGACCTTCGAGTCGTACGCGGAGCTGCGCGATACCTTCCGGCAGCTGGCGTTCGCCGCCGACGTGAAGACGGTGGTGATCACCGGGGCGGGGGAGAACTTCTGCTCCGGCGGCGACGTGCACGAGATCATCGGGCCGCTGGTGGAGATGAAGCGAAAAGGGGACATGGAAGGGCTCCTCTCCTTCACCCGGATGACCGGCGACGTGGTGAAGGCGATGCGCGCCTGTCCGCAGCCGATCGTGGCGGCCATCGACGGCGTGTGCGTGGGCGCGGGCGCCATCCTGGCGATGGCCAGCGACCTCCGCTTCGGCACGGCGCGGAGCAGCGTCGCCTTCCTGTTCGTCAAGGTGGGCCTTTCAGGCGCGGACATGGGTGCCTGCGCGCTCCTCCCGCGCATCATCGGGCACGGCCGCGCCAGCGAGCTGCTGTACACCGGGCGGAGCATGGGTGGCGAGGAAGCGGAGCGCTGGGGGTTCTACAATCGCCTGCTGTCTCCGGAGTCGCTGCTGTCGGAGGCGCGGGCGCTCGCCGCGCAGCTGGCCGACGGCCCGACCTTCGCCCACGCCATGACCAAGCGCTGCCTGCACCAGGAATGGTCGATGGGCATCGACGAGGCCATCGAGGCCGAGGCGCAGGCGCAGGCGATCTGCATGCAGACGGAGGATTACGGGCGCGCGTACGAAGCCTTCGCCGCCAAGAGGCGTCCCGTGTTCGAGGGGAACTAGTGGCCGACGCCTCCTTCCTCTCCTGGCCCTTCTTCGACGACTCGCACCGCGCGCTGGCGCGGAAGCTGGAGTCGTGGGCGGAGGCGGAGGTGGACGGGGAGGAGCCGCCGCGCGAGAAGATCGGCGAGGCCTGTCGCGGCCTCGTCAGGCAGCTCGGGCGGGGAGGGTGGCTCCGGTACGTCGTTCCGGCCGAGCACGGCGGAGCGCACGACAGGCTCGATGTGCGCTCGCTCTGCCTGACGAGAGAGACGCTGGCGCGACGCGCCGGTTTGGCCGACTTCGCCTTCGCCATGCAGGGGCTGGGGAGCGGCCCGATCTCCCTCTTCGGCTCCGAGGAGGTCAAGCGACGCTACCTCCCTCCGGTGCGCGACGGTGAGGCGGTGGCCGCCTTCGCCATCTCCGAATCGGAGGCGGGCTCGGACGTGGCGGCCATGCGCGCCACCGCCCGGCGGGACGGGAGCGGTTACGTGCTGCATGGAGAGAAGACGTGGATCTCGAACGCCGGGATCGCCGACCATTACGTGGTGTTCTGCCGGATGCCGGAGGAGGGGGAGCGCGCCTTCGGCGCGTTTCTGGTGGATGCCGACGCGCGCGGGCTCGACGTACGGGAGACGATCGAGGTCATCGCCCCTCACCCGCTGGGGACGGTGGTGCTCGATGGTTGCCGCGTGACATCGGACCGGCTGCTCGGCGCGCCGGGGGACGGGCTCAAGGTGGCGCTGGCCACGCTGGATGTCTTTCGCCCGACGGTGGGCGCCGCCGCGCTCGGTTTCGCCCGACGCGCGCTCGACGAGGCGCTGGCGTGGGTGATCGCTCGTCAGGCGTTCGGCCAGGCGCTGGCCGAGTTCCAGCTCACCAAAGCGCGGCTCGCCGAGATGGCGCTGGCCATCGACGCCAGCGCGCTTCTGGTGTACCGCGCCGGGTGGGCGCGCGACACCGGCGCGCCGCGCATCACGCGGGAGGCGGCCATGGCCAAGCTCCACGCCACCGAGAGCGCGCAGCGCGTGATCGACGATGCGGTGCAGTTGTTGGGCGGGCGCGGCGTGGTTTCGGGCTCGCCGGTGGAGCGCCTGTACCGGGAGATCCGCGCGCTCCGCATCTACGAAGGCACGAGCGAGATCCAGAAGCTGGTGATCGCCGGAGAGGTGCTGAAGGCCGCCGGACACCGGCGAGGAGACTGAGGGATGCCCCGTTCCGCCCACCTGGACACCTTCGCGCGCGATCATCTGCCCCCGGTGGAGATGTGGCCGCCGATGGACTACTCGGTGCGCCCCGAGCTCGGCTACCCCGAGCAGCTCAACTGCGCGGCGGAGCTGCTCGACCGCCACGTGGCCGAGGGACGCGGCGACCGCATCGCCATCCGGAGTCCCGCGGCCACCTGGAGTTACCGGGAGCTGATGGAGAGGTCGAACCGGATCGCGCGGGTGCTGGTGGAGGAGCTGGGCGTGGTGCCGGGAAACCGCGTGCTGCTGCGGGGCGCGAACTCCCCGATGCTGGCCGCGTGCTGGTTTGCGGTGCTCAAGGCCGGCGCGATCTGCGTGGCCACCATGCCGCTCCTTCGCGCCCGGGAGCTGTCGTACATCATGGACAAGGCGCAGATCCGTCTGGCGCTCACCGACGCGGCCGTCGCCGCGGAGCTGGAACAGGCAGGCGCGCAGGCCAGGGTGCTGGAGCGCACCGTGCACTACGGCACCGACGCCGCCGACGGACTCGAAGCTCTGATGGCGCGGAAACCGGCGACGTTCGACGTCGTGCGGACCGCGTCCGACGACGTGGCGATCATCGCCTTCACCTCCGGCACGACCGGACAGGCGAAGGGGACCATGCACTTCCACCGCGACGTGCTGGCGATCTGCGACCTCTTTCCGCGCTCCACGCTGCGTGCCGGCCCCGACGACCTCTTCTGTGGGTCGCCGCCGCTGGCCTTCACCTTCGGGCTGGGCGGATTGCTGCTCTTCCCGATGCGAATAGGCGCGTCCACGCTGCTGCTGGAGCAGGCGACGCCGCCCAACCTCATCCAGGGGATCCAGGACTTTCGCGCCACTGTCTGCTTCACCGCGCCCACCGCGTATCGCACCATGGCCGGGATGGCGAAGGACTTCGACCTCTCCTCGCTCCGCAAGTGCGTGTCGGCCGGCGAGCACCTGCCGCTGGCCACGTTCAGGAAGTGGGAGGAGGCCACCGGGATCAGGATCATCGACGGGATCGGATCGACCGAGATGCTGCACATCTTCATCAGCGCGCCGGAGGAGCAGCTCCGTCCCGGCTCCACCGGGCGTACCGTGCCCGGCTACGAGGCGCGCATCATCGATGACGACGGCCAGCCGCTGCCGCCCGGCGCCATCGGTCACCTCGCCGTGCGCGGGCCCACCGGCTGCCGCTATCTCGACAACGTGGAGCGGCAGGCCGCCTACGTGAAGCACGGCTGGAACCTGCCTGGCGATTCGTACCGGCTGGACGAGGACGGCTACTTCTGGTATCAGGCGCGCACCGACGATCTCATCGTCTCATCGGGCTACAAGATCTCCGGTCCAGAGGTGGAGAACGCCCTGCTCGATCATCCGTGCGTGCTGGAGTGCGGCGTGGTGGGGGTGCCTGACGAGGAGCGCGGCCACCTGGTGAAGGCGTTCATCGTGCTCCGCGAGGGGTTCGACGCCGGCGACGCGCGCGTGAAGGAGCTCCAGGAGTGGGTCAAGGCGCAGATCGCGCCGTACAAGTACCCGCGGGCGATCGAGTTCGTGCGCTCGCTCCCCAAGACGGAGACCGGGAAGCTGCAGCGCTTCCGTCTCCGCGCCGAGTCGCCTCGGAGCGCGTGATGGAGATCGTGAACCCACCCGACTGGCCGCGCCCGCGCGGCTACTCGAACGGCGTGGCCGCCACCGGACGCATCGTAGCCGTCTCCGGGCAGATCGGCTGGGACCCGGCCACCGAGCGCCTGGTGTCGAGCGACTTCGCGGCCCAGGCCGACCGCGCGCTGGAGAACGTCATCTCGGTGCTCGCCGCCGGCGGCGCGACGCCCGCCCACGTGGTCCGGCTCACCTGGTTCGTGACCGACCGCGCCGCCTACGTCGCCGCGCGGAGCGCTCTCTC
>DATFFZ010000048.1:0-62479 GCA_035249845.1 Gemmatimonadaceae bacterium
GGGCGCTGGGCCTGCCTGACGAGGCGGCGCGCGCGAGCGCCGCGGAGGCGCTCGAGGCGGTGGGGTTGTCGGGGGAAGAGCGCGGCCATCCGGCCGACCTGACGCCGCAGGCACAGCGCCGCCTGGCGATCGCCGCCGCGCTGGCCGGCCGACCGCGCGTGCTCCTGCTCGACGAGCCGACGGCCGGGCAGGACGCGGAGGGACGAATGCACATCGCGCGCGCCCTGGAGCTGCAGCGGCGCCGGGGAGCCGCGGCGGTCATCACCCATGACCGGGTCTTTGCCCGACGGGCGTGCGATCGCGTCGTGACGATTGCGGGGGGTCGGGCATCATCTATGGAACGGGCGCGCGGCACCTAACGTCCACCTCCTTTCCTCCCGGCGCGTGACGTATCCCAAAGAATCGCTGGCGGAAGCCGGCACCGACTACCCGGTCGCTTTCGCGCGGCACTTCGCGCGACTCATCTGGTTGCTGCTCAACGACGTGACGGCCTATGACGCGCAGCTCGCCACGCTGCGCGCGCTGGTCAATGCCTCGCGCGAGGGCGCCGTCACGCTGGCTTCCCGAGACTGGCGGCTGGTGGTGAATGGATCGGTCCTGTCGGACAAGTTCAGCGGCGCGCAGGACCTCACGGCCCAGCTGATGGAGCACTCGGTGGTCGAGCTGACGGCCGAGCAGAACGCTTCGCCGGCCGATCTGCTGTGCCTGTCGCGCATCCTGGCGGGCGCGCCCGTGCCTGGTGACGGCGGTCGCAACATCCAGAAGAAGCTCGAGGTGTTCGAGGCGCGGCGCATCGCCGTTCGCCTGGAGACGCCGCCGGCGGCCACGCCGGCCGTCGTGCCTGACGAGGCACACTCCGTCCTGCACCTTCCACCTCGCCCTGCGCCGGAAGCGGACGGGGACGTCGAGGAAGAGGAACGGGACCTCTATCGCGAGCAGGACGCCGACAAGATGTTCCAGTCCTTCTCGGCCGTGGAGGCGCCCAAGGTCTCCATGCAGAAGCACTTCGAGCTGCTCGACGCGGCCCACACGCCGACCGCGCTCACCAGGCAGCTCGATACGCTGGTGCAGCTCGCCAACGACTCGGCGCGCAAGGAGCGCGTGGATCTGGTGGCGGAGATCTTCCACGGCCTGGTGCTGCGCGAGGCCGGAACCGAGGACCGCGCGGTGAAGCGGTCGTACGGGCTCGCCATCCGTCGTCTCTGCACGCCGGGCGTGTTGCGCGCCGTGATCTCGCTCCTGCCGCGCCGTCGCGAGAACTACGAGCAGTACCTGTCCATCATCGCCCGCGCCGAAGACGCGGGCGCCGAGGCGTTGGTGGAGGCGCTGGTGTCGGCCGGCTCGATCTCCGATCGGCGCGCCTATTTCGATGCGATGCTCAACTGCCGCTCCGGCGTGCGCGTCCTGCTCTTCATGCTGGGCGATGAGCGCTGGTACGTGGTGCGCAACGCCTGCGACTTGTTAGGCGAGCTGCGCGTGACCGATGCCGATGCGCAGCTCACGCGGCTCCTGGATCACGAGGACGAGCGCGTGCGCGCCGCCGCGGCCGGCGCGCTGGCCAAGATCGGCACCGGAGTCGCCGCCAAGGGGCTGCGCGTGGCGCTGCGTGACGCCTCCCCCGAGGTGCGCGAGCGCGCCGCTGCGGCGCTCGGGAGCACGCGCGGCGCCCGCTCCGCCGCCTCGCTGATCAAGGCGATCGACCGCGAGGAAGACATCCGCGTGCAGATGGCGATGCTGACCGCGCTGGGGCAGATCGGGACGCCGGATGCCGTGCAGAAGCTGGTGACGATCGCCAAGCCCGATGCCCGCCTCTTCAAGAAGAACAAGGCGTCGCTGCGCGCGGCCGCGGTCCACGCGCTGGCCGAGGCCAAGACGCCGCTGGCCATCGCCACCCTCCAATCGCTCCTCCGCGACAAGGAGAAGGACGTCCGCGGCGCCGCCGCCTGGGTGCTCCTCGGCAAGAAGCGCGAAAGCGGCGCGCAGCCGGCCGTAGACGAGGCATGAGGGTCCGGCTTTGGGAGATCAGGATCTTCGAAACGCAGGAAGGGCCGCCGGGATTCGGCGGCCCTTCGCTTTCCCAGCTCCCAATTCCCTCTACTCCGCCCTCAGCGCCTCCAGCGGGTCCACCCTCGACGCCCGGCTGGCGGGGAGGAGGGCAGCCAGCGCGCCGCAGAGCGTGAGGAGGGCGAGCACGGCCAGGATAATGAGCGGGTCTACCGGAGTGACGCCGAAGAGCTGGGAGCGGAGCAGGCGCGCGGCGGTGACGGCGGCGGGGACGCCCAACAGTGCTCCAAGGGTCACCAGCCAGAGCGATTCGCGCAGCACCAGCGAGAGGACGTCCCCCGGTCCGGCACCGAGGGCCATGCGAAGTCCGAACTCGGCGGTCCGCCTGACGATCGCGTACGTCATCACGCCGTAGAGACCGATCAGCGCCAGCAGCAGCGCCAGCCCTCCGAAGAGAGTCGCCAGTCGGGCGAACAGACGCTCCTCGGCTATCGACTGGCGCATGAGATGCACCAGGCGGTCCACGCTGGCGATGCGGACCGAGGCATCGACCAGCGCGCTCTCCGAGCGAATCCGGTCGGCAATCCCCTCGACGTTGCCGGCCACGCGAAGCTCGTAGTGCAGCGAGGCGATCTCACCGATCATCTGCTGGAAGGGCGCGTACAGACGCCGCGTCGGTGCCTCTCGAATGACGTTCCCCTTTACGTCGGCGGCCACGCCCACGATCTCGTGCTCGATCGAGTCGATCACGATGTGGCGGCCGATCGGATCCTGTCCGGGGAAGTAGAAGCGCGCCATGGCGTCGTTGATCACCACCACCCGATGCCGACCGGCGAGATCGTCTTCTCGGATGTCCCGGCCCCGCAGCAGGCGCGCGCCGATGGTGGCAAGGTAGTCCGGTCCCACGTGGTCGTAGTTCACCGAGGTATCCTCTTCGGTGGAGGCGACGAAGCCCGCGATGCTCAGCGTGGTGGATGACTCGGTTCCGCTGAAGAGCCCGTTCTCGGAATAGGTGACGGCACTCACGCCTGGTACGGCGCGGAAGCGCTCATGAAGCGCACGGGCCAGCCCCGCGAGGCGATCGCCTTCGTAGCCGGCCTCGGAGCTCGCCACCTTGACGATGACCAGCCCATCCCGCTCATAGCCGACGTCGGCGGTGGCCAATCGCTGCGTCGTGCGCAGCAGCAACCCGGCGCTCACCAGCAGCAACACCGAGAGCGCCACCTGACCGACCACCAGCAGCTTTCCCGGCCCCAGCCCGTGACCGAGCGCGCCGAGCGAGCCGCCGGTGGCGCCCCGGGTGCGTGACTTGAGCGCGTCTGCCAGCTCCAGGCGGGTTGCCCGCAGCGCCGGCGCCAGGCCGAACAGGAGCACGGTGACGAGCGCCACGCCTGATGCGAAGCCGAGCACGCGCGGATCGAGCTGCGTCGCCAGCGGGATGGGCGCGCCGGTGGGCGACGCCGTGCGCAGGAGCGTGGTGCTCCCCCACGACGCGATGACCAGCCCGAGCAGAGCGCCCATCGCGGCCAGCACCATGCTCTCGATGAGTAGCTGCCTGACCAGTCTGGCGCGGCCGGCGCCGAGCGCCAGCCGCACCGCCACCTCCCCCCGCCGCGCCGCTGCGCGCGCGAGAAGGAGATTGGCGACGTTGGCGCACACGATCAACAGCACCAGCACCACGGCGGCCATGAGCACGAGCAGCGCCGGCCCGAAAGTGTGGCGCAGTCGGGAGAACCCCTTGTCCCCCGGCAGAACGGACACCTCGCTCGCCGGTGCGCGCGCCGTCTCCGTGGCCGGCCGCGCCGCCCGCCCCGAGTTCTCGTCCAGCAGCTGGCGGGCGAGCTGGTTGAATCCGGAACGTGCCTGGGCCACCGTGACGCCGGCAGCGAGCCGCCCCATGAGCAGCAGCCAGCTGACCTGTCGATCCTCCAGGTATGACTCGTTAGGCATGAGCCGCGGCTGGAGACCGATCGGGATCCACAGGTCCGGCGCCTGTCCCACGATCTCGCCGAAGAACCCCTCCGGCGCCACACCGATGATCGTCACCGGCACGTCGTTGAGCGTGATCGTCCGGCCTACGGCGCCGGGGTCGAGCGCGAAGCGCCGCTGCCAGTAGCCGTGGCTGATCACCACCACCGGCTCGTCCGCGCCGTCACGCGGGTCGGGGGTGAATACGCGGCCGCGCGTGGCGGGGACGCCGAGAACGGAGAAGTAGTTGGTGGACACGAAGCGCCCGCGCGGGCGCTCCTCCCCCCCTCCGGTCGCGCTGTCCGACGCCGGGCGCGACGGCGAGTGCGGGATGATCGCCGTCAGCCGTCCGGTGCGTCCGCTGGCCAGCAGCCCGGAGACGAGCCGATTCCGCTCCCGGAGGTCGCGATACAGCGGGTAGGAGAAGATGTCGAGGGTGGGTCCGCCGGTCACCCGCGCGCCCACCCACGTCGCCTGGCCGATGGTGATGAGCTGCTCTGGCCGCGATACCGGGATCGGGCGCAGGAGGAGCGCATCGACGAGGGAGAAGATGGCGGTGGTCGCCCCGATGCCGATGCCGAGCGTGAGGATCACCACCGCGGTGAACCCACGCTGCGATCCAAGGGCGCGGAGCGCGTAGGCGAGGTCGCGTCGCAGCTCCTCCATCAGGTCGGCGCGTCGCATGTCACGCTCCATCTCGGTGTCCAGGGTGAGGCAGCGCCGGCGGATGGCCTCGACGTTGCCGAACTGCCGACGCGCCTGCCGGCGCGCGGTGTCGGGGTCCATACCGCCGGCGATGAGCTGCTGCTCTCGCATCTCGAGGTGGAAGGCGAGCTCATCATCCACCTCGCGCCGAATCCGGCTGGCGCCCGCCGGGAGGCGGAACGCGCGCCGCCAGCCGCCGTCCATCAGGCCGTACCGGGCGCCGAGGCGCCGAGTGCTTTGGTGATGGCCTGCACGTAGCGCTGCCAGCTCGACGCTTCCACACGGAGCTGATTCCGCCCGCGCGCGCTCAGGCGATAGAACTTGGCCTTGCGCTTGTTCCCGGAGACTCCCCACTCCGATTGCACCCATCCCTTGCGCTCGAGCCGATGGAGCGCCGGGTAGAGCGTGCCTTCCTCGACCAGCAGCGCGGCATCGGTCACCTCGGAGATCCAGTCGGCAATCGCATAGCCGTGGCGTGGTCCCCAGGTGAGGCCCTTGAGGATGAGGAGGTCGAGCGTGCCCCGGAGGACATCGAGCTCGGACTCGGGCATGGCGGCAGTCCCCTATGGTTTCTATGGGAGTATAGGACCACACCCCTTGTGTGGCAAGGGGTAGATTTGCGATGGGTTGTGGGTCCTCCTAACTTCGGACCTCTCCTTCGACACGACCATGAGATCGCTCCTGACCGCAATCGTCTTGGCCGCCCTGGCGCTCGAGCTCCCGGCGCAGGCGCCCGCGCCGTCCACCGGGCAGCGCTACGGTCGCCTCCTCATCCGCAACGTCTTCATCGTCGACGGCAGCGGTACGCCGGCACGCGGGCCGATGGACATCCTGGTGGAAGGGGCGAAGATCGCCGCCATCCAGGAGACGAGGCCGACCGAGATCGCGGCGCTCACCGATGCCGCCAGCGCCATCAAGGGGCCATTCGACCGGGTGATCGACGGCCAGGGGATGTACGTGATGCCGGGGATCATCGACGTGCACGCGCACATCCAGTTCGCCCGCGACGGCAAGGCGATGCCCAAGGACTACGTCTACAAGCTCCTGCTCGCGCACGGCGTCACCACCATTCGAGATCCCGGCTCCTCGGAGGGTGTGGATACGATCGCGGCGCACGCCCGACTCTCCGCCGAGAACCGCATCGCGGCGCCGACCATCATCCCCTTCGCCACCGTGAGCGCGAGCTCGCCCGACGAGGCGCGGACGAAGGTGCGCACCCTGAAGGCCAAGGGCGCGCGCGGCCTCAAGGTGTTCATCAACCCGCCGGAGGTGTGGGAGGCCATCGCCGACGAGGCGAAGAAGCTCGAGCTGCCCGTCGCCACCGATCTCAAGGTCCAGCAGGTCAAAGCGCTCGACGCGGTGCGCCTCGGCGTGCGCTCCATCGAGCACTGGTACGGCATCCCCGACGCGGCCATACCGGGCGGTCAGGATTTTCCGGCCGGCTACAGCTACGACGACGAGCTCGATCGCTTCCGCTGGGCCGGCGATCTCTGGCGTCAGGCAGACTCGGCACGCCTCTCGGCGGTGCTCGACTCGATGCTGGCGCACGATGTCACCTGGGACCCGACCTTCGCCATCTACGAGGCCAACCGCGATCTCTCGCGCGCCCGCACGCAACCCTGGTTCGCCGACTACGCCCTGCCGCAGCTGCTGGCGAACTTCGAGCCCGACCCCAAGCGGCACGGCTCGTATTTCTTCGACTGGACGACGGCGGACGAGATCCGGTGGCGGGAGAACTACCGCATCTGGATGCGCTGGGTGCGCGAGTACGAGGCGCGCGGCGGCAACGTCACGGTGGGATCCGACGCGGGATTCATCTATCAACTCTACGGCTTCACCACCATCCGCGAGATGGAGATGCACCAGGAGGCCGGATTCCTTCCACTGGCGGTGATCAAGCACGCCACCTCGAACGGCGCCAAGCTCCTCGGCCTCCCCACCACCGGCGTGGTCCGTCCCGGCTACGAGGCCGACCTGGCGATCGTGGACGGCAACCCGCTGCACAACATGAAGGCACTCTACGCAACCGGCATCGACGTGCTCGAGAACGGCAAGATGGTTCGTCGCGGCGGTGTGAAGTACACGATCAAGGACGGCATCGTCTTCGATGCCCCGCGGCTCCTGGCCGACGTCCGAGAGATGGTGCAGCGAGCGAAGAGCGGGGCGGTGACGAGCGCACCCTAACAGCAGGGAGGAGGGAGGAGGGAGGAGGGAGGAGAACAGCGAACAGCAGCGGCGGCATTAGGCATTCGGCATTGGGCATTCGGGCTCCCGCGACGGAATCTCTGCGCCTAGACCCTAATGCCGAATGCCGAATGCCTAATGCCGCGCTGTTCGCAGTTCCTACCCTCCTCCTTAGATCGGAACCGCCTCCGCTCCCGTCGGTCCCTCCCGCTTCGCATCCAGCGAGTAGGCGCCCGCCCCGGAGAACGCGAGGGTGAGGGAGGCCACTGCCATGATCAGGACGAACTCTATGCCGTCCGGTCCCTGCGGCTTGACGAAGAACCCGGCAGGGAGGTGGACGGTGAAAAGCGCCACCGTCACGTCGATCGCCAGGAACGCCGGGATCACGCGGGTGAACATCCCGAGGATCACCAGCAATCCTCCGAACACCTCGAGGATCGCCACGACCCACGCCAGGATCTCCGGCGCGGGAATGCCGAGGCTGGCGAAGAAACCGGCGGTTCCCTCGATCCCGGCGCCGCCGAACCAGCCGAACAGCTTCTGCGCGCCGTGCGCCATGAAGATGATTCCGAGCCCGAGGCGCAGCACCAGCAACCCAAGCGATGGATTGTAGAACGCTCTCACGTGCCCTCCGGAGGTGAGTGGCGAAGCTACGGCTCGTGCGGCAAAGGTCGGGCCCGTGAAGGCGTCGCTCGGCTCAACGCGCGGTGAAATCCGTTTGTTCACTCACCCTGCGGCAGCACTCCGCGATCAACGTCGCCGCCCGATCCACATCCACGAGGCTCACCATCTCGTTGGGTGTGTGCATGTAGCGGTTGGGAATCGACAGCAGCGCCGTAGCGATCCCCTCGCGCGCGATGTGAATCGCATCGGCGTCGGTGGACGTGTCGCGCGCCGCCGCCTGCACGCTCACCGGAATCTCCAGCGACCTGGCGGTGTCCATCATCATCCGAAACGCCACCGGTGAGATGATCGAGCCGCGCGTCAGCACCGGCCCGCCGCCGAGCTTGTGGTCACCCTGCTCCTTCTTCTCGGCGGTGGGAAAGTCGGTGGCGTGCGTCACGTCGATCACGATCGCCATCCGCGCGTTGACGCAGGTGGCGCAGACGAGCGCGCCGCCGCCGTGCCAGGCAATCTCCTCCTGCGTGGTGGCGGCCGCCACCACCCGTGCCGCTCCCGGCTTCTCGGCGTAACGACGCAGCGCTTCCAGCGCGATGAAGGCGCCGATGCGGTCGTCGATGGAGCGCGACACCAGGCGGCCGTCGGGGAAGTCCATCGTCCGCGAGTCGATCACGCCGGCGTCGCCCACGCCCAGCCGCTCCTCCGCCTCGGCGCGCGTGCGCACGCCGATGTCCACCCACAGCTCGGTGAGCTTGGTCGCCTTCTCACGATCGTCGGGCTTGATGAGATGGATCGGCCGCTTGCCCACCACGCCGAACACGTCGCCGCCGCGTCCCAGGAAGCGGATGCGCTGCGCCACCAGCACCTGCGCGTCCCATCCGCCGATGCCGGCGATGTACACGAAGCCGTCGTCGTCGATGTGCGTGACGATGACGCCGATCTCGTCGATGTGACCGGCGAGCAGGATGGTGGGCGCGCCATCGGGATTCACCGTCGCCATGGAATTGCCGGCGACGTCGCCGCGCACGTCGGAGGCAAAGCGCTCGGCCTCCGCCCGCCAGATCTTCGCCGGCGCGCTCTCGAAGCCCGATGGCCCCGGCGTGTCGAGCAGCCGTTTCAAAAAGGAGAGCGAGTCGGAAGAGAGCATGTGGAGTGGATTGGAAGCTGCGGGACCGGCGTCAACGCGTCGTCAGCGCGCCCTGCAACTCCAGCGCCTGCTCGGCGCGCGGCGGAGGAAAGAGGGAAGGGTGCAGCAACGCGGCGAAGGTCTCGATCCCGTCCACCAGGCGTGGCCCTGGACGACTCACCAGCGCGTTGGCATCCACCGCCCACACGCGCCGAGCGCGAGCCCACTCCCACCCATCCTCGGCCAACAAACGCTCACCCTCGGCGGCCGCGCGCGCGACATCGTAGCCGCAGGGCGCGAGAACGAGCACGTCGGGCTCCACCCGGCGAAGCGCCTCTGCCTCGATGCGGCGCGAATGCTCCCCCGCGCGCGCGACCACGTCCTCCCCGCCGGCGTGGTCCACGATCTCCGGCGTCCAGTGGCCCGCGGTGTACAGCGGGTCCGTCCACTCGATCACCGCCACGCGAGGGCGTGCGGTCGGCCCCACCCGCTCTCGCACCGCGCGCATGCGCCCGCGCAGCTTCGCTTCCGCACGCGCGCCGTCGTCGGGCACGCCGATCGCTTCCGCCACCAGCGCGATGTCGCGGAGCACGCCCTCGAGCGTGGTCCCCGAAAGCGTCACCACCGCCGGCGAGCGGTCCATCGACGCCGCGATCGCGCGGACGTCGGTGTCGCTCACCGCGCACACGTCGCACACCGCCTGGGTGAGGATCACGTCGGGCGCGAGCTCCCGGATTCGCGCGGCGTCGAGCTCGAAGAGCGCCTCACCGCGCGCGCTCGCCTCCCGCACCACCCGATCCACCACGCCGGGCGCCATCGTCCCGTCTATCGCGCTCCGCGTGACGCGTCCGAGCGTGCGTACCGAAGGCGGCCAGTCGCATTCGTGGGTGACCCCGACCAGCGCGTCCTCCCTCCCCAGCAACGCCACAGTCTCGGTTGCCGCCGGGAGGAGAGAGACGATCCGCATCGATGCGATCAGTCGCGGCGGCGCGCGGGAAAGAGGACGAAGGCCAGCAGCAGCACGAACACGCCGCCCAGGTACCAGCGCGCGTCGCCGGCCACCAGGAACACGACGCCTCCCGCCAGCGCCGCGCCCTCGCCCAGCGCCCAGGCGATGATGCTGAGCGTGCGCCGCCTGGCCTCGTTCACCTCCCGGCTGGTGAGCGCGAACAGCGCCGCCAGTCCACTCACCGACACTGCCAGCCAGACGGCGGCGAGCACGCGGACGTTGCCGATCACGGAGGGATCCACGTCGGCCGCCGAGCCTCCCCGGCGCAGCCACCAGACCACGCCCCCGAACATGAGCACGCCGGCGAGCATCGCCACGCGAATGATCGAGAGCTGCGCCGTGGACGAAGGCCCCGGGCGCCCCGGACGATAGGGGTCCATCATGCCTAACGAGCCTCGTACACGGCGCGCCCGCCGATGTAGGTGGCCAGCACCCGCGTGGCCAGGATCGCCGACGGCGCCACACGCATGATGTCCTGGTCGAGCACCACGAAGTCGGCGTACTTCCCGACGGAGAGCGAGCCCAGCTCCCTTTCCTGGAACGCGGCATACGCCGGCCAGATCGTCATCGATTCCAGTGCCTCCTCTCTCGTCATCCGCTGCTCCGGAAACCATCCGCCCGCCGGCCAGTCGTTCGCATCCTGACGCGACACCGCCGCGTGGAAGGAGATGAGCGGGTTCACCGCCTCCACCGGAAAGTCGCTCCCGTTCGGGATGATGTTGCCCAGGTCGAGCAGCGATCGCCAGGCGTAGGCGCCGAGCAGGCGGCCGGAGCCGATGCGATTCCCGGCCCAGTACATGTCGCTCGTCTGGTGGCTGGCCTGCATCGACGGGATCACCCCCAGCTCGCTGAAACGGGGGATGTCCTCGTGATGCAGGATCTGGGCGTGCTCCACGCGAAAGCGATGATCGGCCACCGGCACCTCCGCCAGCGCCGCGGCATACGCGTCGAGCGCGGTTCGATTGGCGCGATCGCCGATGGCGTGCGTGTTCACCTGGAACCCTCGGCGTAACGCCTGAATCGCGATCGCCCGGATCCGCTGCGCCGGCGTCACCTCCAGCCCCGAATTCCCCGCATCGTCGCTGTACGGCTCGAGCAGCGCGGCACCACGCGACCCCAGCGCGCCGTCGGCCACCACCTTGATGCTCCGGATCCAGAGGTGACCGTCGTACAGCCCGCTCTGCGGACCACGCGCCAGGTAGTGGCCGATGTCCGCCGAGTCGTTCGCCACCATGACGTAGTTCCGCAGCGTGTACTCACCCGCCTTGGCGAGCTCCTCGTACAGGTCGATGGTGGCGCGAGCCACCCCGGCATCGTGGATGCCGGTGAGCCCCCAGCGGTTCGCCTCTCGAACCGCCGCCAGAATCGAAGCGCGCTGCTCCTGTCGCGACGGAGGAGGGATCACGCGATTCACGATCAGCTGCGCGCGATCGACGAGCACGCCCGTCGCCGCGCCATTGGCGCCGCGGAGGATGCGGCCGCCGTCCGGGTCGGGCGTATCGGCCCCGATGCTCGCCGCGCGCAACGCCGCCTCGTTCACGAACGCCGCGTGCCCGTCGACGCGTGTGAGGTACACGGGATGGTCAGGCAGCGCCCGCGAGAGCGCCTCGTGCGTGGGGAAGCGCGTGTCGGGCCAGTCGTTCTGGTCCCATCCGCGCCCCAGAATCCAGCTCCCGCGCGGCACCTCCTTCGCCCGCGCGGCGACGCGCGCGATCACGTCGTCCACCGATCTGGTGCCGACCAGATTCACGATTCGGAGCGACGTGCCGAGGCCGGCGAGATGCGCGTGTGCGTCGACCATTCCGGGGATGACGGTCTTCCCCTGGAGGTCCACCACGCGTGTGCCGCCGCCGCGGAGCGCCATGGCGCCGCGCTCGGCGCCCACGAAGACGATGCGGCCGCCGCGCACGGCCATGGCGCGCGCGACGGGGTGCATCCGGTCCACCGTGTAGATGCGCGCGTTGTGCACGATGAGCTCGGCGGTGGCCGACTGCGCGGTCGCCGAGGACGATGTGCAGACGAGCGCCGCGAGGGCGCTCGTCAGCAAGGAAGGTCTCATGCGGAGAATATGCGGCGATGCCGTCGAGTGGCGCCAGCCGCCTCCGCGTCAGGTGGTGGCCGGCGGGGGAGGACGTCGCGGCAGGTAGCGCCGCGCGATGGCGACCAGCACGCCGATGATGACGCCCACCGGGATGAGCACGCCCAACGCCTGGATGGAGGCGGCCAGAAAGCCGATGAAGTTGCGCCACGCCTGCTCGAGCGACTCGGCGAGGACCCCCCAGCTCCCGTCTCCGGCCAGCACCGGAGTCTCCTCGTGCACGGTGACGGCGAGGGTGCTCACCGCGCTTCGCGTGCGCAGGTAGCGCATCCGACCTTCCATGCGCTCGATCTCCTCGCGCACGCGCGCCAGTTGCTGCTCCACCGAGAGCACATCGGCCAGCTTCCCCGTCCTGGTGGCGAGCAGCTCGATCAGCCGCTGCTCCAGCCGCCGCGCGTTCGACACGCGCGCCTGGATGTCCACGAACTCCTCCCCCACATCCTCGGCGGTGCTGTTCACGTACTCGACCTTCCCGACCGGCTGGAGCCCGGTCAGCGCCTGGTCGAAGCGGCTGGCGGGGACCTTCACCTCCAGCGTGGCCGAGCGCACCTGGTCGTGCCCCGCCTGCAAGGAGGAGTTGGCCACGTAGCCACCCAGCCGCTGGGCCAGCTGCCTGACGAGTGCGATCGCCGGCTCGAGGGAGTCCACCTCGATGCTGGCCTGCCCGGTGCGGATCACCATGGCCGGGACGATCGAGTCGGACGCGAACCCAACGGGGAGCTGCCGAACCGCTGCGCCACTGGTCGCCTGCGACGCCATGACGCCGGCGACGTTGCCGGTGACCTTCGCCATGTCGCCGCTACTCTCTGGCGAGGCTCCGTCCCTCCCGCTCGCTACACCGACGCCCTTCAGCGCGTCGTTCTGGCAACCGCTCAGCGCGGAGAGCGCGCACGCCCCCGCGAACACCCACATCGCACGCATGTGATCCTCGTCTCGGAGTACGGAGATGAGACGTGCGACCGGGACGGGCTTGCACAGACGGCCGCGGGGAGCGGGACGAGCGGAGCGGGGCGCAGGCGGATGCGGAGGTCACGGGTCGTGCCGGCGCTCCCGGCATTCCGCTCCGCACTCGTCTACTCCTCGGCCGGCTCGCTCACGCGGGAATCGTCCCCAGCGCCGTCCTGAGCTCCTTGAGCAGCTCGTCCGGCTTTGGCTGCGACCTGAAGACCACGCGGGCGGCGGCGCGGTCCAGCCAGTCGTGGCGGGGGAGGGAGCCATCGGCGCGCGTCACCGCCACCACCCGTGTGGACGTGTAGCGTGCGTCGCTCGACAGCGCCTCCAGCAGCGGTCCCACCTGCTCGGACGGCATCGTCAGGTCGAGGAAGAGCACGTCGGGAACCTCGGCGCCGAGCAGCTCCGCGGCTTCGCTCGCCGACCCGGCCGCCCGCACGCGGTAGCCGAGCGACTCCAGCAGGTCGCTCATGAGCACGCGCGCGTCGTAGTCGTCGTCCACCACCAGCACGGTCAGCGCCCCCTGCCGCTTCCGCAGGCGCTCCAGCACGCCGATGAGCACGCCACGGTCCACCGGCTTCACCAGATACTCGGTCACGCCTAACGAAAAGCCGAGCGCGCGCTCGGAGACGATCGACATGATGATCACCGGGATCTCGGAGATCGCGGGGTCGGACTTGATCTCGCGCAACACCTGCCAGCCGTCCTTCTCCGGCATCATGATGTCGAGGGTGATGGCGAAGGGCCTGAGGATGCGCGCCAGCTCGAGTCCGCGATCGCCGTTGAGCGCGCCCACCACGTGAAAATGCGCGGGCGCCAGCGAGTCGCGGAGGAGCGCGATCACCTCCGGGTCGTCGTCGATCGCCAGCACCACCGGATCGCCGCTGCCGAACTCGCTCGGGACCTCCTCCAGCACCCCGGGAACGCGATCGGCATCGAGCCGGATCGGGAGCCGCATCGTGAACGTGGTCCCCTCTCCGGGGGCGCTCTCCACCTCGATCGAGCCCCCCATGTGCTCGAGCGTGCGCCGCGCCAGCGACAGTCCCAGCCCGATGCCGCCGAAGCGTCGCGTCGTGCCGCTCTCCACCTGCTCGAATGCGTGGAAGATGGCGTCCACGTTGCGAGGATCGATCCCGATGCCCGTGTCTCGCACACGCGTGATGAACGTCTCATGAGGCCCCGCCTGGAGCGAGATCTCGATCTCGCCGCGCCGCGGCGTGAACTTCACGGCGTTGGACACGAGGTTGAGCAGCACGTGCTTGTACTTGGCGCGGTCGGCGCAAACGGTGCGACGGAGGTCGTACCGCACCACCACGCTCAGCTGCTTGGCGCCGGCCGGACCGCTCATCTCGTCGCGCACTTCATCGATCACCGTCGAGGGATCGAACACGTCGACGCGAAGCTCGAAGCGGCCACCTTCGATCTTGGAGAGATCGAGCACGTCGTCGATGAGCAGTTGAAGGTCTTTCGCGCGCCTGACGATGGAGTTGATGGCGCGGTCCTGCTGCTCGCTCACCTTGCCGTACACGCCATCCCGCAGGAGCCCGGCGTAGCCGAGCACGGCGTTGAGCGGCGTGCGGAGCTCGTGCGACATGGTGGCCAGGAAGCGCGCCTTGGCCGCGGTCGCGTCCTCGAGCTGTTGGGCGCGACGGTCGAGGTCGGAGTTTGCGCGGCGCAGCTCACGGCTCAGCCGCGCGTACTCGTCGCTCTGCGCTACCGCCCGCAGGTGGGCGCGCGCCTCCTCCTCCCGCCGTGCGTCGAAGGCGTTGGGTTGACCCACCAGCCAGCGCTCGCCGTTCTGCCGGATGAAGAAGAAGCTGCGGAGCAGGCGGCCAGGTGCCGCCGTGAAGGCGAGCCGGACCAACTGGTCCGGCTCGCTGGTGGAGAGAGCGCGGTCGATCTCGGCGCCGCTGTCGTCGCTGACGATGTCGCGGAGGGAGCGGTCGATGAGCGAGTGCGTCTCGACCTCCAACTCCTGCTCCAGCACCCCGTTCGATTCGATGATGCGCCCTTGATCGTCGATGCGAAGGACCGGGAACGGCAGCACCTCGGTTCGCACGGAGGCGTTGGCAGCACGTCCCTGCCCTCGTGCGCTTCGAGGTGTCGTGCGGCCCATGCGTTCAGCTCCTCCACTCACGGCGCGTCCCATGCGAAACAGGTCGGTCCCATCATCGCCCCCCTCGTTTGCAAGTCGTACGCCGCACTTTCGGCGACGCCGGAGAACGCATCATATTGCGGTGTAGACATTTGACTCCGGACCAGCAAAGGGCGACATGATCCAACCCATGGCTCGCGCGCTGGCGGCGCTCTCCCTCCTGGCGCTGCTCCTCGTCACCCCCCTGATGGCTCAACGCCAAACCCGCCCGTCTCGGGTGGAGCCCCGCCGGGATCCGCGGACCGAGCAGGCAGCTCGGGCCGAGGTGGCCGAGCTGTCGGCGCCGATCTCGGAGGTGGTGTACACGGTGAGCTTCGACGCGGCGACCGCGCGCAACCGCACCATGAAGGTGCGCATGGACTTCCGCGTCACCGGCGGCGGACCGGTGATCCTCTCCCTGCCGGCGTGGACGCCCGGCGCCTACGACCTCGCGTTTTTCTCGCGCTGGGTGATCAACTTCACCGCCGAGTCGGACGGGAAGCCCGTTCGCTGGGACAAGATGGACCAGGACAGCTGGCGCGTTCACCGCGGGAACGCGCGCGCGGTGCGCGTGTCGTTCGACTATCTGGCGGACACGTTGGACAACGCGATGTCGTGGGCGCGTCCCGACTTCCTGCTCTTCAACGGGACGAACGTCTTCATGTATCCGGAGGGGCGGCCGATGGACTACCCCGCCATCGTGCGGGTGGAGACCGAAGCCGGATGGATCGTGGCCACCGGGATGAAATCGGCCGGGCGAGCGCGCACCTACGCGGCGCCTAACTATCACGACCTGGTGGACATGCCCTTCTTCGTGGGGCACTTCGAGCTCGACAGCACGCAGTTCGCCGATCGGTGGATCCGCTTCGCCACCTATCCGGTGGGGAGCGTGTCGCGGAGCGACCGGGCCAACATGTGGCAGCAGTTCCGCCGCACGATCCCGCCGCAGGCGGCGGTGTTCGGGGAGATCCCGTGGGAGACGTACACGGTGCTCCAGATCGCCGACTCGAGCTATCCCGGCATCTCCGGGCTCGAGCACCAGAACTCGCACGTGGACATCACCCATCCGAGCGCGATCGGCGACCTCCTCCTGGCCAGCATCAACTCGCACGAGTTCTTCCACGCCTGGAACGTCAAGCGCCTGCGCCCGGCGGAGCTCTGGCCGTACCGGTACGATCGCGTGCAGCCCACCACCTGGCTCTGGATGTCGGAGGGAGTCACCGACTACTACGGCGACCTCGCGCTCCTGCGTGGCGGAATCGTGGACTCGGCCACCTTTCTGCGAATGACCGAGGCGAAGCTGATCGAGGTGTCCGCGCTTCCGCCGGTGGCGCTGGAGGACGCGTCGCTCAGCGCCTGGGTGGAGCCGGTCGATGGGACGGCGACGGTCTACTACCCGAAGGGATCGCTGGCCGGGTTTCTCCTGGACATTCTCATCCGCGACGCCAGCGACAACCGCGCCTCACTCGACGACGTGATGCGCGATCTCTACCGGAACGTGTACAAGCGCGGCGCCGGCTTCACCGGCGAGCAGTGGTGGCGCTCGGTGAGCGCCGCGGCGGGAGGAAAGTCGTTCGACGATTTCAACCGTCGCTACATCGACGGACGTGACCCGTTCCCGCTGGCGCAGGTGCTTCCGCTGGCCGGATTCCGCTTCCAGGTCGACACGATCCGCGAGCCGCGCCTCGGCGTCACCACGGGACAGGATTCGGTGGGGGTGATCGTGCTGGATGTGGACCCCGGCTCAGCCAGCGCCGCCGCCGGGGTACGCCCGGGCGACTACCTGCTGGCGGTCGGCACGGTGCCGGTGGAAGACGAGACCTTCGGCGAGCGCTTCCGCGCGGCCTACGCCGGTCGCGACAACGTGCCGCTCCCCCTCCGCGTCCGCCGCGGCGCCGAGACGCTCACGCTCTCCGCCACGCTCCGCACCTCGATGCGCTTCAACACCCGCATCCGCGCCGATTCGGCGGCCGCTCCGAAGGCGGCGCGGATCAGAGCAGGGATTTTCAGAGGAGTGACCGAAGGCCCCCGCCGGTGACAACTGCAGATGTGCGAAAGCCATCGCGGATATGTGATTTCATCGCACATCCTCGATCCGGATGTGCGATGTGCGATCGACATATGACGATACGACGATCGTAGGTGCGATCGGCGATCTGGATCGAGGATGTGCGAGGGGCTCCGACCTGAAATCGGAGCCCCTCGCACATCGCACCTGCACATCGCACCTCGGCGATGCAATCGTCATATCGTCGTATTTCGATCGCACATCGCCCATCCCGATCACGGATGTGCGATGCGATCACATATCCGCGATGGCTTTCGCACATCTGCTTTACCGCTGATGTGCCGTCTCCTTGTACCACTCCACGACCTCCGGCTTTCTCGCCGCCGGTCCCGCGTACCTCTCCTGCATCAGCGCTTCGATCTCCTCGATCTCCCGGGGCGCCCGGCTCACCCATTCGACGCCGCGGTCGGTCACCAGGTAGTCGTCCTCGATGCGCACGCCGATGTTGGCGTAGCGCTGAACGGCGGGGCGGAGCTTGGCGATGAGGGCGCGATTGCGCGGGGTGTCGAGGAGGTGATCCAGCACGTCCGCGCCGACGTAGATGCCCGGCTCCAGCGTGAAGGCGCTCCCGGGCTGGATGCGGCCGCCGTAGTACTGATCGGGGTCGTGCACCTCGAGGCCGATTCCGTGTCCGAGCGAATGCATGTAATACAGTGAGAGCTGCGAGCAGCCCCCCTGCACGGGCTGAACGCACGTGCCTTCCACGGCGTCGAACGCCGCGTTCGGCGACTCGATCAGGCCGAGTCGCGCGAGACCGGCGGCCAACACGGCGCGCGACGAGTCGTCCATCGCCTGTGTCGCGCCGCCGACCTTCGCCTGGCGCTCGGCCGCCGCCTGCGCGTCGCGCACGATCTGGTAAATGGCGCGCTGCTCGGGCGTGAAGCGGCCGTTCACGGGCACGGTGCGGGTGACGTCGGCCGAGTAGCCGCGATAGAGCGCGCCGATGTCCATCACCACCACCTCACCCGACTGCATGAACCGATCATCCGCGTTGTAATGGAGAATGGTCGAGTTCGGGCCCGAGCCGACGATGGTGGCGAAGCCGGGGCGGTCGGCGCCGTTCCGGCGGAAGGTGTACTCGATGAGCGACTGGATCTCGAACTCGTTCATCCCGGGCTCGATGGCGCGCATCGCTTCCTGGTGGGCCAGCACCGTGATCTCCGCGGCCTTGCGCAGGAGCGCCAGCTCGGCCGCGCTCTTCTTGCCGCGAAGCTGACGCACCGCGGCCGAGGCGTCGGTCACCTGGAGCTGCGTATGACGCCGCCGGAGTCGCTCCACGAACTGCGCGTCGGGGGACATGAAGTCGCCACCCATCTCTCCGACCACTACCAGAGGCAGGCCGCTGCCGATGAGCGAGTCCAGCGTGGCGGTGAGCGATCCGATCGGCCGCGCCGTGAGACCGGTGAGTCGCGTGGCGCCCTCCGAGCCGTTGCGGCGCCCGGTCCAGACTTCGCGCGCGGGCTCACGCGGCTGCACGAAGATCCAGCCCGTCGTCTGACCACCCCGTTTCACCATCACCAGCGCCGCGTCGGGCTCCCGGTAGCCGGTGAGGTACTGGAAATCCGGCGCCTGATGAAAGGTGAGGTAGTCCTTGCTCGGCTCGCGCGCGCCGAGCGCGAGGAGCACCGCGTCCGGCATCCGCGCCATCAGCGCGTCGCGACGAGCGGCATACTCCGACTGCGGCACCTGCGCGGCGAGCGCCGGCGTTGGCGCGAGGAAGAGGATCGCGACGGCGAGGACGCGACGAATCACGGCTGTGCTCCGGGGAATTGGGACGACAGACAGGTTCTACGCCGCCGAGCGCGCGGCGTTCCGCGAACGCTGCCCGGAGGCGGCCGATCAGTCAAGCCAGCGGGGACGAAGCGCGCATCACGCACTGGTCCGTGAACGCGGGCACGCGCGCCGGCGATCCACTCACCGAAGCGGAGAAGCGCGGCCACGATCTTCTCGGGCGGGAGAGCGAGCGAAACGACGCGCGTTCCGGCGTGAGCGGCGTCCTCCCCGACCTGTCTGGCGGCGAGCGACGCGCGCCACAGCGGAACGACGGCCCTTGACGGAGGGGCAGGGTGGGGAGAGCATTGCCTCGCCCACCACCCCCCGAGGACCGACATGACCAGCCCGGAAGTCGCCGGCACCAAGACGCCGTCCGTCTGGGAAGATTTCCTCGACATCTTCTACGCGCCGTCGCAGGTCTTCGCTCGGCGCGAGAACGGCAAGTTCGGATTGCAGCTCACCATCATCATCGTCGCCACGATGATCCTCTATTACGCCACGTATTCGGTGCTCTCACCGATCTACGAGGCGATGGCGGCGCGACAGATGGAAGAGGTGATGCGGCAGAATCCGCAGATCACCGAAGAGCAGCTTCGGCAGGGGCAGGGGATCCAGCGCATCATCGGCGGGGTCGTGATCGCCGCCGTCACGGGGATCAGCGTGCTTCTCGTGGGCCTCATGCTCTGGCTCTCGGGAAAGCTGTTCGACTCGCAGGCCACGCTGCGGTCCATGTTGGTGGTGGCTACCTACTCCTACGTGCCGCGCGTGCTGGAGTGGGTGGTCTTCGCCGTCCAGGGCGCGCTCATGGACGCATCGCAGCTCACCAACCTGACGCAGCTCTCGCTCGGCCCCTCGCGCTTCATGGATCCCGCCACGACATCGCCGCTGGTGCTCACGCTGGCCTTCCGCTTCAGCGTGTTCTTCTTGTGGGCCACCATCCTGCTGGCGATCGGCCTCAAGGTGACGGGGAAGATCTCGATGGCGAAGGCCGCGGCGGCGGCGTTCATCGTCTGGCTGCTCGGCGCGATCCCGATGTATTTCCAGTTCATGCAAGCGAGGTAAAAAGCAGGGAAGCGGGAATCGGGAATGGGGAATCGCGGCACAGCCAGCGGCTCCAAGCCGGCGTTCCGATTCCCCATTCCCGATTCCCGCTTCCCGCTGCTTTATTCCCGCTCCGTCAACATCAGCTTCGCGATCGTTTGCAGCTGCATGTTCGACGTGCCCTCGTAGATCGTTCCGATCTTCGCATCGCGGTAGAACTTCTCCACGGGGAAATCCTTCGTGTAGCCGTAGCCGCCGAAGAGCTCGACGCAGAGCGAGGTGACGCGCTCGGCCACCTGGGAGGAGTAGAGCTTTGCCATGGCCGCCTCACGCGTGAACGGCGTGCCGGCGTCCTTGAGCCGGGCCGCGTTGTACACCATGAGACGCGCGGCCTCGAGCTCGGTGGCGGCCTGGGCCAGCTGGAACTGCACCGCCTGAAAGTCCGAGATCGACTTGCCGAACTGCTTCCGCTCCTTCACGTAGGCGATGGTCGCATCCAGCGCGCCACGGGCAACGCCGATCATCTGCGCGCCGATCCCGATGCGCCCCTCGTTGAGCGTCTCGATGGCGACCTTGTACCCCTGACCGACGGGGCCGAGCACGTTCTCCACCGGCACCTCGCACGCATCGAGGATGAGCTCGGTGGTGCTCGATGCGCGAATCCCGAGCTTGTCCTCCTTCTTGCCGACCGAGAATCCGGTGAAGCCGCGCTCGACGATGAATGCCGTGATCCCCTTGTACCCCTGCGACGGATTGGCGTTGGCGAAGACGACGTAGATCTGCGCCTCGGCACCGTTGGTGATCCACATCTTGCGTCCGGTCAGAATCCAGCGATCCGCTCGCTGCTCGGCGCGAGTGGCCATGCCGAAGGCGTCGGAGCCAGACCCCGGCTCGGAGAGTGCGTAGGCGCCCGCCGTGTCCGTCGTCAGGCGCGACAGGTAGCGCTCGCGCTGGTCGTCGTTGCCGTAGCGCGCGATCGGGTAATTGACGAGGGTGTTCTGCACGTCGCAGAGGATGGCGGTCGACGCGTCGGCGCGACTGATCTCCTCGACGGCGATGGTGACCATGGTGAGCGTGCCGCCCGCCCCGCCGTACCGCTCCGGCACCTCGATCCCCATGAGCCCGAGCTCGAAGAGCTTCGGGATCAACGCGTCATCGATCTTTCCGGCGCGCTCCATGGCCTGCACTCGCGGGCGCACCTGATCGTCGACGAATCCCTGCACCGCCTCCCGGAACATTTTCTCCTCGTCCGAGAAGAGAGTGAGCGGGGCGCGGGCGCTGGCGAGGTCGGTGGTCATGGTGGGGAAGGAAGGGTGAGTGTGCCTGACGAGGGGGAATTCGGGTGCTGGGATTCGGAACGGTGAACTGGAGGTCGTCAGCGGTGCGGGCGAATCCCCGATCCCGAATCGCCAATCCCGATGCTCTCCACGCACGCCTCCCCACAATGTCGCTCCCCTGCCCCCTCCGGGCGAACGCAGGCGGTGGGTGCACCGGTGTGCCCGAGCGGAAGCACCCCGGCCCGCTCACAGATCACCTCCGCCAGCTTTTCGTGGACGCCGAAGGCCGGTGTCACCAGAAAGGTGACGTGCGGGTGCCGCTCGGCAGCCGTCGCCACCAGCCGGGGGATGTCCCGCGTGGAATGCTTCCCCGGAGAGAGCATGTATGGAAAGGCGATCACCTCGGTGGCACCAGCCGCCACGCATGCCTCGAACCCGTCGCCGATGCTCGGCTCGGCGAGCTCCATGTGGGCCACGCGAACGATGACCGACGCCCCCACCATCTGCTGCAACAGCTCACCGACGCAATCGAGCATGTGGTTGGCGGCAGGTCGCACGGAGCCGTGATCAATGATGAGAATTGCCTTCATGGCGCGGTGTAGGGGAGAGGCGGCGGGCCGGGTCTGGCTGACTCGCGGCACAGTGGAATATGGTCACCTGGGAGTCGGATCGCAGGTCGAGCGCTCCGCTCGCTGACGCAAATCCATGTCGATTTGGTAGATCGCGGCGGTCTCGAATCTGACTGACCGAACAGTCAGCATTGGAAAATTCTGATCCAGTGGGGGTAGCGCAGCGTTACTGGCGGCCCGTATCATCTGCGCGCAATCCGGGCTGGAGCCGAGGACTCCTTCCGGGTCAGACAAAACACCCAACCACGAGCGTCCGTCCTCATCTCACCCCCCACAACAGCTGAACGGCAGGATCGCCAGTCTCCTCGAAAGAGAGGGGCAACGCGACAAGGGCAAACCCGGCGAAAGCCGGTGACGCAAAGCTACCGAGGCTACCGCACGTCCGCGTGCCACGCCAGTCGAGCCGCCGAACGGTCCCAGGAGGAGACCCATGCGCCTTCTCGCATTGCGACGGCACCTGACCGTCACGTGCACGACCTTCCTTCTCGCCGCGGGCTGCACTGACCGCGAATCCGCAACGGCACCATCCGAAACTGGCGACCTTTCCCCTCAACTCGCGTCCGCCCTACTCACAGGGACATCGACCAACGCTCCGGAGCTCCCGAGGTCGACGGTCGACACGCGAATCGTCGCGCCCACGGGAAAGACAATCGCGGTCCCGTCCGGTGGAAATCTGCAACAGGCGCTCGACCAGGCACAGCCCGGCGACGTCGTCACCCTCCAGGCTGGCGCCAGCTACGTCGGCAACTTCTATCTCCGCAACAAGAGCGGGTCGGGGTGGATCACCATCCGCACCTCGGCATCCGACGCCAGCCTCCCGGCCCCCGGCACGCGAATCACGCCGGCGTACGCGGGCGTTCTCCCCAAGATCCTGAGCCCGAACTCGATGCCGGCGCTCGGCACCGACAACTCGGCGCACCACTATCGGCTCATCGGCATCGAGGTCGGCGTCACCTCGAGCACGACGCTGAACTACGGTCTCGTCCGGCTCGGCAGCCCCTCGCACGGCGCGACGCAGATCGCCAACAACATCATCCTCGACCGCGTGTATCTGCACGGGCACGGTACCGTGCACCTCAAGCGCTGCGTCGAGCTGAACAGCGCCACCTCGGCCGTCATCGACTCCTACCTCTCGGAGTGCCACGGCCAGGGGCAGGACACGCAGGCCATCCTCGGCTGGAACGGCCCGGGACCCTACAAGATCGAGAACAACCACCTCGAGGGCGCGGGCGAGAACGTGATGTTCGGGGGCGCCGACGCGTCGATTCCGGGTCTCGTTCCTTCCGACATCACGATCCGGCGCAACTACTTCTACAAGCCCCCCGCGTGGAAGGGCAAGTGGACGGTCAAGAACAGCTTCGAGCTGAAGAGCGCGCAGCGTCTCCTGATCGAGGGGAACGTCTTCGAGAACAACTGGGCCGACGCGCAGGATGGCTTCGCCATCGTCTGGAAGTCGGTGAACCAGAATGGCGCCTGCACCTGGTGCATCGTGCAGGACATCACCTTCCGCTACAACCGCATCCGCAACTCGGCGAACGGCATCAACCTCGTCGCCCGGCCGCAGGGGACGGTGGCCGGTCCGCTCCGCCGAGTGCTCATCACCCACAACGTGGTGGACCGCATCAACGTCGGGCCGATCTACTATGGCAACGGCCGAATGATCCAGGTGATGGCTGACGTGACCGACCTCGCCATCGAGCACAACACGATGTTCACCAGCGGCAATCAGCTCGTCCTGTTCACCGACTTGCCGGCGACCGTGCGCTTCGCCTTCCGCAACAACGTCGGGAACCGGGGCAACTACGGAATCTTCGGCAACAACTACGGCGAGGGTGTGCCACCGCTCACCAAGTACGCGCCGGGGAACGTCGTCCTGGGGAACATCGTCGTGGCGGCGCCGGCGAGCGCCTATCCATCCGGCAACTTCTATCCGTCGACGACCAGCGCGACCGGATTCGTCGACTATGCCGGCGGCAACTATCGGCTGGCGTCCGGGTCGGCGTACACGGCGAAGGCGACCGACGGCACCAATCCCGGCGCCGACATCACGGGGGTCGAGAACGCCACGAAGAACGTGACGCTGGGCACGGCGCTCGGAACGATTCCCACGAGTCCAACCACCTCCACGCCACCGCCCACCACCACCACTTCTCCTCCGGCGACGTCCGGCACCTATACCTACTCGGTGCCGAGCACGTATCTGGCGGTGGGCGCCTCGATGACGGCGACCGCCTCGAAACCGACCGGTGTGAGCAAGGTTCGGTGGCGCCTGGAGCGATGGGGACCGCTGGGGATCGAGAACGTCGCGTCGACCATTGGAGAGAACAAGAAGGTGCTCGGCGTCTCTTCGGGCTCCGACTGGCTCAAGGTCTGGTGGGAGAACTCGTCAGGCGCGACGCTCTACCGTGACAGCGTGAAGATCACGGTGGGAACCACGTCCACGGCGCCGACGACGAGCCCGACGCCGACCTCGCCGTACACGTTCTCGCTCCCTTCCACGACACTCAGCGTGGGCGGCTCCATGATCGGTACGGCGTCCATGCCGACCGGCGTGAAGATCGTCCGGTGGCGCATCGAGAAGTGGGCGCCCCTGGGCATCGAGAACGTCGCGTCCACCATCGGGGAGAAGAAGAAGGTCCTCGGCATCTCGAAGGGGAGTGACTGGCTCAAGGTGTGGTGGGAGAGCTCCACCGGCGCCACCCTCAAGCGCGACAGCGTCATGGTGACGGTGCAGTAAGGGCTGCCGGATGCGAGACGGGGCGGAGGCCGAATGGCCTCCGCCCCGTCTCGTCGTTCGCGCGCGACTACTGAAAGACCTGAAGCGCCAGCTCCACCCGGCCGAAGGGCGCCGACACCTGAACGCCCTGCACGGATGCGCGCACGGTGGCCAGCATCTCGCGCGCGATGGCGATCCCCTCGGCCACCGCGTGATCCTTCGACTTCTCGTTGGCCTTTCGCATCCGCGCGATGATGTGATCGGGGACCACCACGCCGGGGACCTCGTTGGCGAGAAACTCGGCGTTTCGAACCGACACCAGGGGCCAGATCCCGGCCACGATCGGAATGCGGCAATGCTCGATGCGTCCGAGAAAGCGCTCGAGCTGGGCGACGTCGAACACCGGCTGGGTGACGGCGAACTCGGCGCCGGCCTCCACCTTCCACTCGAAGCGCTTGATCTCGTGCGTCGCGTCGAGCGCCGCCGGATTCACGCCGACGCCGACGGCGAAGGACGTTGGCGCGCCGATGGCGTTCCCACCCGGGTCGAGCCCGCGATTCAACCGGCTCACCAGATTGGTGAGGCCGATGGAGTCGATGTCGAAGACCGCCGTGGCGTTGGGGTACGGTCCCATCTTCGGCGGATCGCCGGTGATGATGAGCAGGTTGCGGAGGCCCATGGCCGACGCGCCTAACAAGTCGCTCAGCATGCCGAGCAGATTGCGGTCGCGGCAACAGTAGTGGGTGACGGTTTCCAGCCCAACGCGCTGCTCGATGAGGAGGCTGGTGAGCAGCGCGCCCATGCGGCTCTGCGCGCGTGGTCCGTCGGGCACGTTGACGGCGTCGACGCCGGCCTGCTTGAGCGCGGTGACGCCCTCCAGCATCCTGGTGGAGTCGACGCCGCGCGGGGGCACGATCTCCACGCTGGACACGAACACACCGGCGGCGATCTTCCGGGCCCACCGCGAGCGCTCGGCGAATGGCGTCGGCTCGACGGCGCGGGACTCGGGACTCGGAACTTCGGTGACGGTGCCGAGTGTCGCGGACCGCCCGGCGACGCCTGCCCGATTCCGCTCGTAGCGCCCCTGGCGCGGCACGAGGGGTCGGATCCCTTCACTCAGTGCCTTGATGTGCTCGGGCGTGGTGCCGCAGCAGCCGCCCAGGAACTTGGCGCCCGCGTGAATGAGGTGGCGTCCGTAGCTCGCCATGTACTCGGGGCTGGCCATGTACATGGTGCGACCGCCGACGTCGCGGGGCATGCCGGCGTTGGGCTGGGCGCTCAGCTTGCGCTTGGTGACCGCCGCCATCCGCTCGATGGCGTCGAGGATCGCCTGCGGACCGACCGAGCAGTTGAGGCCGATCACGTCGGCGCCCCAGGCGTCGAGGGCGCGCGCCACGTCCTCGGGCGTCGCGCCGTAGGGCGTGCGCCCGTCGGTGCCGATCGTCATCTGCGCGACGATGGGCGTGTCGCGATCGGCCGAGCGCGCGGCGCGGATCGCCTGCTCCATCTCGTCGAGATCGGCGAACGTCTCGATGATGAACAGCTCGGCGCCACCTTCCTTGAGCGCCGACATCTGCTCGCGGAAATACTCGAAGGCCTCGTCGCGCGCGGTTGGGCCGTACGGCTCGAGCCGGACGCCGAGCGGCCCCACCGCGCCGGCGACGAACACGTTGTCGCCCGCCGCCTCGCGCGCGAGCTCGGCGGCGCGGCGATTGATCTCGCGCACCTGACCCTCCAGCCCGTACTGCGCCAGCTTCAGCCGATTGGCGCCGAACGAGTTGGTCTCGATCACTTCGGCGCCGGCGTCCACGTAGGAGCGGTGCACGGCGCGCACGAGGTCGGGGGAGCGAAGATTGAGCTCGTCGTAGCACTGGTTGATGAACACGCCGCGCTGATACAGCATCGTTCCCATCGCGCCGTCGAAGACGGCGACGCGATCGGGATCGAAGAGCGCGCGGACGTCGCGCGTGAGCTCCGCCGTCGCCGTCATCGTGCCACCTTGGCGGAGCTCGGCACTCGGGAATCGGCAGTCGGCTGAGCGCCGCGAGCCCCATTCTCCGGAGTCGAGTCCCGCGTCCCGACGGCCGAGTCCCTGGCCGTTCCGTCGCCTGCCGCCCTCACCGCGTAGTACTTCGCCTGCGGGTGGTGGACGACCATGGCCGCGGTGGACTGCTCGGGGATGAGCTGGAAGGCGGAGGTCAGCTCCATGCCCAACGCGTCGGCGACGGGGAGGAGCTTGAAGACGACCGCATGCTCGTCGAGGTCCGGGCACGCCGGGTAGCCCCAGGAGTAGCGCTTCCCCTGCTCGTCAGGCACCCGGAGCTCGCGGCGGATGCGCTGGTGCAGCCACTGCGCCAATGCCTCCGCCGTCTCCACCGCCAGCCCGTGCATGTAGAAGGCCTCGGTGTACTCGCCGGCGGCCTGCAGCCGCTCGAAGCGGCGTGACGCCTCGTCGCCGACGGTCACCACCTGGAAGGCCGCGACGTCGACCTCGCCGGATTCGACGCTGCGATAGTAGTCGGCGAGGCAGAGACGCTCGCGTCCTTCCTGCCGAGGGAAGTGGAAGCGCGCGATCTCGCGCAGCGAGCCGCCGTCGCTGCCGTATGCCGCCGGGTCGTAGACGATGAGCTCGTTGCCGCTCGACTGCACGGGGAAGTAGCCGTACACCGCCTGCGGGGCGAGCCATCGCTCGTCGATCGCCTCCGCCGAGAGGCGCTCGAGCGCCGGGCGGAACTCGTCGCGCACGGTGGCGTCGTACGCCTCGCCGGAACCGCGGCCGCCCCACTGGAGACGGAAGAGCTCATCCAGATCGAGGAGCGCGAGCACCTCGTCGAGTGGGATGTCGCGGAGCACGCGGACGCCGAAGAAGGGAGGGGAAGGGATGGCGTTGTCGGCGGCAACGTCGCTGCGGGCGCCCGCGGCCTGACCGACCTCGACATCCTTGCCCACGGCGGTGTGAAGAAACACGTCCCGTCGCGCGGCGTCGATGAGCGACTCCACGAACTCGTCGCGGCGGCCGCCATCGATGAGCGTCTCCATCGTTTCCAGCCCCTCGAACGCGTCCTTGCAGTAGAAGACGCCGGAGGCGTAGGGGCGCTCGCCATCCACGAAGAGCGCGCGACGCCCGAAGCGCCGGTTGATCGCCGCGCCGCCGATGAGGACGGGAAAGCGCAACCCGCGCTTGTCGAGCTCCTGCACGCAGATCGGCATCTGCTTGGAGGTCGACACGAGGAGCGCCGACAGCCCGATGGCGGTGGCGTCGACCTCGATGGCCTTGTCGATGATCGTGTTGACCGGCACCTGCTTGCCGAGGTCGAACACCGTGTAGCCGTTGTTGGAAAGGATGGTGTTCACCAGCGACTTCCCGATGTCGTGCACGTCGCCGTACACGGTGGCGAGCACCACGCGACCCTTGGTATAGCCCTCGGTGCGCTCGAGGAACTGCTCGAGGTGCCTGACGGCGCGCTTCATGACTTCGGCGGACTGGAGCACGAAGGGCAGGATGAGCTCGCCGGCGCCGAACTTGTCGCCCACCTCCTTCATGGCGGGAAGCAGCACGTCGTTCAGCACGCGCACGGGATTCTCGCGGACGCCGGCGGCATCGAGCGCGTCCTCGATCCCGTCCTTCTTGCGATGGAGCACCATCCAGTGCACTCGGGCGTCGGGGCTCGGCCAGCGCGCCTCGGCGGACTCGTTCTGGTCGGCCGAGTCCCCGGTCCCCTGGCCGGAGCCGCGCTCGAAGTGCTCGATGAACCTCTGCAAGGCATCGGGGCGGCGGTTGAACACCAGGTCATCGGCGAGGTCACGCTCGTCCTGCGGGATCTCGGCGTACGGGCGAACGTGGGCCGGGTTGACGATGGCCATGTCCAGCCCCGCCTCGACGCAATGGTGGAGGAAGACGGAGTTCAGCACGGCGCGCGCCTGGAGGGCGAGGCCGAAGCTGACGTTGCTCACGCCCAGAGAGGTGAAGACGCCGGGGAGCTCGCGCTTGATCACCCGGATCCCCTCGATGGTCTCCTTGGCGGAGTCCACCCACTCGCTCTCCCCCGTGGCCAGGGTGAAGGTGAGGTCATCGAAGATCAGGTCCTCGGGGGCCAGCCCGTAATCGTGCACCGCGATGTCGTGGATGCGCCGAGCGATCTCGAGCTTCCGCGCGGCGGTCTTGGCCATCCCCTGCTCATCGATGGTGAGCGCCACCACCGCCGCGCCGTGCTTCTTCACCAGCGGCAACACGGTGTCCACCCGCTTGCGGCCGTTCTCCAGGTTGATGGAGTTCACGATGGCCCGCCCCGGGACGTGCTCCAGCGCGCGCTCGATGACGTCGGCCTCGGTGGAGTCGATCATGAGCGGCGCTTCGACGGTCATGGAGAGGAGCTTCACCACCCTCGACATCTGCGCCGCCTCGTCGGCGCGCTCGGTGAGCGCCACGCACACGTCGAGCACGTGCGCCCCCGCATCCACCTGCTCCCGCGCCACCTCCACGATCCCCTCGTAATCGTCGGCCAGGAGCAGTCGCTTGACCTTGCGCGACCCCTGCGAGTTCACGCGCTCGCCGATGAGCAGCGGCGGCGGATCCTGATGCAGCGTGATCGCCCGCATGGCGGAGGAGACGCGAGGAGCGAGCATCGGGACTCGGCCACCGGGACTCGGGACTCGGCGATCGGTAGGGATCTCGACTCCAGGGCCGAGGCCCGATGCGGCCGGGTCCCGATGCCCATTTCGCACCGCCTCCACCACCGCGCTCAAGTGCTCCGGGGTGGTCCCGCAGCATCCTCCCACGATCCGGACGCCGAAGTCGCGGACAAACTCGGAGAGGGCGGTGGCGAGCGGGGCCGGCTCGAGCGGATACACCGCGTCGCCGGTGCCGGTGTTGAGCGGCAGGCCGGCGTTCGGGATGCAGGAGATCGGGAGGCGCGCGTGCTCGCTCAGCCAGCGGATGGGCTCGCGCATGTGCTCCGGCCCGGTGGAGCAGTTGAGGCCGAGCACGTCGACGCCTAACGACTCGATCGTCGTCATGGCGCTGGCGATGTCGGTGCCGAGCAGCATGCGGCTGCTGGTGTCGAGCGTCACCTGCGCCTGGATGGGAAGGCGACGGCCCAGCTCGGCGAACAGGCGCTCGATCCCGGCGATGGCGGCCTTCACTTCGAGGATGTCCTGCGACGTCTCGATCAGCAGGACGTCGACCCCTCCTTCCACCAGCCACTTCGCCTGCTCGTAGAAGTTGGCGGCGAGCTCCTCGAAGGTGATGGCGGAGAGCGTGGGGTCATCGCTGGAGGGAAGCATCCCCGTCGGGCCCATCGAGCCGGCCACGAAGCGCGGCCATTCCGGCGTCGAGAACTTGTCGCACGCGGCGCGAGCGAGTCGGGCCGCCCGCACGTTCACCTCGCGCACCTTGTCGCCCACTCCCCACTCGTGGAGCCGACGCGGCGTGCTCTGGAAGGTGCACGTCTCCACCACATCGCACCCCACGGCCAGGAACGACTCGTGAATCCCCTGGATGACGTCGGGACGGGTGATGACGAGGTGGTCGTTACACCCTTCGAGGCTCGCTCCGCCGAAGTCCGCCGCCGTGAGGTGATGGCGTTGGATGTTCGTGCCCATGGCGCCGTCGTAGATGAGCACGCGCTGCCCGAGGGCTTCGAGATAGGGAGAGCGAGGGATGGCGATCATGAGAGCTCGATGGACCGAAAAAAGAAAGCCCGGCGGGTAAGCGCCGAGCGTGGCGCTTTAGCTGGTTATTTAACGTGGCCGCAATTTGCCTCGAAATCGCCACGGATCAGTTGTGTGCCGCTCTTCACATAGTAGCGGCAGGCCCCTTCTACGGCAATAGACGAGCCGCGGAACGGTTCGTTACACGACCCTCGTTTCGGGGGGCGTATCGCGACGGTCGCGCCCGGTAACGCGCGCTCGCTCCACCACGCGCTGCACCAGGGCGAGCAGCCGATGGCGCTCCAGGGGAAGCTCGAGGTCGGCCATCACCGCGCGCTGGAGCGCCGGGCTCAGCGCCGGCGCGTCCCTTCCGGTGGCGCGGTAGAGCATGCGCGCGCCGCCGTGGAGCAATTGGAGGTGGAGCGCGGAGGCGTCGCGGAGAACGAGATCGCGCTCGAGAACACCGACGAGGGGAGGGTCGAGCCGGGCCGCCTCCACCGCCTCGGAGGCGGTGGTCGCGATGTGTGCTCGATGCCCTGCTGCCGCGAGAGATTGGGCGAGCCCTTCAAGCAGGGCGGTGTCGCCTCCAACCAGCAGAATCGTCGCCATGTTGCTACTACTCCTGACCGTCGGTGCCGCTCACGAGGCGGTAGACCGACTCCGCCTCGACATCGTCGACCTCTACGAGCTTGGTTCGTGCCGTGGCGCCGCCGACGATTCGCACCGACCGCTTGGGGACACCGAGCGAGCGGGCGATCAGCTCCACCAGGGCTTCGTTGGCCGCGCCATCCACCGGCGGCGCCTGAAGACGAACGCGCAGCGCGCCCGCGTGCGTGCCCATGATCGACGTGCGCGAGGCGCGTGGCTGCACGCGCACGCTGAACCGGACCGCGCCCGCGCGCGTCTGCACCATCAGTTTCGACATCAGAGCGAGAGCAACAGACCCTTCGCCAGCCAGAGCGCGAAGTAGGCCACCAGCGGCGTGACGTCGAGCATCCCCAGCGGCGGTACGATCCGACGAAGTGGACGCAGAATCGGTTCCGTGATCACCACCGCCCACCGAATCCAGGGCTTCCACTCGGAAAGTCGCAGCCAGGATGCGATGACGCGCAGCAACACGGCCAGCTGGAGAATGCCGATCGTCCAGGTGACGAGCAAGTAGTAGATGCCGCGCGCCCCCATGCCCGCGTAACGCCGTACGACGGTGATCTCCCCCCGAACGAACTGCAGCGCGACGATCAGGAGGATCCCCGCTACGACCACCACCACCAGCGCCCACCAGGGCGCGTGGGCGGGGAGCCCGCCGGAGCGCACCACGCGCTGCTCGATGGGCAGGAGCACCGGCTGCACCGCCTGCCGGAAGGCGCGCGCGACGGGATTGAAGGGGTTGATCCGTCGCGTGCGCACCAGCCAATCGATGAGGAACACGAAGGCCGCGGCAACCGCGATCACGAACACGGCGATGCGCACGACGCGGATGACGGCGTCGAACGCCACGAGAAAGGTATCCACGGTGGGAAAAGCTGTCCGGCGTGAATGCTCGCGGCAAGTGAGCGGCTTCGCGCCGAGCTCAGCTCCTTCGCGCCCGGAAGAACATCCCGAGCGACCGTGACACACCGGAGAGACGCTCGCGCAAGCCACGGCCGTGCGCGAAGCGGGCGAAGGCGTCGAGGTCCCGCCGCAGCTCCGGAGTGTAGCTGAACCACCAGGGCTCGCCCCATCCGAGCGTGTCGCTGATGACGGTTTTCGAGCGCACGCACTCCAGAAGTCCTTCCTCGCCGTGCGAGCGACCGGCGCCGCTCCCCTTCACGCCGCCGTGCGGCGCCTCGCTCATGGCGGCGTTCACGCCCACGTCGTTGATCACGACCGACCCCACCTCGAGCCGCGCCGCGATGCGTCGCGCGCGCACCGCGTCGCGCGTCCACACCGAGGCGCTCAGCCCGAAGCTCGAAGCGTTGGCGACGCCGATCGCCTCATCGTCGCTCGACACCTTCATCACCGGGAGGAGCGGTCCGAACGTCTCCTCGCGCATGACGCGCATGTCGGGGGTGACGCCGGCCAAAATCGTAGGTGGAAAGAAGCCTTCATGCAGCGTCTCGGCCCGCCCGCTGGAGGCGACGACCCAGGCGCCGCCGGCGGTGGCATCGGCCAGCTGCGCGCGCAGTTGCTCCCCTTGCCAGGGGCGAATCAGCGGGCCCACGTCGCAGGCGCCGCCGGCCGGGGGCGCGAGACGAAGCGCTTCGACCTCACTCGTCAGGCGCGCCAGAAACTCGTCGTACACCGCGGCCGACACCAGCAATCGCTTGGGTGCCACGCAGGTCTGTCCCGCGTTGCTGAAGCGTCCCCACACGATGCCGCGCACGGCCCGGTCGAGGTGAGCGTCGTCCAGCACGATGGCGGCATCGCTCCCGCCAAGCTCGAGGACGCAGGGGATCATGCGCGCGCCGCAGGCGAGCGCCACCCTCTGCCCCGTAGCGGTGCTGCCGGTGAAGAACAGCTTGTCCACCCCGCAGTCGATGAGTGCCGCGCCCACGGCGCCATCGCCGGGGAGAAGCTGCACGACGTCGGCGGGCACGCCCGCCTCGCGGAGCATCTCGCCGAGGAGCAGCCCGCTCGACGGTGTGTACTCGGAAGGCTTGAGGATCACCGCGTTCCCGGCCACCAGCGCGGGGAGCGCAATGCCCGCCGAGAGGAGCAGGGGATAGTTCCAGGGAGCGATGATCCCGACCACGCCGAACGGCTCGCGGTGAATGCGCACCTTCTTTCGCATGACCGCGGGGTCGCCTGGTCGCAGCGCGCGTGGGCGCAACAGCCGCGGCGCGACGCGCGCGTAGTACCGCGCCATGTCGAGCACCGACAGCACCTCGGCCACCATCGCCTCGGCGGCCGGCTTCCCGTTCTCGCGCTCGATGAGCTCGGCCATCTCCCATCGCCGCCGGAAGAGCACGCGACGGAAGCCGCGCAGGTGATCGGCGCGACGGCTCGTCGAGAGTGACGTCCAGGCGGCGCGCGCCGCGCGCGCGCGCGCGACGGCGTCGGCCACGTCGGTGTGGCTGGCGGAGGAGACCCGGCGCCACAGCTCGCCGGTGGCGGGGTCGCGCGATTCGGCCGCGCGGCGCTCCGTGCCCGCGGCGTCGATGGGCGGGGGGTCGAGAACCGAGTGCATTCACCGCTCCTTCGATGCGACATGGGCGCCGGGATCGAGCGGCGCCCATGTCGGAAGCGCTAGGGTCTGACGGGCTCCGACAGGCCGAGGTTTTTCACCGCGAAGGCGAGCTCATCGGTGGCCAGGTCGATCTGCTTGCTCGTCGGTTTCCCGGCGCCGTGTCCCGCCTTGGTGTCGATGCGAATGAGCACCGGAGCCGGCCCGGCCTGAACGCTCTGCAGCATCGCCGCGAACTTGAACGAATGCCCCGGCACCACCCGGTCATCGTGATCGGCGGTGGTGACGAGCGTCGCCGGATACCGTACGCCGGGCTCCAAGTTGTGCAGCGGCGAGTAGCCGCGGAGATACTCGAACTGCGTGGAGTCGTCGGCGGAGCCGTAGTCCGAAGTCCACGCCCATCCGATGGTGAACTTGTGGAAGCGCAGCATGTCCATCACCCCCACCGCCGGCAACGCGACGCCGAAGAGGTCGGGGCGCTGGGTCATCACCGCGCCGACGAGCAGTCCGCCGTTCGATCCGCCCTGAATCGCCAGCCGCTGAGGCGAAGTGTAGCGCTCCTTCACCAGGAACTCGGCCGCCGCGATGAAATCATCGAAGACGTTCTGCTTCTCGAGCAGCGTCCCGGCCTCGTGCCACTCCTTTCCGTACTCGCCGCCGCCACGCAGGTTGGCCACCGCGTACACGCCGCCCATCTCCAGCCACACCAGCTTGCTGGTGGAGTAGGCCGGCGTCATGGCGACGTTGAAGCCGCCGTAGCCGTACAGCAGCGTCGGGTTCTTGCCGTCGAGCTTCAGGTCCTTGCGCGCGGTGATGAACATCGGGATGCGCGTGCCGTCCTTGCTCGCATAGAAGACCTGCGTCGTCTCGTAACGGCTGGCGTCGAAGGTGAGCTTCGGCTGCCTGAATGCCTGACTCCGCCCATCGCGCACGTTGAGGCGGAAGATCGTGGTCGGCTGCAGGTAGGAGGTGAAGGAGTAGAACGCCTCCCACTCGCCGGCGCGCCCGGAGATCTTTGCCACGCTGCCGATGCCGGGGAGAGCGATCTCCCCCCGCGGCTCCGCCTGCACGCTCCCCTTGAGCCGATCGGGGTCGGTGGGCCGAGCCCCGCGACGCATGCGCAGCATGAAGACGCGCGGAATCTCGTAGAGCCGAACGGCGGAATACGCGTCGTGCAGGTACTTGGCGGCGAATCGGTTGCCGATCACATCGACGCTCTCGAGCGCGTCGGTGTGCTGCGGGATCACCGTGAGCCAGTTGCGGCGCATGCGGTTGTCGATGTCGATGCTGATCAGCCGCCCGCGCGGCGCCTCGAGGTCGGTCTGGATGAAGAAGTTCGTGTTGATGTTGTGCACGAACGTGTAGGCCGCCTCCAGATCGTCGATCAGCTTGACGATGGGCGCGGTGATGGCCGGATCACCGGGATCGTCGAGGTCGATGTAGTAGAGGCGGTTGCGTGTGTCGGTCCCCTGCCAGACGGTGATGATCGCGTAGCGGCCGTCCTGCGTGACGGTGGCGCTGAATCCCCAGTCGGGCTGGTCGGGACGCTCGTACACCAACACGTCGTCCGACTGCGGACGGCCGATGCGATGGTAGTAGAGCTTGTGATTCTTGTTGACGTCGAGCAGGGTGTTTCCGCCCTTGGGCTCGTCGTAGCGCGAGTAGAAGAAGCCCTCGTTGTCCTTCGTCCACGACGCGTCGGAGAACTTCACCCACTTGAGCGTCTCGGGGAGGTCCTTGCCGGTGGCGACGTTGCGCACGCGGATCTCCAGCCAGTCGGAGCCGCTGGCGGACACGCCGTAGGCGAGGAATCGGCCATTGTCGCTCGGCTCGGTGAAGGTGAGGGCCACGGTGCCATCGGCCGAGAGCTGATTGGGGTCGAGCAGCACGCGCGGGCGGTCGCCCAGCGAGCGCTGCACGTACACCACCGACTGATTCTGCAGGCCGCTGTTCTCGTAGAAGAAGTAGAGACCTCCCCGTTTGACCGGCACTCCGTACTTCGGGTAGTTCCACAGCTCCGTCAGCCGCTGCTTGATGCGTGGTCTCTCGGGGATCCGTTCGAGGTAGCCGAAGGTGAGCGCGTTCTGGGCCTCGACCCATTGGGCGGTGGCCGGCGAATCGGTGTCCTCCAGCCAACGGTAGGGGTCGGAGACCTTGACCCCGTGGTACGAGTCGACCTGATCGCCCTTGCGTGTGTCCGGATACCGGAGCGCGCCGTCGGCGAGACCGTTCTGCGCGGGCGCGACGCCGGGAAGCGCCAGCGCCGCGGTGAGCGCCAGCGCGCCAGCGAGGGTGGAGCAGTGCTTCGTCATGTGTGACCTACTGCGATGACGTGAGGAGCCGCCGCCCGAACCAGGAGCGGCAGCGAAGCCACCATCAATGTAACGAGCGGATGCTTACCGGGGAGAGGATCGGCAGGCGTCGCGATCGGCGTCGCACGGCTCGCGCCGCTCCGCGATGTCGGTGGTCATGACGTGGGGCTGCCGCGCGAACTCGGCGTCGAACGAGAGTCGCACCGTCGGCGACATGCGAATGAGGCCGAGGAGTCGCGAAGGAGGGGTGATCCCCCAGTCGCGAATGTCCACGGCAGCCATGCCGTGGGTGTGGACGCGCACTCCGACGGCGCGAGCCGCTCCGGTGAAGCGCACCGGGCGCGTGACGCCGCGCATCGTCAGGCGGCCAAAGAAGCTCCACCGCTGCGACGCGGCGGAGTCCGGAGCCACGGAGTCGATGTCGAAGACGATCTCGGGCTCGCCCGGCGCGCCCAGCAGCTTGGCCACCTCGCGCTCCTGGGCCGGCGAGTCCATCCGGAGCGAGGCGACGGGGAAGCTCACGGAGCCGTAGAGGTGTCGCAGGTCGACCCCCTGAAGCCGCACGAGGCCGCGAAGATTCTCGCTCCGGCCGGTCAGCTTGTTGGCGAGCGCCTGCGCTCGAAAGGTCACCTGGGAGGTGCTGCGATCGAGGACGTAGATCCCCTGCGCGTTGGCGGGACCCAGCGACGTGGCCAGCGCCATGAGCGCGGCGAAGAGCGCGGTTGAGACCGAAGGGGTACGGAGCACGGGCGGGTGGGAGAGGTGCGGAGGGATGGCGCGCCGGGGTCCGACAGGCATCGCGCGGAATGCCAGAGTACGACAGACGAGCATTTGCGCAAGCCCGTCACACGCTAGTAACCGGCTCTCCCCGTACTTTTCTGGCGATGATCGAGCCGAGGGCGACCCCGCCGACGACGCCCAACCACTCCCATGGAGTGGTCGCCGAGAGCGGGAAGACGGCAGGGAGGAGGGCGAGGGCCGCGATCGCGATCGCCGCCGGAAGAATCAGCGGGGAGGGGCCGCGCCACGCGCGCGCGCTCCAGAAGGCCATCGGCATTACGAGCAGCGCGAGCCACAGGGCGTTGAGGAGTGCGGTCCCGCCGCCGAGTGGGAGCTCCATCGGCAGGAAGAACGTCCAACCCAGACCGAGGGTGAGCGGATAATCGGCGCGAGAATCGCCGGCGCGCAGAATCACGCGACCGGGGAGGTAGCTGCCGGCGATGCTCAGCGTGTCCGGGCGCCCGTCGGAGGCCACTGAGAGCACCCGTGGAATCCCGAAGGACGGACTTCGGAGGCGCAGCTCGCTGGCTCGTAGTCGGAGTCGCATCACCAGGTTCTGTCGGTGCTGCGCGAGGACGATGAGGCGGTAGGTGGGGTCGGCCCCGATGCTGGCGATGGAGGCGACGCGAGACGTCGGCGGCCCGGGCCGGATCGTGGCGGCGAGCGTGAGGCTATCGCTCCGGATCGCTCGAACGTGTGGATCGTCGTGCGGGATGAGATTGGCCACGAGCGGGCGTCCGTTGACGTCGACGCGAACCACGTCGCCGCGAAAGCGGGAGGTGTCGACCTGGGCGCGGCGCCACTGTCCCCAGTAGCGTGCGTCGGGGAGAGAGCGCTGGAGTGCCCAGCCGGTGCCGACGAGCGCGGCCACGAACAGGGCGGCGGCGACGATCGCCGGAACGCGAGCCCGCGCTCCGCTGGCGCGAAGCGGGCGCGCTCCGTGGTCAACGAGCAGGATCCCGAGCGCACCGCCGAGCGCGTTGGCGAGGAGATCACCGAGGCTTGCATCGCGCCCCGCGACGATCTTCAATTGCAGGAGCTCCACGAAGAGCGTCGCGCCGAGTGCGATCGCCAGGACGTGACCCCGACGGAGTCCGGCGATTCGCAACCCTGCTCCCAACGGAAGAAAGAGCAGAAGGTTGAGAACGAAGTCGACCGTTCCCAGATCTCCGCAGAGAATGCAGAGTGGGGAGCGGAGCGGCTGGGGAGTGGCGGTGGGGTAGAGCGTTGCCAGAGCGATGAGGCTCGCGGCGGCGATGGCGAGCGCAGAGCCCGCACGTTTTTGTAGCGTGGTCGCCACAGTATCAGCGCGCCAGGGGGAATGCGACTCGTGTCATAAGTCGTTCATTGACAGTAGTTTACAGAAGCGAGAGAGGTCATTTCGCCACTATAGGGGTGCGAAGCAACCGCGGCATCGTGCGTGCTAATACCCACGACCCTCGGCATCGCGGTGAAAGCCGATACGACCGGGCCAGGTGGCACCGGGCGGAGAAGCCCGTTGGAGCGATCGGAGCCAAGCACCCGAACATGGATCTTACCTGTCTCGCGGGGAAATGACGGTTCAGACCTGGGATCTACCCGCGATGCTGCAGATTGACGGGACCTCGAGCCAGACGCAGCCGCGTGATTCGGAGCGGACTCGGCGTGCCTGGCTCTTCTACGCGACGGCGCTTCTGCCGGCGCTGCTCCTGTTCGTGCTGCACTGGGGCAACTTGCCGCGCATCGAGTCCACCGATTTCGCCCAGTACATGATGCAGGCGGAGTCGTTTCTCCGTGGGGAGGGGATCATGGCGTCCCGCTACCTCTTCACGGACCAGAATCTCATCTACGGCCCGAAGGCGTATCCCCCCGGATTGCCGCTGATGCTGGTTCCGATCATCGGCGTGTTCGGTCCGTCGCTACTGGCGACGAAGGTGCTGATGCTCGCGTTCGCGATCGCGTTCCTGCTGCTGGCCGGCCACTACTTCGGGTCGCGCTACGGGGTGTGGGCAGGCGTGGCGGTCACCCTGATCACCGGGGTCGCGCTCGAGGCGTCGTATGCCACGCAGGCGCCGCAGTCGGACCTCGGGTTCTGCGCGTTCGTCTGGGCGCTGATCGTGTTGGCGGACACGCGGAAAGAGTGGTCGTGGGGTCGAGTCCTGGTGATCACGCTGCTCGGGCTGGCCGCGCTGTCCTTCCGCACGGCGGGGGTGGTGCTGGTGCCGGCGCTCGGACTCTACGCGCTCACGCGGTGGCGCGATCTCGGCATTCGTGGGTTCGTTCCGGTGTTCCTGTGGGGCGCCGCCGTCCTGGGAGCGATGTCGCTCGTGGGGTCGTCGATCGAGAGCGCGGGGATGAACGCGCTGCCGCAATTCGCGCGCTATCGGCTGGCCGTCTTTCACGCGGAGCTCTACCCGTTCCGGGTGAACGTGGCGAACGACGCGTATCACGCGATCGGATCGCTGCTGGTGCTCGTCGGCCTGGCGGCGTGGCTCATCCAGACTCGGCTCCGAAGCTTCCTGGTGATCTTCATCGCGCTCTACGTGGTGATGATCGGCTTCGTGAAGGGCTCCGACGATCGGTACCTTTGGCCCGCGTTTCCGGTGCTGGCGTTCGGGCTGGCGTACGGCGCTCGGGTCGTGGTGAAGTGGCTTCGTGGCGCGTGGAGTGAGGAGCGGCTGCAGCGCGTGGCGCTGGCCGTCGTCGTCGTGGTTTCGCTGGTGGCCACCGTGACCGCGGCGCTGAGGCCGCGGCCGGTGTCGCTGCTGGCGCTTCCGGACGTGCAGGCGCTGTTCGAGAGGGTGCGGCAGTACGATAGCGACCGCTCCACTCGCGTGGTGTTCGTGAACGCCAGGGTGATGGCGTGGCAGACGGGCGTGCACACGATGCCGCTCTTCCCGGGCTCGTCGGAGCAGATCCTGACCGAGCTTCGGCGGCATCGCATCACGCACGTGGTGGCCGGTGACCTGGGGATCCTCAGTCCGAGCAATGAGCAGCTCGAGGCGGCGGTGCGCGCGATGCCGGAGCGGTTCGTCCCCGAGTATCGGAATCGCACCTTTGTCCTCTACCGTTTCGTCGATCGCGCGCGCGGTGCGGCGCCGGACGAGGCCGAGCAACGCTAGCATGAGCTCCGAGGACGCGGTGAGCGCGCCGGCGGCGACGGAGCCTTCGTTCGCATCGGCGGTCGACGCCGAGCTGGCGACCGCGGGCGTGCGCGCGCGCGCGTCGCTCGGGCATCGATCGCTCATGTACGGCCTCATGCTGGTGCCAATTCTGGTCCTGTGCGCGGCGCACTGGGACAATCTCCCGTCGGTCGCCATGACGGACTACGCGCAATACCTGATGCAGGCCGAGTCGTTTCTCCGCGGCGAGGGGATCATGTCGTCGCGCTACATCTACACGCCGCTCAACCCGTCGTTCGGCCCGGCGGCGTACCCGCCGGGGTTTCCGGCCACGATCGTTCCGGTCATGGCGATCTTCGGCCCGTCGCCGGCGGCGTTCAAGGTGCTGATGATCGTGTCGCTGGCGGCGTTCGTGGTGATCGTCGCCCTCTACTTCGAGCGGCGGGTCGGGTTGGAGATGGCGTTGGCGATCTCGCTCTTCTCCGGGCTGGCGCTGGAGTCGCTTCACGCCACGCAGGTGGTGCTCTCCGACGTCGGCTTCTGCGCGCTCATCTGGGCCACGATTCTCGTGGCCGACGAGGACGATTGGACGTGGACGCGCGTGGCGATCGTCACGGCGTTGGGGTTCGCGGCGATGTCGTATCGCGCCGCCGGGGTGGTGCTGATCCCGGCGTTGCTGCTCTACAGCCTCATCAATCGTCGTCGCGTCGGGTGGCGCCCGGCGATCCCCGCGGTGTTGTGGGGCGTGGCGTTGGCCGGCGCGGCCACGCTGCTGACGATGACCGGCGCCGCCGCCGCGGTGCGAGTGCCGCACATCCTCACGGTCCTCGGCCGGGTGTGGACGTACCGTTGGTCGCTGCTGCAGAGCCATCTCTACCCGATGCCGTGGGATCTGATGAACGACGTCTACCACGCGGTGACCCTGGTGCTCATGGTGGTGGGTCTGGTGACGTGGCTTCTTCGCGGACGGCTGCGGAGCTTCCTGGAGATCTTCGCGTTGGGCTATTTCGCCATGCTGCTGGTCGCCTGGGTGGCGTCCGATCGCTATCTCTGGCCGCTGTACCCGGTGGCGGTCTTTGGCCTGCTGAACGGCGCGCTGCTCGTGGTACGGGGGGCCCGCAGGGCGTGGAGCGAAGCACGGCGGGTACGCGTGGTGGTGGCGACCGCCACCGTGGTCGCGCTGCTGGCCATGGTGATGTCGCTGCGCGCGCCGAGACCGCTGTCGCTGCTCGACCAGCCCGCGGTGCGAGAGCTTTTCGATCGCGTGCGCGCGCTCGAGAAGACCGGCTCGCCGCGCATCGCCTTCTCGAACGCGCGGGTGCTGGCCTGGGAGACGGGCGTGCACGCGATGCCGCTCATGGACGTGAACGCGGCGCGCAGCGTGGCGGAGTTCCGCCGGCTCGGGATCACCCACGTCATCGTGGGAGACGCCGGGCTCGACTCGTGGGACAACAAGGTGCTCGGCGAGATCGTGCGGCAGATGTCGCGCCATTTCACGCTCGAGTTCCAGAACGACGGCTTCGCGCTGTATCGATTTGATGGAGGCGCATGAGCGCGTATCACGGTCGGACCGGCCAGGGAGAGAACGTGAGCGCTGACGGGTGGGGACGATGAGCGCGGGGACGACGTGTCTGGTGACGGGCGGTGCCGGCTTCATCGGCTCGAACGTGGTGGACCGGTTGGTGGCGCTGGGGCATCGCGTGCGGGTGGTGGACAACCTGTCCACGGGCGATCTGGCGAACCTGGCGCACCATGGGAGCGCGGTGGAGGTGATCGTCGGCGACCTGCGCGATCCCGGCGTGTGCGCCCGCGCGGTGAGCGGGGTGGAGATCGTCTTCCACGTGGCCGCGCTCCCGAGCGTTCCGCGGTCGATCGCCGATCCGTGGGAGTCGCACGACGCGAACGTGAACTCGACGGCGCGGCTGCTGGTGGCCTGTCGTGAGGCAGGGGTGCGGCGCGTGGTGAACTCGGGGTCGAGCTCCGTGTACGGCGATACGCCGGCGCCGTCGAAGGTGGAGACGCTGGAGCCACTGCCACGATCGCCCTACGCGGCGTCGAAGCTCTCCGCGGAGCAGTACGTGCTCGCGTTCGCGCGCGGCGGGATGCTGGAGGGCGTATCGCTCCGGTACTTCAACGTGTTCGGACCGCGGCAGAGCCCGGACTCGCCGTACGCGGCGGTGATTCCGCTGTTCATGCGCGCGCTTCACGACGGCGTGCCGGCCACCGTGTTCGGCGATGGCGGGCAGACGCGGGACTTCACGTACATCGACAACGTGGTGGATGCCAACCTGCGGGCGGCCTTCGAGCCCGCGGAGCGCGTGTCGGGCGAAGCGGTGAACGTCGGGGCGGGGGAGCGGACGTCGCTGCTGGAGCTCATCGCGCGTCTGGAGTCGGTGACCGGGCGGCGGCTGCGGGTGGTGCACGCGCCGCCGCGAGAAGGGGACGTGCGGGAATCGCTGGCCGGACTCGAGCGCGCGGAGCGCGTCCTCGGCTACCGTCCGCTGGTGCGGTTGGAGGAGGGGTTGCGGCGCACCTGGGACTGGTTCATCGGATCGCGGCGCGCCGGCGCGGCGCATCGCCCGGACGCGCGTGTCACGGGTGCGGTCTGACCGGCGCGGACGGTGACGTCGTGAACGCGACGGGCGTGCTCGCGCTGCTCGGCTCGATCGGGGCCGCCGGGCTGGCGTTGGTGTGGGTGGTGTATCCGCTCGTCATGCGCGCGCTGGGTGCGCTGCGGCGCGAGGCGCTGCCATCGAGCTCCACGGAGCCGATGGTGAGCGCGATCGTCGCCACGCGGGAAGACGAGGGGACGATCCGGCGACGCGTGGCCGATCTGCTGCGCGCCGCCTACGCTCCCGACAGGCTCGAAGTGGTCGTGGCGGTGGACGCGCGCGGGAGTCACGCCACCCCGGAGGCGCTGGCCGATCTCTCGTCGGGCGGCCGGGTGCTTGTGGTGATGGGGGACGAGCCGGGGGGAAAGGCGGCGACGCTCAACGCCGGCGTGCGCGCGGCGCGCGGCGAGGTGCTGGTGTTCGCCGACTCCTCGCAGCATTTCGAGCCGGCGGCGATCGGGATCATGGCGCGCCGGACGATGGCGGGCGGCACCGGCGCGGTGTCGGGGTGTCTCCACCTGCCTGACGACGGCGTGGGCAAGACGATCATGCACGCCTACTGGGACTACGAGGTGGCGCTGCGGGACGCCGAGGCTCGCGTGCACTCCTCGGTTGGGGTATTCGGCCCGGTGTGGGCGATGCGGCGCTCGCTGTGGCGGCCGCTCCCCGCCGCGCTGATCCTCGACGACGTGTACACGCCGATGCGGCTGGTGCTGGAGGGGCACCGCGTGGCCTTCGCCAAGGACGCGATCGCCTACGACACGCGCGTGCCGGCGCCGGGGAGCGAGTTCCGCCGGAAGGTGCGGACGCTCACCGGCGTCATCCAGCTCTGCGCCTGGCTCCCGGCGGTGCTGGTGCCGTTCCGCAATCCGATCTGGGCGCAGTTCGTGACGCACAAGCTGCTCCGCCTGCTCACCCCGTACCTGCTGCTGCTCATCGCCATCGCGGCGGGTGGCGCCGTGGTGCTGGCACTCGGAACGGGGCGCGTGCTCATGCTATTGGCGCTCGTGGCGGTGGCAGCGGCGCTGCTGTCGGCGCGCGCGAGCATCCGGGCGCGGATGCGCGAGGCGTTGTTGTGGGGTGTCGGGATCCAGGCCGCGGTGGTGGTGGCGGCACTCAACGGTCTTCGGGGGCGGTGGGATGTCTGGCACCGCTGAGCGTCCGACCAGCCGCCGCGTTCGCGTCTGCCTGGTGGCGCCGTCGATGGACATCCTCGGCGGGCAATCGGTGCAGGCCAGGCTGCTGCTCGAGCGGTTGCGGGACTCGCCTCACGTGAGCGTGTCGCTGCTGCCGATCAATCCGCGACTGCCGCCCGGTCTCCGCTGGCTGCAGCGCATCAAGTACGTGCGCACGGTGGTGACCTCGATCGCGTACGTGGCGTCGCTGCTCCGGCGACTGCCGGCGTGCGACGTGGTGCACGCCTTCTCGGCCTCGTACTGGTCGTTCGTGCTGGCGCCGCTGCCGGCGATGGTGATCGCTCGGATGTACGGGAAGCGGGTGGTGCTCAACTATCACAGCGGACAGGCCGAGGATCACTTCACGCGCTGGCGGAGGGTGGTGATGCCGGCCATGCGCCTGCCGCACGAGATCGTAGTACCGTCGGGATATCTGGTGGCGGTGTTCGCGCGCTTCGGGCTGCGCGCCAGGGCATTGCCGAACTTCGTGGAGACGGAGGAGCTTCCCTTTCGGGCGCGGACACCGCTGCGCCCCGTGCTCCTCGCCAACCGCAACTTCGAGCCGCACTACAACGTGTCGTGCGTGCTGCGCGCCTTCGCGATGGTGCGCTCGCGGCGGCCGGATGCGAGGCTCATCGTGGCGGGGGACGGCAGCGAGCGGGAGCTCCTCCGGTCGTTGACGCGGGAGCTGAAGCTGGAAGGCGTGGAGTTCACCGGCCCGGTGTCTCCGGCGCGGATGGCCGAGCTGTACGAGGCGAGCGACATCTACGTGAACGCGTCGGACATCGACAACATGCCGCTGTCGATTCTGGAGGCGTTCGCGTCGGGCCTGCCGGTGGTGACGACCGATGCGGGCGGCATTCCGTACGTGGTCACGCACGAGCGAACCGCGCTCATGGTGCCACGGGGAGACGCCAGCGGGTTGGCGCTGGCGGTGCTGCGGCTGCTCGACGACGAGGTGCTGGCGCAGCGCCTGATCGCCAGCGGCCGCGCCGAGTGCGACGCGCGCTACACGTGGCGCGCGGTGCGGTCGCAGTGGGAGGAATTCTACCAGGCGATCGGTGGTGCGGCGGGTGGCGCCGCGAACGCGGCCAGCGTCACCCCACCGAGCGTGCAGCGGGTGCGCCCATGATCGGTCGCCTGGCGAAGCTCCGTGGGCGCAGCTCGGGCGAGCTGCTGGTGCGCGGCGCGCAGGAGATCTCGACGCTGCTCGAGCGCTACGGCGTGCTCTCCGACGCGCGCACGCCGACCGACGCCGCCCTGCGGCGCGCCCTCGATCCTCACCAGGCGCTGGAGCCGGAGGCGTTGCTGGCGCGCTTCCGACAGCGTGGCGGGGCCGGGTTCTTTACCGGTTTCGCCGACCCCGACGCCACGGAGCACCTGGTTCGAACGCAGCACGCCGATGCGGCCGACGCGATCATCGCGCGGGCCACCAGGGCGTGCGCGGGGCGCTTCGACCTCTTCGGGCGGGTCGGTCTCTCGTATGGCGATCCCATCGATTGGCACGCCGATCCGATCACCGGTCGCCGCGCGCCGCTGGTGCACTGGAGCCGGGTTCCCTATCTCGACGACGCCGTGGTGGGCGATCACAAGGTGATCTGGGAGCTCAACCGGCACCAGCACTTCGTCACGTTGGGGCAGGCGTACTGGCTCACCGGTGACGAGCGCTTCGCCAGGACGTTCGCGTCGCAACTGGAGAGCTGGCTGGATGCGAATCCGCCGAAGCTCGGGATAAACTGGACCAGCAGTCTGGAAGTGGCGTTGCGCGCCATCTCGTGGTGCTGGGCGCTGCAGTACTTCAAGACATCGGATACGCTGTCGCCGTCGCTGTTCGTGCGCGCGCTCAAGTCGCTCTATCTCCATGCCCGTCACGTGGAGCGGTACCCGTCCACGTATTTCGCGCCGAACACGCATCTGACGGGCGAGGCGCTGGGGCTCCTCTACCTGGGCAGCGTCTTTCCGGAGTTCCAGCGCGCCGCGCAGTGGCGCGACCTGGGATGGCGGATTCTCGAGGCGGAGCTGGAGCGCCAGGTCCGCCCCGACGGCGTGTACTTCGAGCAGGCCACCTGGTATCAGCGCTACACCGCCGACTTCTACTTGCACGCGCTGCTGCTCGCGCGCGCCAACGGTCGCGCGGTGCCGGAGCGGATGCGCGCCAGGGTCGAGATGGTGCTCGATCATCTGATGCACCTCACGCGTCCCGATGGCCGTACGCCGCTCTTCGGCGATGATGACGGCGGGCGGCTGGTACCGCTGGGCGACGCCGCGCCTAACGACTTTCGCGCCACGTTGGCGGCCGGGGCACTGCTCTTCGCGCGCCCCGACTGGTGCCACGTGGCGGAGCCGGCATCGGCGGAGCTGGCATGGCTGGCGGGGAGCGACGCGGTCACGCGGCGCGCCGAGGTGGGGACGCGCGCGCCGGCCGAGCTGTCACGCGCCTTCCCGGACGGAGGCTTCGTGCTGGCCCGCGACGGCTGGACCGACGAATCGAATTACATTGCGATGGACTGCGGGCCGCACGGCGCGCTGATCGGCGCGCACGCGCACGCCGACGCGCTCTCGATCGAGGTGACGGCGTTCGGACGACCGATCCTCGTGGACGCGGGGACCTTCAGCTACATCGGCCCGGAGCGCAATCACTTCCGGTCATCGCTCTCGCACAACACGCTGTCGCTGGACCAGGCGTCGTCGGCGCTCCCTGGAGAGCCATTCCGGTGGCGGCACACCGCCGATGGGACGATCCGGGCCTGGGTGAGCCAGCCGGCGTTCGACTACCTGGAGGCGTCTCACGACGGCTACCGCCGGCTGGACGCGCCGGCTCGGCATGCGCGCTCATTGCTCTTCCTGCGGGGGCGATATTGGATTCTGCGGGACCGGGTCGAATCGGCGGGGGAGCACGGCGTGGAGGCGCGATTCCATTGCGCGCCGGGCGTGTCGGCGAGTCTCGAGGGTGCGAGCTCGGTGACGTTGATCGCCCGTGACGAGCGCGGGCACGCCGGGCTTCGCATGGCGACGTTCGGCGAGCACGGGTCGTACACGATCGAGCCGGGGTGGGTCTCCCCGCAGTACGGTGCGCGCGAGGCGGTGCCGGTGTGTCGCTTCCAGCAGCACGGGCGGGGGACGCAGGAGATCGTCACCATCCTCCTCCCCTGGCGAGGCCGGAAGCCCGACGGGCACGTGGTGGAGACGGCGGTGCAGGGTGGGCGATCGTACCTGATCGTGCGCGAGAGTGGAACGGATCTGATGGTGATCGGATCGGGCGGTGGCGGCGGGGCTCCGCTGGCGGCGGCCGGCGTGGAAACCGACGCCGAGTGGGCGTGGATCGGGCGCGAGCCCGGTGGCCATCGCACGGTGGAGTTCGTGCTCGTGCGCGGCTCGACGCTGCGCGTCGACGGGCACGACCTGATTCGAACGAGCTCGCGCGCCGCCTGGATCTCGGGCCGGCGCGTGAACGGCGCCTGGAGCATCGCCACGGGCGAGCTCGAGCCGCCAAGGAGAGGGTAGCATGTGCGGGATCTGCGGCATCGCGCTTCCACGTCACTCGACGCGTCCGCTCGACGCGGCGCTCCTCACGCGCATGCGCGATGTCCTGACGCACCGCGGTCCCGACGGCGAAGGGCTCCACCTGGAGCCCGGGATCGGGCTCGGCCACCGCCGCCTGAGCATCATCGACGTCGCCGGAGGGGTGCAGCCGATGACGTCGAGCGACGGCGCCTCTCACATCGTGTACAACGGCGAGGTGTACAACCATCCCGAGCTGATGCGGCAGTACGAGGGGTGCGGCTACAGCTACCGCACGCGCTGCGACACCGAGACGGTGCTGCGCGCCTATGAGCTGCATGGCGCCCGCTCGCCGGAGCACCTGCGCGGGATGTTCGCGTACGCGATCTGGAACTCGCGCACGCGCGAGCTCCTCCTCGCGCGCGACCGCTTCGGGGTGAAGCCGCTCTATTACGTACACACATCGGACGGCGCGCTCTACTTCGCATCGGAGATCAAGGCGCTGGTGGTGGCGGGCGCGGTGCAGGCGACGCTCAACGAGCGCGCCCTGCCGGACTACCTGGCCAACTACGCGCCGTCAGGGGAGGAGACGCTCTTCGCCGGCGTCAAGCGGCTCATGCCGGGCCACACGCTCACCTGGCGCGATGGCGCGATCCGGATCGATCGCTACTGGGATCTGAGCTTCCGTCCCCGCGATGAGCGACGCGGCGACGCGGAGGTGGTGGAGGAGTATCGCCAGCGCTTCCGCGAGGCGGTGCGCATGCGTCTCATGTCGGACGTGCCGTTGGGGATGTTCCTTTCCGGGGGGATCGATTCGGCGTCGATCACGGCGGCCATGAGCACGCTGGTGTCGGAGCCCATCAAGACCTTCTCGGTGGCGTTCGCCGAGCGCGAGGCCAACGAGCTGGCGTACGCCCGGATGGTGGCGGAGCGCTACCGCACCGACCACCACGAGATCGTGGTGACGCCGGAGGAGTTCTTCGGCGCGCTTCCGACGCTGGTGTGGCACGAGGATGAGCCGATCGCGCATCCATCGAGCATCGCGCTCAACTTCGTCTCCCGTCTGGCGGCGGAGCGGGTGAAGGTGGTGCTGACCGGCGAGGGGAGCGACGAGACGCTGGCCGGCTACGAGCGGTATCGCAACAGCCTGATCAACCTCGAGATCGGCGAGCGTTATCAGCGCCTCGCGGGTCCGCTGCGCGGCGCGGTGCAGCGGGCGATCGACGCGCTCCCGCGCGGCGCGCGGGTGCGCCACAAGCTGATGCGCACGTTTCTGTACCTCGACGCCGATCTCGAGACGCTGTACTGGGACAACTTCGCGGTGTTCTCGCGGCGCCGGCAGTCGCAGCTGCTGACGGCGGAGGCGCGGGCGAGGCTGGGAGACGTCGATCCGTACGCCACGGCCAAAGAGTGCATGCGCGGCACCGACGCGACGTCGCTGCTCCACCAGATGCTGTACGTCGACACCAAGACGTACCTGCACGAGCTGCTCATGAAGCAGGACCAGATGAGCATGGCGGCGTCGATCGAGAGCCGGGTGCCCTTCCTCGATCATCCGTTGGTGGAGTTCGTGGCCGGCCTGCCGGAGCGCTTCAAGATCCGCGGCCTGACCACGAAGTGGGTGTTGCGCGAGGCCATGCGCGATGCGCTTCCGGCGCCGATCCTGAGCCGGCGCAAGATGGGCTTTCCGGTACCGATCGGGCGGTGGCTGCGCGGGCAGTTCCGCCCGCTGGTGGACGAGCTCGTGCTGGGCGAGCGCGCGTTGGCGCGCGGCTACTTCCAGCGCGAGGCGCTGGCGCGCATGGCGGCCGCGCATCGCTCCGGAACGGAGAACCACGCGCAGCGGCTCTGGTCGCTCATCAATCTCGAGCTGTGGCACCGGGTGTTCGTGGACGGCGAGGAGCCGCAGCGGGTGGAGCTGCCGGCAGTGTCCGGCGCGTCGATGGTGGCGGCGTGAGCGTGAGCACCGGCGCCACCTCCGCCGAGCTGACTGACCCGTTGCGCATCCTGTGGCTGAAGACGGAGCTGCTGCATCCGGTGGATCGGGGGGGCCGCATACGCACATACCAGATGCTGCGGCAGCTGCGGCGCGCGCATCAGGTCACCTACCTGGCGCTGGACGACGGCGGCTCACCGCCGGAGGCGGTGGCGCGCGCGGAGGAGTATTGCCGGGAGCTGGTGCGCGTGCCGCACCGGCTGCCGGTACGCGGCTCGATGGCGTTTAGCGTGGGCGCGCTGGCGAACCTGCTCTCACCGCTCCCATACACGGTGACGCGCTTTCGCGCCCCGGAGATGACGCGTCGCATCCACGAGCTGGTGCGCGGCGGCCGCGTGGATGTGCTGGTGTGCGACTTTCTCTTTCCGAGCGTGAACGTTCCACGCGATCTCGAGTGCGCCACGGTGCTCTTCCAGCACAACGTGGAGGCGGAGATCTGGCGGCGGCACGCGGAGGCGGCGGGCAATCCGGCGGCGCGCGCGTACTTCGCATCGCAGTGGCGGCGGGTGCGCGCCTTCGAGGGAGCACAGTGCGCGCGCTACGACCACGTGGTGGCGGTCAGCGAAGCCGACCGCGAGCTCATGCGCCGGCAGTACGGCATCGAGTCGGTCTCGGCGATTCCGACCGGGGTGGACGTGGAGTACTTCCGCCCCGGGGGCGGGGGCGGGGGCGCGCGCGAGCCGGCCAATCTCGTGTTCACCGGGGCGATGGACTGGATGCCTAACGAGGACGCCATGCTGCGATTCGTGGCGGACACGCTGCCGCGCATCCGGCGCTCGCGCCCCGACGTGACGCTGACGGTGGTCGGCCGGAACCCGCCGGCGCGGTTCCGGGCGCTGGCCGGCGCGACGCCGGGCGTCACCGTCACCGGTGGCGTCCCCGACGTTCGCCCCTACCTCGAGCGTTCGTCGGTGTTCGTGGTTCCCATCCGCATCGGGGGCGGCACCCGCCTCAAGATCTTCGAGGCGATGGCGATGGAGAAGCCGGTGGTGTCGACCACCATCGGCGCGGAGGGGCTTCCGGTACGACATGGAGTGGACGCGCTGCTGGCCGATGACCCCGACGCCTTCGCCGCCGCCGTGCTGGAGCTTCTGGCGAACCCCGTGCGGGCGCAGCGAATGGGGATGGCGGCGGCGGCGCGCGTGCGCTCCGAGTTCGGTTGGGATCGCGTCGCCGAGCAGTTCAGCGACATCTGCGCTCGCGCGGCTCGCGCGCGGCGCTTCACGAGTGAGATGGAACCGGCATGACGACAACGGTAAGCGTGTTCGGATTGGGATACGTCGGGTGCGTCTCGGCGGCGTGCTTCGCCAAACAGGGGCACCTGGTCATCGGCGTCGACGTGAATGCCGCCAAGGTGGGAATGATCAACAGCGGCCAGGCGACGATCGTGGAGACCGGGATCGCCGAGCTGGTGGCGGAGATGGTGCGCGGCAAGCGGCTGCGCGCCACGTGCGACGCCGCCGAGGCGGTCAAGGCGTCGTCGATCTCACTCATTTGCGTGGGGACGCCGAGCCGCGCCAACGGCAGCATCGAGCTGGCGCACGTGGAGCGCGTGTGCGAGCAGATCGGCGCGGCCCTGGCGGACAAGGAGGAGCGGCACACCGTGGTGGTGCGCAGCACCGTGCTTCCCGGCACCACCGACGACGTGGTCATCCCCATTCTCGAGCGCATGTCGGGGAAGCGCGCGGAGCGCGACTTTGGCGTGTGCATGAATCCGGAGTTCCTGCGCGAAGGAAGCTCCATCAAGGACTTCTACGCCCCGCCGTACACCCTGATCGGATCCGACGACGCGCGAGCACACGACGCGGCGGCGGCGCTCTACGCCGGGATCGAGGCGCCAGTGCACAAGACGGCGACACGCGTGGCCGAGATGATCAAGTACGCCTGCAACTGCTTCCACGGGCTCAAGGTGACGTTCGCCAACGAGATCGGAAGCGTGTGCAAGGCGCTCGACGTGGACAGCCACGAGGTGATGCGCCTCTTCTGCGAGGACACCAAGCTCAACATCTCGCCGGCCTACCTCCGGCCGGGCTTTGCCTTCGGCGGCTCCTGCCTGCCGAAGGACCTGCGCGCCGTGACGCACCGGGCACGTCAGCTCGACGTCGACACGCCGGTGCTTCGCGCGGCGTTGGAGAGCAACGAGCAGCAGATCCAGCGCGCCTACGACATGGTGCGGGCCACCGGTCGCAAGCGGGTGGGCGTGCTCGGGCTGAGCTTCAAGGCGGGCACCGACGACCTGCGCGAGTCGCCCATCGTCACGCTGGTGGAGCGCCTGATCGGGAAGGGGATGGAGGTGTCGATCTACGACCGGCACGTGTCGAGCGCCGCGATCATGGGCGCGAATCGGGAGTACATCGAGCGCGAGATCCCGCACGTGTGGTCGCTCATGAAGCAGAGCGTACGCGACGTGATCGAGGCGTCGGACACGGTGGTGATCGGCAACGCCGCGCCCGAGTTCCGCGAGATTCGCCCCCTGCTGCGCCCGGACCAGTCGGTGGTCGACCTCGTGCGCGCCTTCGGAACGCGGACCTCGGATGGCTCCACCTACCAGGGCATCGCGTGGTGACGCGCCGGCGCCAGCGCGCTCCATCGCAATGAAGTGGATGATGAAGGCCGCCGCCGGGCACGTGCTCTCGCGCGCGCCCGGCGGCCGTCGGCTGCATTACCTCGTGCAGCGCTACGTGACGCGATCGCTGCCGATGCCGATGGAGGACTTCGACATCCGGCTGCGCATCGCCTGCCAGCATCTCCTGCACCATCGCCGGGTGATGGGAGATCGGCCGCTGGCCGAGGCGACGTTCCTCGAGTTCGGCGCCGGCTGGGATCTCACCGTGCCGCTGGTGTATCGCGCCGCCGGGGTGGGGCACCAGCTTCTCTTCGACCTGGAAGCGCTCGCTCAGCCGGACCTCATCTCCGTGTCGCGCTCGCGCCTCCGTGAGGCGATCGGGTCGTCGAAGGTGCCGAGCACGTGCGCGCCGCTGCTCGACGCCGGGCGCCTCCCGCCGTCGGGACCGCTCTCGCCCGCCGAGCTCGACGAATGGCTGCGACGGCTCGGTATCACCTACCTGGCGCCCTCCGACGCGCGGGCGACGAGACTCGCGGCGGCGTCCGTGGACGTCGTCACCAGCACGGCCACGCTCGAGCACATTCCCGAGCGCGACATCGCGCGCATCTTCCGCGAGATGTTTCGCGTCCTCCGCGCGGGGGGCATGATGAGCTGCCAGGTGGACATGTCCGATCACTTCAGCCACGGAGACGCCACCATCTCGCCCTGGCACTTCCTGCGCTTCGGCGAGCGGACGTGGCGCCTCATCGACCCCCCCATGCTGTACATGAACCGCCTTCGCGCCTCGGCGTATGCGTCGCTCGCCCGCGCCGAGGGGTTCGACGTAGTGGAGTTCATCGCCGAGTACCCGAACGACATGGACCCGTCGCGCATCGATGCGCCGGTGGTGCATCCCTCGTTCGTGCGCTACGAGGACCACCCGGATCTGGTGGCGACGCGGTTGCAGCTGGTGTGCGTGAAGCCCGCGTCGGTCAATACCGGCGCGGGATCGCCATGAGCGCGAAGCCTGACGAGACCCCCGCGGCGAAGGGCGCGAGCCAGTGGACGCCGCGTCCCCTCCGCATCGGTCTGCTCACGAACACGATGGAGCAGCCGCGGTGGGCGCTCGACGCGCTGCGGCAGATTCAGGAGGCGGGGTGCGGCACCATCGAGGTGGTGGTGATGCCGGAGGTTCCACCCCAGCCGAGCACGAGCCGGGTGCGGAGCATCATCAAGAACCGCGAGTATCTGCTCTATCACCTCTACAACCGGCTGGACACCGGGCGCTTTCGGCGAGAGCCCGATCCGTTCACCGCCGGCTCGCTGGAGCCGTTCGTGCGCGGCGCCGAGATCGTGCGGCTCACGCCGCGCCAGACGCAGCATTGCGACTACTTCGAGGACGCGGATGTGGAGCGCATCAAGGCGTACGATCTGGACGTCGCCATCCGCTTCGGGTTCCGCATTCTCAAGGGGCGCGCGCTCGACATCGCGCGCTTCGGGGTGTGGTCGTACCACCATGGCGACAACCTGGTCAATCGCGGCGGGCCTCCGGGTTTTTGGGAGGTGATGGAGGGGACGCCGGTCACCGGATCCATCCTCCAGGTACTCACCGAGAAGCTGGACGGGGGGCAGGTGCTCTACCGGTCGTGGGCGAGCACCGACCAGCTCTCGGTGGTGCGGAACCAGGCGAACTTCTACCGGAAGACGTCCACGTTTCTGGCGCGAAAGCTGTGCGACCTGCACCGCGAGGGGCCGTCGGCGCTCCAGGAGCGAGGTGGGCCGAGGGGATACGTGCCCTACACGCACCGCCTGTACACGCAGCCACGGAACGGGGAGATGATGCGGCTGCTGGCGCGCCTCGGGTGGCGGTTCGCGCGGCACAAGCTCCATCGCGTGCTGTCGGACGAGCGGTGGGCGCTCGCGTACGTGATCGATCGCTCGCATCAGGACGGGGCCGCGCCGGTTCCGCCCACGCTCTATCGATCCACGCTGCTGGCGCCACCCAAGGGCGCCTTCTGGGCGGATCCCTTCGTCGTCAGCCGCGGCGATCGTTACTACGTGTTCTTCGAGGAGTGGCTGGATGCGGCGGGGAAGGCGCACATCTCGTGCATCGAGATCGACGCGAAGGGGAAGGCGTCACCGCCGCGCAAGGTGCTCGAGTGCGACTACCATCTGTCGTACCCCTTCACCTTCGAGTGGCGGGGAACGCAGTACATGATCCCCGAGACCGGGGACAATCGGACGGTCGAGCTCTGGCGAGCGGTGGAGTTTCCCGACCGATGGGAGCTGGACCGCGTGCTCATGCGCGACATCTACGCGGTGGACGCGACGCTCGAGGAGATCGATGGGCGCTGGTGGATGTTCGCCAACGTCGCGCCGGTGGAGGGCGCGTCCACCTGGGATGAGCTGCACCTCTTCCACGCCGACAGCCCGCTCGGTCCCTGGCAGCCGCACCGGCGAAATCCGGTGAAGTCGGATGTGCGGAGCGCGAGGCCAGCTGGCCGGCTGATCCGCGCGGGTGGCGATCTCTACCGCCCCTCGCAGGACTGCTCGGCCTCGTACGGGCACGGGCTGGTGATCAACCGCATCACGCGGCTCGACCTCGAGGCCTTCGAGGAAGTGGAGGTGGCGCGTCTGCACGCCAACTGGCGACCCGATCTCACCGGGATGCACACCATCAACGCCGCCGGGGGGATGACGGTGGTGGACGTCCGGCTCAAGCGTCCGCGGCTCTTCTAGGCCGGTCGTGACCGATACGAACGGGGGCGACACTCGATCGAGCGCCGCCCCCAGGTCGTTCTTCTCACCGCCAGTTACCACTACGGCACGATCACGCCATTCGTCTGCGCATCCACCGCCGGAATGTCCGCGCCCGGATCGGTGCCGTCGGATGCCTGACGAAGGTACGGGCTGCTGGCGGAGAGCCGGAAATCCTTGCCGCTGAAGTTCTGGAACCCTACGGCGCCGATCGTGCCCGGATAGAAGTTGTTCACCGGATAGCCGGTGGCGGAGCCGCCGATCATCACGTTGCGGGCGAAGGTGCCGGTGGGCGCGTACACGGCGATGGCGCTGCTTCCCTCGCCGGCGCCGCTGCCGAAGATGCCGTAGAGCCCGCGCTGGCCAATGTTGTTCCTGAACACGAAGTTGACCGTTGCCGGGAGCGAAGCGAACAGGATCAGCTGGTTCCCGTTGGTGAACATCGTGTTGTGCTCGATGGTGGCATCGGTCACGTCGGCCAGCGTCTGGAGCAGACGGCCGGTGCCGGTGTAGATCGGCCCGACGTTGATGTTGTCGATCACGTTGTGCATGATCACGATCCGGCGCAGCGGACCGGCCACCGTTCCCTGCGGACGCGCCGCCAGATTGATCCCGTTCGGCGAGTTCCGGAGCTTGTTGTAGCGGAAGGTGACGTCCTGCACGATGCACCAGGTGCAGCCGCCATTCTGGTTCACCGACTTCCAGACGATGGCGAAGCCATCCTGCGCGTCGGCCCAGTTGTTCTCCAGGATGTTCCCCTCGGCCAACACACGCTGCGCGTTCTTGAGCTCGAAGATGTTCTTCACCGTCCACACGCCCTTCCAGGACGGGGGCTTGAAGAAGTGATTGCGGCGAATGGTGATGTCGCTGGGCACCAGTCCCGTAATGCGCGGGTCGAGTCCGCCGAACATGACGTTCTCACCGGAGCCGGCCAGATAGTTGTTCTCGATCAGGTACGGGCCAGGACCCCAACCGCCGAGGATGGCCTGGGTGTCCTGTCCCTGCCCGTGGCCGCCGCCCAGGTGTGAGCGGACGATGGCCACGTCGGCGCCGCCGAGCGCGATGTCGCGCTTGCAGTGACACACCGTCACGTCGCGGAAGAGCACCCGATCGACGATGACCTTCCGCGGAATGGCCGTGAGCGAGCTCACGTCCAGTCGCCCGATCTCGAAGACACCGTAGTTGAGCGTCACGCCGCCGGTCACTCCCATCTGCACCGCCATGACGCGGAGGTGGTGCGCTCCGTCGGCCAGGACGAGCGCCGGCGCGGTATTGGGCGAGAGGATCGACGCCATGCCGCTGCCGGTGGACGGCGTGACGCGGCCGCTGGTGGGGATCGTGGCCGAGCGAATGGTCACCCAGCGCGTGTCGTCGCAGCTCTTGACCGGGAAGCGGAAGTTCCCGGTGTAGGTGGCGCCATTGGCGAGCACCAGCTCGTCACCGCACTGCGCGTTGTCGATCGCCGACTGCAGGTTGGCTCCTGCGGCGACGGACACGGTGCGCAGCGGCGCGGGCACGGTGGTCCCCGGCACCGATCGCGGTAGCTGGGCGAGCGTGCCGGATGGCGGCGGCGGTGGCGGCGGCGGCGGCGGAGGTGGTGCAAGGACGGTCGCGGTGGCGGTGCCGCTCTTCCCTTGCGTGGAGGCCGTGATGGTGGCGGCGCCGGCAGCCAGCGTGGTCAGGACGCCGCTCGAGGACACGGTGGCGACGGACGTATTGCTACTGGTCCAGGTGAACGTCTGGCCGGTGACCGCCGAGCCGGCGGCGTTGAACGCCGTGGCGGCGAAGGTCGCCGACTGACCGACGGTGACGGACACCGAGGACGGCGTCACCGAGACGCTGGCCACGGTGGTGGGCGACGGCGGCGCGGCAACGACGGTGACCGTGGCCGTTCCGCTCTTCCCTCCAGCGGTTGCGGTCGCGGTGGTGGAGCCGACCGCCACCGGAGTGACGACGCCGGCCTGCGAGATCGTGGCGACCGCCGCGTCGGCGGTGCTCCAGGTAAAGGATGTGCCGCTGATCGGATTTCCGCCCGCGTCGTGCGCGGTGGCGGCGAGCGTCGACGTCTGTCCGATGGTGATGGACACGGACGCCGGCGACACCGACACGCTGGCGACGGTGGGTGGCGGCGCGGCCACGACGTTCACCGTGGTGGTTCCCGTCTTCCCCTGCGCGCTGGCGGTGATGGCGGTGCTCCCCACGGCGACGGCGGTGACGACACCGGTGGGTGACACGGTGGCCACCGCGGTGTTGCCGCTGCTCCAGAGGAACACCACGCCGGGCACCGTATTGCCGCTGGCATCGTGCGCGGCGGCGGTGAGTGCCGCCGTCTGTCCTACCGTGACGCTCACCGGTGAGGGAGCGATCGAGATCGTAGCCACCGCCGGAGGCGGCGCCGCGGAAACGGTGACCGACGCGCTACCGCTCGTGCCTTGCGCGGTAGCGGTGACGGTGGTGGTGCCGGGCGCCACGGTCGTGATCGTGCCCGTGGGCGAGATGGAGACCACGTCCACGTCCGCGACGCTCCAGGTGAACGCCACGCCCGAAATGGGATTCCCCGACGAGTTGCTGGCCGTGGCCGTGAAGGTCGCGGTCTGCCCCATGGTGATGTTCACCGAGGCAGGCGCGACGCTCACCGACGCCACCTGCGGCGGCGCCGCGGCGACGGTGATGGTAGCGGTGGCCGTGATCGGCAGCACGGTGCCTACCCGCGCGGTGATGGTGGCCGTGCCGGCCGCCACGCCGGTCACCACGCCGTTGGCCGAGACGGTGGCGATGCTCGCGCTGCTGGTGGACCAGTTCGCCGTTTGCGTTCCGAGATCCTGACCAGCGACGTCCTTGGCGGTGGCCGTGAGCTGGATCGACGCGCCGGCGGTGACAGTGGCAGTCGAAGGAGTCACGGTGAGCGTGCGCGGCTGCCCGACCGTCACGGTGATGGTGCTGGTGGCGCTCTTTCCTTCCGATGTGGCGGTGATGGTGGTGCTGCCATAGTCGACCGCCAGCACGAAGCCGTTCGCCGACACGGTGGCGATGGCGGGGTTGGCGCTCGACCAGGCAATCACCCGATTGGCCAGCGGATTCCCCCCCGCGTCGAGCGGAGTGGCGGCCAGCTGAAGGGTCTGTCCGGAACGGAGCGAGATCGACGTCGGCGCGACGACGAGGCTCGCCACCGGCGGCGGAACGACGTTGACCGATGCGGTGGCGGTCTTCCCGTCGCTCGTGGCGGTGATGGTCGCCGAGCCGTCGGCGCGCGCGGTCACCAGGCCCGTGGTGGAGACGGTGGCGACGCTCGCGTCGGACGACTGCCAGGTGATTGGACGCCCCGTGATCGGCTGCCCGTTCACGTCGGTGAGCGTGGAGAAGATCTGCGCGCTCTGCCCCGGGTGGAGCGTGACCGACGACGGCGACAGGAAGAGCGTGCTGGCGACCGGCGCCGCCACCGTAATGGTCGCGCTGGCGGTCTGACCGTTGACGGTGACGCTGATGGTGGCCGTTCCGGCGGCCACTGCCTGCACCATCCCCGAGGTCGACACGGTCGCCACGCCGGTGTTCGACGAGCTCCACGTCGTCGGCTGGCCGTTGACCACCACGCCTTCGGTGTTGCGCGCGACGGCCGTGAGCTGCGACTGCTGTCCGATCGCCATGCTGAGCGACGATGGCGTGATCGTGACGGAGCCCACGGACGACGGCAGCACGGTGATGGCCGCGGTGTCACGCTTCAGGTTCGCCTCGGCGATGATCAGCGTGGAACCGAGGGTTTGACCGGTGACGACACCACCGACGACCGTGGCGACGCTGGAGTCGGCGGAGATCCAGCTGATCGTCCCCTGCTGTAGCGGAGATCCGCGCTCATCGGCGAGCTGCACCACCAACGTGATCGACTTCCCCACTTCGACGGTCGTTTGCGTCGGGGTGAGGAAGACCCGGGCGATCAGCTTGTCGACGACGTTGTCATCGGTGGGATTGTTCTGCTCCGTATAGCACGCGGCGTAGATGAGCGTGCACACGAGAGCGGCGAACGTTGCGACCCGGGGGGGACGAGCGCGCATCGTAACCTCTTCCACAGAGTGTCCGTTCGGTAGCTCGACCAGCGTGGCACGATGCGCGTGCGGTAGCTTCGGAGCTTTGCGTCCCCGCCTTTCGACGGGTTTGCCTTTCTCGCGACCTCAGAGAGGCCCTGCGATGACGCGGAGCTCGACACCGCGAGCTCCACCTCGTTCGAAAGGGCAGACGAGCGGTGATGGTTTACGTCACCCGCGTGATAGCGGCGCAAAAAAGTTATGGATGGTGACGCGAGACACTGACACATTTCGTTGCAGCGCGGCGCGATCGAGGGCGCGCGAACGGGGCGCTCGCCGGAGTGGCGGGCGCCTCGGTGCCGGAGTGCCGTGGGCGGTTACGAGGAGAAGGGGGTGAGGCGCACCGCGAGGCGGCGGCGCACGAGCACGGTGAGGAGGATGCTCCGCGTCAGCGTGCCGATGAGGGTGGCCACGGCGGTGCCGATGAGCCCGTAGATGGGCGTGAGGATGATGGTGAGCACGATGTTCATGGCCGCGCTCCCTCCGATGACGACCGCGGCCGCGTTCTGATTCCCCGTCATGCTCATGAGAAAGCCGGCGAGCGAGCCGACGATGGCCACGATGAGCTGGCTCACACCGAGGATGACCAGCACCGGGTAGGCATCGCGGAACGTGGGACCATACAGGGAGAGCGCCAGCGCGCCGCCGACGAGGAGCGCGAGGAACACGGGTACGGACGCCAGCAGGTTCGCCCGCGTCGCCATGGAGACCAGTCGCTGGAGATCGTGGTGCCTTCCGCGCGCGTGCAGCTCGGAGATCATGGGTGCGGTGATGAAGAGCACCGCCGTGACGCCGAAGTTCACGAGCATGGCGAGCTGGCTGGCCGCGTTGTAGTGGCCCGCTGCCACCTTGTCGACGATGGAGCCGACGACCACCACGTCGGCTTGCTGCGACAGCACGACCTGGGACGCGGAGATGAGCAGCATGCCGAGCGCCACGTGCCACCACTCGCGCACGGCGTACCCGGGCTCGGCGTGACGCGCGTCGGCGGGGAGGCCGCGTCTGAGAAACACGGTGCTCAACAGGAGCACGAAGATGGACGCCACGAGATTGGCGCCCACCGCCAACGCCGCGGTCATCCGCACGCCGAAGCCGGTGGCGAGCACCAGCACGCCGAGCCCGAAGAGCAGCGGACGGATCAGCATCGCCGGTGCCTGTGCCTGCACCACGCGGGTGAGACCCTGGAGCACCGAGGACTTGAACGTGAGGATGGCGGTGATGGGCAGGAGCGCGCAGGCCAGGAGATAGGTGCTCGTCTCGCTGGCGGTGAGGCGATCGCCCAGCGCCAGCACGACGATCACCGAGATCACCGTGACCGCCAGCGAGCCCAACACGACGATCTCGTGACCGTATCGCAGAAATCCGCGGAGAAGAGCCCATTCCTGGCGTCCGCGGTAGGCGCCGACGAAGCGAAGCGCGGCGTTCTCGAAGTCGAACTTGGCGACGAGCAGCACGATGTTCATCAGGCCGAGGGCGTAGGCGTAGAGCCCATAGTCCGCCGGCCCGAGGGTGCGGGCGAGGAGGATCTGCACCAGGAACGCCACCAGCGTCCCGCCGGCGTTGACGGCGAAGATCTGGAGCGCGCCGCGGGCGAGCTTGCCGCTCATCCCCTCGTGGGCGAGGAGCTGGCGCGTCCGCCTGACGAGCTGGCCAATCCCGAAGACGCCGCCGGCCGGCGCTTCCTCGCCCGGCGCCGCGTCGGGGCGGGAGCCGGGTGGAGAGTCCGTGTCGGGGCGCGTCACTGGAGCGCGCCCTGCATCGCGCTGGTCATGCGCTCGGCCACGGCGCGCCAGGTGAAACGCTGCCGAGCGCGCGCGCGTCCCGCTTCTCCCATGCGGCGTGCCAACGTCTCGTCGCGCAGGAGCACCAGCAGCCGGTCGGCGAGGGAGCGCGCGTCTCCCACCGGCACGGTGAAGCCCGTCTCGCCATCGACGACCATCTCCGGAATGGCCCAGGCGTCCACCGCCACGCACGGCAGGCCGAAGAACATCGCTTCCAGCACGACGATGCCGAACGCGTCGAAGCGTGTGGGAAAGGCGAAGACGTCGGCGTCGCGGTAGGCATCGACCAGCCGTTGCCAGTCGGCGGGGTTGTCCTTTCTGAGGAAACCGAGCGGCTCCACGCCCGGCGCATCGATGCGAGCGTCCTTGGCGCCGACGACGACCAAGCGCGCGTCGGGAAGCTGCTCGCGCACCAGCCGGAACGCCCCAAGTAGCACGTCACCGCCCTTGCGCTCGAATTCGCCGCCCACGAAGAGGATGGTGGGCGCGCGCGAGCCGCGCGCGCCGGTGCGGTCCGGGATGCGGGTGGCGTCGAAATTGGGCCCCGCTCCCACCGCCGTGACGCGCTCCGGCGGCACGCCGAAGTCGTCGACGAAGGAGCGCCTCGCCCACTCACTGAAGGTGAAGATGCCGCGCGCACCGTCGTACACGCGCTGCTCGCGCGCGGTGACCCGATCGCTCTCGCCGGGCGCGAGGTGCGACGACACGGCGAAGGGCGATCGCTGGGCCATGCGATGGTTGGAGTCGCAGTACAGGAAGTAGGGCGTGCGCCCGTCGACCGTCGGCACGAACGTGGCACCGAACTGGAGGACCGCGTCGATGGCGGGCCGGTGCCGCTTGAGCTCGCGCGTGGCGTTCACGGATCGACGGTGAAAGGCCAGCCCGCCCACGCGAAAGCGCGCCAGCCAGCGCGTGCGCCGCGGCGACCAGGTGAGCGCGCCCAGCACGTAGCGCTCCGCGCCGTGCACGTCGACGTCGGCCGGAACGACCTCGTTCCCGACTTCGCGAAGGTGATCGAAAATGCTCTTGCCGATGCCGGAGAAGGCGATGGGGCGCGTGGGGTCGCCCTCGCTCAACAGCAGGATCCTCATCGCGCGCCGCCGGTGGCTCGCTCGGATCCGGTGGGGGGGCGCACGTTTCGCGTTACGCTGTCCACGGCGGCGACGTCGGCGCCGATCGTCACGCGATCGCGTCCGAAGGCGCGGAAGGCGGAGCCGGCGGCGAGGCGATAATTGCCATCGAGCGGGTTGGTGAATCCGACGTCGCCCAGCTCGGCCGCGTAGACGTTTCCGGATGGGTAGCCGCTCCCCGTCCCTCCCACCAGCACGTTCTCCTGAAAGACCGCGTCGGGCGCGTAGGTCCGCAGCGCCGAAACTCCTTCACCCTTCCCGTTGCCGAACACCCCGTACTGACCGCGGCTGGCGATGTTGCGCCTGACGACGAGGCGGGACGTGGGTGGCGCGCTGGCGAAGAGGATGAACTGATTCCCCCCGTTGAGCAGCATCGTGTTGTGCTCGATGCGGCAGTCGGTGACGTCGCCGAGGAACTGCACCAGTCGGCCGGTGCCCTGGTAGATGGGTCCGACGTTGATGTTGTCGATGACGTTGTGGGCGATGTGCACGCGGCGGAGCGGGCCGGCCACGGTCCCCTGCGGGCGCGCCGCCAGGTTGATGCCGTTGGCCGAGTTCCGGAGCTTGTTGTAGCGGAAGGTGACGTCCTGCACCACGCACCAGGGGCAGGCGCCATCCTGGTTCACCGACTTCCAGACGATGGCGAAGCCGTCCTGCGCGTCACCCCAGTTGTTCTCGAGCACGTTGCCTTCGGCCAGAACGCGCTGCGCGTTCTTGAGCTCGAAGATGTTCTTCACCGTCCACACGCCTTTCCACGCCGGCGGCTTGAAGAAGTAGTTGCGCCGGATCTCGATGTCGGAGGGGACGAGCCCCGGGATCTTCGGGTCGGCGCCGCCGAACATCACGTTCTCGCCGGCGCCCTCGAGGTGATTGTTCTCGATCTTGAACGGCCCGGGGCCGTTCCATCCCAGGATCGCCTGCGTGTCCTGCCCCTTCCCGTGACACGCGGCCAGATAGGAGTCGACGACGGCGGACCAGGCGCTGTTGAGCGCCAGGCAGCGCTTGAGGTGGAGCGTCGGGTGACCGTGGAGGTACACCCGATCGAGCACGATGTGGTGCGGAAGATCCGCTACGCGTCGCTCCGTCCCCTCGCCCAGACTCACCAGCCCGTAGTTCAAGCGCTGCGACGAGGCGACCGTCGCCTCGATGCCGATGATGCGATAGTGGTGCGCACCCGGCTCGGTGGTGAGCACCGCCCGATCGTTAGGCGAGACGAGCGTGGGCATGAGCCGGGCATGTGCCGGCGTGACGCGCGTCCCGGGCGCGGGAAGGCGCGGTGTGGCGCTGGAGCGGATGGTGATCCACCCAGCGCCCGGCTTCCGGCGCAGGACGAAGTTCCCTCTGAACGTGGCGCCGGCCTCCACCTCCACCACATCGCCCGGTCTCGCCCGGTCGAGCGCGCGCTGCAGGTTGTCGCCCCGCTCCACCGCGATCAGGCGGCCGGTGGGCTCCACCAATCGGGTGTCCACCGTGGCGCGCGGAAGCTCGGCCGCTCGCGGGCTTGGCTGGGTACGCTCGGGGGATGCGGAGAAGGCGGGCAGGTCGGCGAGCGCGAGTGCCGCCGATGCGCCGCCCGTCTCCTGCGCCACCGCTG
>DATFFZ010000049.1:0-14871 GCA_035249845.1 Gemmatimonadaceae bacterium
GAGCGCCGCCAGGAAGAGCGCCGCGGCGGCACCGAGCGCGCGACGGCGGAAGTCGCCCTGCAGATCGGGATCGCGCTCCGTCTCCACCGTGAGATACACCGCCGCCAGATACGCGAACATCACGAGGGCGAAGAGTCCCACCGACAGCGTGAAGGGCGAGAGCCACGGCCTCACGTAGATCTCCACGAACGTTCCGTCGTGCGGCGAGACGATGCGCCCCGAGGCGACGCTCCCCAGGATGACCCCGAGGAGGACCGGCGTGATGACGCTGGCAATGGCGAAGGTGCGCCCCCAGCGCTCCTGCGCGCGGCTCTGCGCCACGTCGTAGCTCCGAAAGGTGAACGCCGAGCCGCGCATCACGATCCCGATCAGCATGAGGGAGAGCGGGATGTGCAGCACGATGCCGAGGAGCGCGAAGGCGGGCGGAAAGCAGGTGAAGAGGAGCACGATGGCGACGATCAGCCAGACGTGATTCGCTTCCCAGATCGGCCCGATGGCGTCGGCGATCACGTCCCGCTGGCGGTCGCGCCTCGGGCCGGAGGCGAGCATGTCCCACACGCCGCCGCCGAAGTCGGCGCCGCCGAAGAGCGCGTAGCCGATGAGCGCCACCACGATGGCGGCGGCGAGCACGTTCTCGAGCGTCAGCAGCGATGCCATGATCGTCAGGCGGCCGTGTCGTTTGCCGCGGCCGTCGTCGCCCCCCGCGGGCTCTGGAGCACGTGATGCCAGAGGAGCCAGACCACGATCACGCCCAGCAGCACGTACAGCAGGGTGAAAGTGACGAAGGGCACCACCAGCCCCGGCATCGGCGTGACGGCGTCGCGCGTCCGCAGCACGCCGTAGATGACCCACGGCTGCCGCCCGACCTCGGTCACCGTCCACCCCGCCTCGATGGCGATGAACCCCATCGGCGCCGCCAACACCAGCAGGCGCATCAGCGGCCGGCTATGCGTAAGCTCTCGCTTACGGATTAGCCGCCAGAGCACCCAGGCGCCGAGCAGCGCCAGGAAGGTTCCGAGTCCCACCATCACCTGGAAGGCGATGTGCACCGGCCAGATCGGCGGCCAGTCGTTGGGATCGAACGCGTCGAGCCCCTGCACTTCGGCGTTGGGGTCGTGGAAGGCGAGCAGCGAGAGGAGCTTCGGGAGCTCGATGGCGTAACGCGTGGTGCGCGCCTCCGGATCGGGCCACCCGCCGATGCGGAGCGGCGCGCCGCGCTCGGTCTGGAACTGCGCTTCCATCGCCGCCAGCTTCACCGGCTGCCACTTCGCCACCGTCCGCGCGCTCAGGTCCCCGGAGATCGGCTGGAGGAGCGCCGCCGGCGCGCCCACCATGAGCGCGATCTTCAACGCGCGCCGGTGGAACTCGTTGCCGGGGTCGCGCAGCAGCAGGAAGGCGTGGATCCCGGCCACCGCGAATCCGGTGGCCACGAACGACGCCAGCGTCATGTGCAACGTCTGCGGGAACGCCATGGGGTTCAGCATCCCGGCGATCGGATCGATGTTCGTCATGCGCCCGTCCACCAGGTCGAAGCCCGTCGGCGCGTTCATCCAGGCGTTGGCGGTGACGACGAAGATCCCGGAGAGCACTCCGCTCACCGCCACCAGCACCCCGGCGGTGAGGTGCGCCCGCGGCGAGATGCGGTTCCACCCGTACAGGTAGACGCCGAGGAAGATCGCCTCGGTGAAGAAGGCGAATCCCTCCAGAGAAAAGGGCATCCCGATGATGGCTCCGGCGTGCTCCATGAACGTCGGCCAGAGCAGGCCCAGCTCGAAGGAGAGCACCGTGCCCGACACCGCGCCCACGGCGAAGAGGATCGCCGCCCCCTTCGACCATCGCTTCGCCAGATCGAGCGCGATGGGGTCGCCGGTCTTCTGCCAACGCCGCTCGGCGATCACCATGAGCACCGGCATGGCGATTCCCACCACCGCGAAGATGATGTGAAAGGCGAGCGACATCGCCATCTGCCCGCGCGCGGCGAGGAGATCGCTCACCGGATCACTCCGCCATCAAGGCGTGGGCTGGAAGTCGAGCGCCAGGTCGAGCGCCGGTGCGGAGTGAGTGAGCTTGCCCACGGAGATCCGGTCCACGCCGGTCTCGGCGATGGCGCGCACGGTCTCGAGAGAGATGCCCCCCGAGGCCTCGATGATGGCGTGCCCCTTGGCGAGGGCGACGCAGGCGGCCAGCTCGTTCAGGGTCATGTTGTCGAGGAGGATGAGATCGGCGCCGGCCGAGAGCGCCACCTCCACCTGCTCGATCGATTCGCACTCGACCTCGACCTTGGTACCGGGCGGCGCCAGCTCCCGCGCCCGTCGAATGGTCTGATCGATCCGCCCATCGCACGCGGCGAGGTGGTTGTCCTTGATCAGCACGCCGCTGGCCAGATCCAGCCGATGGTTCGCGCCACCCCCGGCCCGCACGGCGTACTTCTCCAGCGTGCGCCAGCCGGGGAGCGTCTTCCGCGTGTCGAAGATGCGCGCACCCGTGCCGCGCACGGCCTCCACGTACTTGCTGGTGAGGGTGGCGATGCCTGACAGGTGCTGCATGAAGTTGAGCGCCACCCGCTCGGCCGACAGGATGCCGCGCGCGTGCCCGTTCACGAAGAAGACCGGCACGTCGGGCGCCACCCGCATTCCGTCATCCGCGTCCACGCGGATGCTCACCTTGGGGTCGAGGAGGCGGAACGCCTCCAGCGCCAGCGGCACGCCGGCCAGGATCCCGTGCCCGCGCGCCACCAGCGTCGCTCGCGCCCGCCGGTCGCTGCGCACCACCGAGGTGGTGGTGATGTCGTGAAAGGCCTCATCCTCTCGCAGGGCGGCCGTCACCAGCGCGTCGAGCTGAGCCTGATTGAGCGGGAACTTCAACCATTCATGCCCGTCCAGCGCCGGCAGGGAGAGCGGCGTCACCGTGCGAGGCGCGGTACGCCGATCCGGACGAGGGGAGAGAGGCGGGAATGTCATTCGCCGGGATCCTTCGCGCCCGGAGTGAGGGGCGTGGGCGCGGGTCCGCCGATCGCCACCATGCGCTCGATCGCACGCCGCGCGCGGGCGGCGATGTCGGGCGCCACGGTGATGCGATGCTCCATGCGCTCCAGAGAGCGCAGGACCTTCGGTAGCGTGGTGACCTTCATGTAGGCGCACACCGCGCGCTCGTTGGCGGCGATGAAGCGTTTGGTTGGATTCTCCTTCCTGAGGCGGTGGAGGATCCCCACCTCGGTCGCGACGATGAACTCGTCCGATTCCGACATGCGCGGCCGCCGAATCATCCCCTCGGTGGAGAGGATCTGCGCGTCCTCGGTGCCGAGCTCTCCGGCCGAGATCGCCTCCATCACGCTGGTGGCGCAGCCGCACTCCGGGTGCACCAGGAACTCGGCCTCGGGGTGCGCGGCGCGCATGTCGCGGATGTGCTCCGGATCGATCCCCGCGTGCACGTGACACTCCCCCATCCACACGTGCATGTTCGCCCGCCCCGTCATGCGCCGCACGTGCGTCCCGAGGAAGATGTCGGGGAGGAAGAGAATCTCCTGGTCGGGCGGCACGGAGTTGACGACCTCGATGGCGTTCCCCGAGGTGCAGCAGTAGTCGCTTTCGGCCTTCACCTCGGCCGTGGTGTTGACGTAGCTGACCACCACCGAGCCGGGATGCTCCGCCTTCCAGGCGCGCAGCTGCTCGGCGTTGACGGTGGACGCCAGCGAGCACCCCGCCGCCATGTCGGGGAGGAGGACCGTCTTGTCGGGCGACAGGATGGCCGCCGTCTCGGCCATGAAGTGCACGCCGCAGAAGACGATGACGCCGGCGTCGGTCCGCGCCGCCTCGCGCGACAGCCCCAGCGAGTCCCCCACGAAATCGGCGACGTCCTGCACCTCGGGACGCTGATAGTTGTGCGCCAGGATGACGGCGCTTCGCTCGCGGGCGAGCGTCCGGATCCTTTCCCGGAGCGGCGTAGGGTTGGCGGTCGAGATCATGTCATATGCTGCATGAACCGAAAGTGCGGGTCCAGGGGAGGAGACCAGACGAGGCGTTCGGCGCTGCTGAGGTTGCCCCCTACCAGACGATGTGCGTCCCCTTCCACTTCCGCTTCGACTTCGGGAAGTCGCGCCGGTAGTGCCCGCCACGCGATTCGCGGCGCAGGAGCGCGGCTTCGGCGATCAGACGGGCCGTCTGGACCATGTTCGTCTCCTCCGTCGCGCCCACGGGCAGCCGCGTGGCGAGATCGTCCAGGATCTCCAGGCAGCGTCGCAGCCCCGACGCGTTCCGGTCGATCCCGGCGTGGTCCCACATGGCGTTTCGCACTTCGTTCGCCGCCACCTGCGCGGCGCCGCGGTCACGCAGCGCCGGCACCGTCCACCGCTCGACGCGCGGCTCGGCGGCGAGCGGCGGAGTGTCCTTCATGTCCCGGGCCACTCGCTCGGCGAACACCAGCCCCTCCAGGAGCGAGTTCGAGGCCAGCCGGTTGGCGCCGTGAACCCCCGTGTTCGAGACCTCGCCGCAGGCGTACAGCCGGGGGAGGCTCGAGCGCCCGGCCAGATCGGTGACCACGCCGCCCATCATGTAGTGCGCGGCCGGCGTCACCGGAATCGGGTCGGTGCGGGGGTCGATCCCGCGCGCCATGCACAGCGCGAAGATGCCGGGGAAGTGCTCCGGAAAGGCGGCGCCGAGGTGCGTGGCGTCGAGGTAGACGGGGCCGTTCTGCCGCTCGCGGAAGATCTCCCGCGCCACCACGTCGCGCGGGGCCAGCTCCTTGAGCTTGTGCCGTCGCATCATGAATCGCTGGCCGGCCGAGTTGCGAAGCACCGCCCCTTCCCCACGCACCGCCTCCGACACCAGTGCCAGAGGGTTTTCGGGGGTCTCCAGCGCCGTCGGGTGGAACTGGACGAACTCCATGTCGGCCAGCCGGGCGCCGGCGCGGTGCGCGATGGCGAAGCCATCGCCGGTGGCCACCAGCGGGTTGGTCGTGTAGCGGTAGAGCTGACCGCACCCGCCGGCGGCCAGCACCACCGCGTCGGCGAAGATGTTGGTGGCGCTTCCGGCGACGCTCACCCGCGCGCCGACGCACAGACCCTCGTCCACGATCAGGTCGAGCACGCGCGCGTGCTCGAGCACCCGCACGCGGTCGCTCTCCTTCACCCGCTCGATGAGCGTGCGCGCCACCTCGGCGCCGGTGCGGTCGCCCTGGGCGTGCACGATCCGCTTGCGCGAGTGCGCCGCTTCGCGTCCGAGCTTGAAGTGCCCCGACGGATCGAGGTCGAAGCGCGCGCCGGCGGCGTGCAGCTCGCGCACCCGCGCCGGCCCTTCCTTCACCAGCACCTCCACCGCCTCGGCATCGGCCAGCGCCACCCCAGCCGCCAGCGTGTCCCTGCGGTGCAGCTCGGGCGAGTCGCCGGCGCCGAGCGCGGCCGCGATCCCTCCCTGCGCGTACGCCGTGGCGCTGTCGAAGAGGGAGCGCTTGGTGGTGACCAGCACCTCACCCCACTCCGAGGCGCGCCAGGCAGTGTGCAGCCCGGCTACCCCGCTTCCGATCACCAGGAATCGCGTTCGCAGCGACGAAACCATGCCATCAATCAACCCGCCGGCGGTGGATGCCGGAAGGGAGAAGGAGCGCTGACGGGCAGCCGCTCTCCGGCTATTTTCCTGGAGCTCTCTCCCCGAGTCCTCGCATGGATCCTCACCTCTGGGCGTTCGTCGGGTTGGCCGCGCTCCTCACCATCATCCCCGGCGCCGACATGGCGCTCGTCACCCGCAGCACGCTCGCCGGCGGCCGGCGTGCCGCGTTCCTCACCACCTTGGGGATTTGCCTCGGTTGCCTGGTGCACGCCACCGCATCGGCCTTCGGCATCTCCGCCATCCTCCGCACTTCGGCGCTGGCCTTCACCATCGTGAAGAGCGTGGGCGCGGCGTATCTGGTGTACATCGGGATCCGCGCCATCGTCGACAGCTGGCGCGACAGGAGAAACGCGGCGGCGCTCGACACGAGCGGGCTCGCGCGCGGCGGCATCACCCCGCGCCGCGCCTTCACCGAAGGGTTGATGACGAACGTGCTCAACCCCAAGGTGGCGATCTTCTATCTCACGCTGCTCCCGCAGTTCATCGAGCCGGGCGACCCCGTGCTCCTCAAGTCGCTGGCACTGGGGGGGATCCACAACCTGATGGGACTCCTCTGGCTCACCGTCTACGCCTGGTTCATCCACCAGTTCGCCGCCTTCCTGAATCGCCCCACGGTGAAGCACGCCCTGGAGCGCGTGACCGGCGCGGTGCTCATCGCCCTGGGGGTGCGACTCGCGTGGGAGAAGCGCTAGCGCCCGCGCTCCACACCTGATTGGCGCGGTCGACGTCCAGGAAGGAGCGCTCGGGGTCGATCTCCACGCGCGTGATCGCCGGGGCCGCGGGGACGCGCGCGACGTGGCGCGTGGCGCCGCGAAGCCAGACGTCCACCGGCACCTCCACGCGATCCACTGCTCCTCCCTGGCGCGTGATGGCGAGACGCACCGGCATCGGCGCGAACCCCCGGTCCACGATCTCGATCTCGGCGCTGTCGCCCGCCACCCGCACGCCCGACAGCGACTGATCGAGCGTCCACGTCTCCAGCCACCACGTCTGCCAGAACCAGTCGAGGTCGCGCCCGGCGGCGGTCTCCATGGCGTTCCAGAAGTCGTGCGGCTTGGGGTGCTTCCCCCTCCATTGCCGCCCGTACTCCCGGTATCCGCGCAGGAACGTCTCCTCGCCTAACAACGCGCGCAGCATGAGCAGATTGAGCGACATCTTGTCGTACGACGCGCGGCTGTACGCCGAGGTGCCGAGGGGATACTCATCGCCGTGGCGCATGAGCTCCACCTCCTGCCCCGCGCGCACGATGGCGAAGTAATTGTCGCGCGACAGCTGGAAGCGGTCGTAGCCGCGGTAGCGGCCGTTCATGGCCAGCGACTGGTTGAAGCGCGTGAATCCTTCGTCCTGCCAGGCGTGCCGCTTCTCATCGGAGCCGACATCCATGGCGAACCACATGTGCCCCACCTCGTGCACCAGCACGCTGTAGAGCGCGAGCGTGTCGCGCGGGCCGCCGATGCAGGTGATCATCGGGAACTCCATCCCGGCGCACGAGTCGATCCCATCGATCGCCGTCATCTGCGGAAATCCGTACGGCCAGAGCAGCGCCGACAGGAACTCCACGGAGTGTCTCACGTAGTGCGCCGAGCTGTCCCACGCCCAGGCGCGACGACTGGGGCGGTAGAGCGTGTGCACGGCGGCGCTGTCCGGCGTGCCGTCACGGTTCACGTCGGTGCCTGACGCGAGCGTCGCGTCCCACAGGTACTGGCTCGACGTCGCCCAGGCGAAGTCGCGGACGTTCCGGGCGCGGAAGTGCCAGGTGAGCTTCCCGCTCGCCGATCGGAGCGTGGACGTCCCCGGCGCGCGCTCGGCGTCGCTCACCACGTGCACCACCGCGCCGGAGCGCCCGGCCTGCGCCAGACGCGCGCGCGTGGCCGGCGTCAGCACCTCCTCCGCGTTCTGGAGCGTGCCGGTGGCGCCGATCAGCCACCCGTGCGGGACGGTGAGGCGCACGTCGTAGTCGCCGTACCCCATGTGAAACTCGGCGTTGCCCAGATAGAGGTCCGTCTGCCACCCCACCACATCGTCGTACACCGCCATCTGCGGGTACCAGTACGCGATGTGGAAGACCTCGCCATCGGTGCCCTCGCGGATCCCTCCCTCGGGGGGAACGGCCGTGATCCAGTCGAGCGCGAGCTCGGCCGTGCCGCCCGGAGCGAGCGGGCGCGGGAGACGCAGCCATGCGATGGTGCCGTCCACGGTGTACGTGGCCGGCAGCGCGCTCGTCGCTTCCAGGAGCTGCTGTCCCTGCACCATCACTCTCGTCAGGCGAATCCCCTCGGTGACCGGGACCGTCACGTTCCGACGCGCGCCTGGGCGATAGACGTTGGCGTAGAGATGTAGCGCGACCGCGCGCAAAGTGTCGGGAGAGCGGTTGAAGTATCTCACGCTGCCGCGCCCGGTGATCCGTCTCGCCACGGGATCGAGCTCGGCGGCCATGGTGTACTCCGACCACTGCTGCCAGTAGCGCGCCCCGGGCACGCCGCTGCGCGTCCTGGTGCCCCGCTCGACCGCGCGCGCGAACCCGGGGGACATGAGCAGCGGTCCCGGGATCGGGCGACGGCGCTCGGCGACGGCGCGCACCTCGGGAAGCGGGTCCCCCGCCGCCGGCGTGGAGACCGGAGGGCGGACGGCGCTGGCACACCCTTCGGCCAGCACGATGAGAGTCAGGAGCGCGACATGAGTGCGGAGCATGTAACGATGGTGGCGGTACGTGGGCGATCACGGGCCCCGGAAGATGCGACCCCGAGCGCCTGACGCCAACCGCAGGGGACGGGCCGCGCGGCGCGCCTTGCCGACCCGCTCGCGGCGGGTGATTGTTGTGCCGTGCGGAAACTCCTCGTCGTCGTCCTCGCCCTCCTCTTCCTCCACATCGCGCTCCTGTTCGTCCGGCCCGGCGGGGCGACCGACGTCGCCGCCGACGAAGGCGCGGTGAGCGTGGGTGTGGTGTTCGACCTCGGCGGACGGGGGGACAAGTCGTTCAACGACGGCGCCTACAACGGCGCCGACAAGGCGCGGCGCGAGATCGGCGCGCAAGTGCACTTCGTGGAGCCGGGGGAAGGCTCCGACCGCGAGGCGGGACTCCGGCTGCTCGCCGCCGAGGGGATGAGCCTGGTGCTCGGCGTCGGCTTCATCTTCACCGACGACCTGCGCGACCTCGCCCGCGAGTATCCGGGCGTGAACTTCGCCGGGGTCGACTACGCCCTTCAGACGGACGACGCCGGTAACGTCATCGAGCCGCCCTCGAATCTGGCCGCGCTCAAGTTCCGGGAGGAGCAGGGCTCCTTCCTGGTTGGCGCGCTGGCCGCGCTGGTTGGCGGCTCCAAGCGACTCGGATTCGTGGGCGGGATGGACATCCCGCTCATCCACAAGTTCGAGGCCGGATACAAGGCGGGCGTGCGCTACGTCTGCGCCGACTGCACCGTGATCGCGCAGTACGCCGGCGTCACGCCGGAAGCGTTCCGCAATCCGGGGAAGGGGAAGGAGCTGGCGCTCAGCCAGTATCAGTCGGGCGTGAACGTGATCTTCCACGCCTCGGGGTCCACCGGTCTCGGTGTGTTCGAGGCGGCGCGCCAGATGAACAAGCTGGTGATCGGTGTCGACGCCGATCAGTACGACGAGGCGCCGGGGCACGTGCTCACCTCGATGGTGAAGGGCGTGGACCGCGTGGTGTACGACCAGATCGCGCGCACCAAGAACGGCACCTTCCGCGGCGGCGTGTACTGGTACGGCCTGGCCGAAGGGGGCGTGGGCTACGTGTACGACGAGCGCAACGCCCCACTCATCCCGCAGGACGTTCGCGCGCGGCTCCTGGAGATCGAGAAGGACATCATCGCGGGGCGGATTCGCGTGCCCAGCGAACGATGAGCGAGGAGGGAGGAGGGAGGCCCCTTATCGAAGCCCGCATCCCCACGGCAGGCGCTCCTCCTTCCCCCGTCCTTCCTCCTCCCTCTCTCGTCATTCGCGACCTCGACAAGTCGTTCGGTCCCGTCCGCGCCAATCGTGGCGCGTCGCTGGAGGTCGAGGCGGGGGAGATTCACGCCGTCGTCGGCGAGAATGGCGCCGGCAAGTCGACGCTGATGCGGATCGTGGCCGGATTGTACGAGCCCGACTCGGGCACGATCGAGTTCGCGGGGCGGGACGTCACCGGGTGGAGCACGGCGGAGGCGATCGGGGCGGGCGTGGGGATGGTGCACCAGCACTTCATGCTGGTCCCCACTCTCACCATCACCGAGAACGTGGTGCTCGGCCGCGAGCCGAGGCGCGGTGTGGCCATCGACATGGCCCGCGCGCAGCTCGAGGTGCAGGGCGTCGCCCGACAGTTCGGCTTCGACATGGAGGTGCGCCGCTTCGTGCGCGACCTCTCGGTGGGCGAGGCGCAGCGCGTGGAGATCCTGAAGACGCTCTTCCGCGGCGCGCGTCTGCTGATCCTCGACGAGCCCACCGCCGTGCTCTCTCCACCGGAGGTGAAGGAGCTCTGGCGCATCCTGCGCGGCCTCCGCGATGGCGGCGGCACGATCATCCTCATCACCCACAAGCTCGACGAGGTGATCGAGGTCTCCGATCGCATCACGGTCATGCGCCACGGCCAGACCGTGGCTCGCATGCGCACCTCCGAGACGACGCCGCTCGAGATCGCGAGAGCGATGGTTGGAAGAGAGGTGAAGCTGGCGGGGAGCGGGGAGGGGGAAGCGGGAAGCGCTCGTGGCGCTCGGGACTCGGCCGCCATCGTCGCTCCCCGCTCCCCGCTCCCCGCTCCCCTCTCCGTCCGCAATCTGATCGTCGCCGGCGCCCGTCGCTCTCGTCAGGTCGATGACGTGTCCTTCGCGGTCTCGGCGGGAGAGATACTCGGGATCGCCGGGGTCGAGGGGAATGGGCAGACCGAGCTGATCGAGGCGATCGCCGGGCTGCGCCCGGTCTCGTCAGGCAGCATCCATCTCGGCGACAAGGACGTCACGCGTTGGGACGTCAGGCGTCGGAGCGCGGAGGGCCTGGCGCACATCCCGGAGGACCGTCATCGCCGCGGACTCGTGCTGGAGTACACGATCGGCGACAACCTGATCCTCGGCGATCAGGCCGAGTTCGCCCGGCGGGGACAGCTCGACCGCGCTCGCATCCTGGCCAACGCCAGGGAGAAGATCCAGCGTTTCGACATCCGCCCCACCGATCCCACCCTGCCGGCGCGAGCGCTGTCCGGGGGGAACCAGCAGAAGATCATCATCGCGCGCGAGATGGGCGCGGACTTTTCCGTCCTGCTCGCCGCGCAGCCCACGCGCGGAGTGGACGTCGGCGCCATCGAGTTCATCCACGCCCAGCTGCGCGCGGCGCGAGACGCCGGCAAGGCGATTCTCCTCGTCTCCGCCGAGCTCCAGGAGATCTTCGCCCTCGCCGATCGCGTGGCGGTGATGTACGGAGGGAAGATCGTCGCCATCGTGCCGCGCGAGCAGGCGACCGAGGAATCGGTCGGGCCGCTCATGACCGGCCTCGGCTCCAGCGGAGTGGACGCCGCGTGAGCGATCTGTCCGCGCGCGCGAGGATCGAGGAGGCGCTGCTCCCGCCGCTGGTGGCGCTCATGGTGGCCCTGGTGGTGGGCGATCTGCTCATCCTGAGCGTTGGCCAGTCGCCGGGCGCGGTGTACGCCCGGTTGCTGGAGGGCACGTGGGGCAACTTCTACGGCTTCGGGCAGGTGCTCTACAAGGCGACCACGCTCATCTTCACCGGCCTGGCGGTGGCGGTCGGCCTCCGCGCTGGGCTCTTCAACATCGGCGCCGAGGGGCAGCTGGCGGCCGGCGGGTTCGCCGCCGGGTTGATGGGGCTCGTCATTCCCGGTGGCACGCCGTGGATTCTCGCGGCGCCGCTCTGCATCCTCGCCGCCGCGGTCGGCGGTGGCGTCGTCGGCTTCGTCCCGGGCGTGCTCAAGGCGCGCTTCGGCGCGCACGAAGTGATCGTCACCATCATGCTCAACTTCATCGTGCTCGCCCTGCTCAACTGGGTGATCGCGGCGAAGCTGCACGTGCCCGAGACGCTGCACACGCCCGAGATCAACGCCGGCGGTCTGGCGCGAATCTCGGAGTCCTTTCCCGTCTTCCACGGATCGGCCGCCAACCTCTCGCTGCTGATCTCGCTGGTGGTGGCGCTGTGGGTAGGCTATCACCTCTTCCGCACGCGAGGCGGCTACGAGCTGCGCGCGGTGGGTCTCCAACCCGACGCCGCCGAGTACGGCGGCGTGCACGTGGGGAAGACGTGGATCCGCGCGCTGGTGCTCTCCGGCGCGCTCGCCGGGCTGGGCGCCATCAACTACGTGCTCGGATACAAGCACTACTACGAGGAGGGTTTCGGGGCCGGCGCCGGTTTCCTCGGGATCGCGGTGGCGCTCGTCGGGCGGAACCATCCGCTGGGCGTGGTGCTCGCCGCGCTCTTCTTCGCCACCCTCTCGCAGGGTGGTCTGGCCATCAACGCGCTGGTGCCCAAGCAGATGGTGGAGGCGCTCCAGGGCGTGGTGATCCTGGCCATCGCCGCGGCGGTCCCGGAGGTCCGGCGCATCCTCCTCGGCGCGCGCGCGCGGCGGAACCGGAGTGACGAGAAAGCGAAGGAGGCGGCCTGATGCTCTTCGTCTTCCTGACGCAGACCATCCGGATCGCCATCCCCTATCTCTTCGCCGCGGCCGGCGGCGTGGTAGCCGAGCGCGCCGGCGTCGTGAGCCTGACGCTGGAGGGCTTCATGCTCTCCGGCGCCTTCGCCGCCACGTTAGGCAGCTACTACTCCGGCAGCGCCTGGATCGGCGTGCTGTGCGGCATCGGCGGCGGCCTCCTGTTCGGGATCATCTATGCGATCGCGGTCATCCGTTATCGGGCGGATCAGATCGTCACCGGCATCGCCATCAACCTGCTGGTCATCGGCCTCACGAGATTTCTCCTGCATCTCGCGTTCGACAGCTCGTCCAACTCGCCGCGGGTGTCCGGCCTGACGACGCAGGTGTCCGGGGACAACCTCTTCTGGGGACTGCTCCAGAATCCGCTCATCTGGGCCGGGCTGGCGGTCATTCCGGTGGTGGCGTGGGTCATCTACAGGACTCCATTCGGTCTCCGCGTTCGCGCGGTGGGCGAGCATCCGCAAGCGGCGGAGACGCTGGGCGTGCCCGTCAACCGCGTGCGGTACGTGGCCGTGATGCTGTCGGGGATCCTGGCGTCGTTGGGCGGCGTGTATCTCGCGCTCGACCAGCATCAGTTCACCGACGGGATGACCGCCGGTCGCGGCTTCATCGCGCTGGCGGCGGTGATCTTCGGGCGATGGGACCCGGCGCGCGCGGGCCTCGCCTGTCTGCTGTTCGCCGCGGCGGAGACGTTGCAGATCCAGCTGCAGGGGGCGAACGCGATCCCCACGCAGTTCGTGCAGATGATCCCCTACGTGCTCACCATCATCGCGCTCGCCGGCGTCGTGGGTCGCTCGATCCCGCCGGCGGCGCTCGGTCGCGCCGAGTAGCGACCGCGGCGTGCCTCGTGTACAGATTCGGTGAGGACGGGCGGCAGGGGTTCCCCGCGGGGCGGCCCGCTGGCATCGTGAGCGCGGTCGGACGCGACGCCTGATGCATTTGGTCCGCACCCGAGCCCCCGCTTCCGCATCGAATCGACAGGCCGTTTGATCACGTTTTTCTCCGATCGACTGAAGAGCGCGCGCGCCGGCGATGCCGGTAAGCTGACCGTGCTCATGTTCACCGCCTTCATCGACATGGTGGGGGCGTTGATGGTCATCCCGCTGCTGCCGTTCTACGCGCAGCGCCTGGGTGCGAACGCCTTCATGGTGATGATCCTCGTGGCGGCGTTCTCGGCGATGCAGCTGCTGAGCGCGCCCTTCTGGGGACGCATCTCCGACCGCTACGGCAGAAAGCCGGTGCTGCTCACCGGCCTGGCCGGCTCGGCGGTGGCGTACGTCGTCTTCGCCTACGCGGACACGTACTGGCTGCTCCTCGTCTCGCGACTGGTGCAGGGCGCGGGTGGCGGGACGGTGGGCGTCCTCCAAGCCTACGTGGCCGATGCGGTCGCGCCGCGCAACCGCACGCGCGCGCTCGGCTGGCTGTCGGCGGCCACCAACGCCGGCGTGGTCCTGGGACCCGCCATCGGTTCGCTGGCGACGCATCTCGGCCCCGAGGGACCGGGGCTGATCGCCGCCGGGCTGTGCGTGCTGAACACCATCTTCGCCTGGAAATACCTCACCGAATCGCACGACACCGCCGCGCGCGCCAAGGCCCGGCATGCGCGCCGCCCCGCGCAGATCGTATGGCGCGTGGCCTGGAGTCACCCCGGCGAGCCTGCCTCGCGTCTGATCTGGATGTACGCGGTGGCGATCGGCGCCTATTACGGCGTCACCGCCATCCTGATCCTGCTCCTCAACAGGCGCTTCGGGGTGTGCGAGCAGAACATCGGCTTCTTCTTCACGTACATGGGCGGCCTCAGCATCGTCATCCGGATCTTCCTCTTGGGGCCGGTGGTGGACCGATTGGGCGAGGCGCGTACCTCGCGGCTGGGGGCCGCGCTCCTGGCTGCCGGGCTGGCGCTCCTTCCGCTCACGCGCCCGCTCGAGCTCCCGGGGATTCTCGAGTTCGGCACCCTGGGATTGGCCGTCGCGCTGCTCCCGCTCGGGAGCGCCTTTCTCTTCCCCGCCGTCACCGCCTTTCTCTCGCGTCTGATCGGCGAGCACGAGCGCGGCCTGTACATGGGCGTGCAGCAGACGTACGGCGGCATCGCGCGCGTGATCTACCCGCCGCTGGCCGGCCTGGCCTGGGACCACCTCGGCACCTCGGTCCCCTTCTGGGCCTCCGCCGTCATGGTCGCCGCCACGATCCTGCTCGGCCTCGGCCTCGAGGCCCCGAGCCACCTCCGTGGACCGACAGCGGAACAGGCGGCCAAGGCGGTTTCGGGTGAGCGGGAGGCGGCGGTGGCGGACTAACGACGGGGAGGAGAACGGCGAACGGCAACAGCGGCAATGGGCATTCGGCATTCGGCATTAGGGGTCTCGGCGGTGAGATTCCGTCGCGGGAGCCCGAATGCCCAATGCCCAATGCCGAATGCCGCCGTTGCCGTTCGCCGTTGCCGTTCTCCTCACTCGCCTGTCCTACTTGAGACGGCTCATGGCCGCGCCCGACGATCCTTCCGGCCGGGCGATCGCACCTCCTGATCGCGCTTCGTGACAGCTCTGCTAGCCCTGTTGTGCGTGCTCGTCGCCGCCCTCGTGGCGCGACGGGGGACGCCGGTCGAGATCCCGCATGTCACCC
>DATFFZ010000050.1:0-30665 GCA_035249845.1 Gemmatimonadaceae bacterium
CCCGTCATCCCCGCCGCTGCTGCACGCTCCGGCCACGAGGACGCCGAGAAGGAGGACGAATCTGCGCATGTGGGGCCCGGGTGGGGGTTGGCCGACGCGAGGGTGTAGCGCGACTCGCGGGGCCAGGCGAGGGCCCCGCGAAACGTCACCACTATGAAACACGGAGAACGGATTTGCAACGCCGCGGAGCGAGCGATGGTCAGGCCGCGCTGCCGCCTGTCGATGGCCGGCTGCTCCTCACCACGTGCTAGTTGGTCCTCACCACGTACAGGCGGGCACCCGGCGCGGTGAGCTGCGATCCGTTCGACCTTCGCATGGTGAAGGTGAACACCGAGTTCCCGCCGGCCGGTGCCTTTCTGAAGTAGACGCCGGTTCCCGAGCGAAGAGGCTGCGACTGTGTGAGCGTATTGCCGAGCTCGACCACACGCAGCGGGAAGTTGTTGTTGGTGATCCCGGCCGAGGCGCTCCGGAAGTTCCAGCTTCGGTAGGTATACTTCGCGTTGAGCCCACCCACCGGCAGGTCGTCGGCGAAGTTCGCCACCATCCAACCGGCCATCAGCGAGTCGAAGACGACACCCGCCTTCTGGGTCAGGTTGGCGACGCTGGTGTCCGGTCCACCGACCACACGACGGGTGAAATTCGGAAGATCGTTCCCCGAGTACTGGTCGGCCGTGTAGCGCACCAGCGCCCAGGCGGCACCGCGATAGGCGAGGTGCTCACCCGTTCTCGAGCTGGTTGCCGCGGCGGTGTCGGGGCGCTGCTGCCAGAAGCGGAAGCGGGCCAGATTCTGGAAGAAGAAGGCGTTGAAGTCGTTCGCGCCGCGCGAGGTCACGTCCTGGAAGGTCAGGTTCTGGAACTCGGCGAAGCCGAAGAGCGCGCGCCCCACGAAATCCTCCGACATGTGCGCCAGCGCCTCGTCGAGCCACACCGCCTCGAAGGCCTGCGCCACGCCCTCGGTGAGGCGGCGGCCGGCGTTGATCATGTGCTGCAGCTCGTGGGCGATGGTGCCGCGCGTCCCCTGACGAACCGATACCGCCGTGCGCTGGTTGTTGTTGATCGAACCGGTGGGATCGGGCACGAGCAGGTAGAAGATCTCGGCGACGTTGCTCTGGTTGCAGGCGGCGTCGGGATCGGGATCGGTGCGCGGAAAGAGATCGCCGGAAAAGAAGAAGCCCCCCACGAAGCCCGTCGAGTTCGGCGGCGTGAGCTTGTTCACTTCCGGCGTGTAGAGGATCAGGATCTTCGCGTTCACATCGCGGTCCGACGGGTTGCCGAAGTATCTGGTCGCCGTCGGGAAGATGAGGTTGTCGAACTCGGCGGCGATCTGCGTGAAGTCGGCGTCGGTGAATCCGTTGGCGGGTGCGGCGTTGTCCTGGAGAATCACGGAGTGCGTGCCCACCGCCTTGACCGTGGCGGTGATGGTGACGAAGTCCTCGCACAGGTCGTTGCCATCGCCGTCGGGCACGCGGATCTGCTTCACCTCGCCGACGGTCTCGGCGGCCACCACGGCGGCGGCGGAGCGCGATGGCGTGAGTGCCGACGGCGCGGCGGACGCGACCCGATCCGGCGTGGCGCGCAGCGATCGTTGCGCGGCGCGGAGGTCGAGTCGCTTGCGCTCGAAGGCGCGGAGCCGCTGCTCGAAGCGATGGTGCAGGATGGTGGGCGCCAGATCGCCAAAGGTGCGGCCGGACGTCTCGGACTGGAGATCGGCGGATGCTCGCGCGTCGAGCTGGAGCGAGGCGGTGGCGGCGGCGGTGCCGACGGTGAACCCCAGGTCGTACGTCTCGACGACGTCGGGAATCGCGTTGGCGTTGCTGGGGATGAAGACGTAGGTGCCGGCGCTCCCCTCGACGGTGACTTCGTGGATGTCGGGGCTCCTGAGCACGCGCACCTCGCCGGCGCCGAGCTCGAGATTCACCGTGCCGCTGGGCGGCGGCCCCATTCCGTCATCGCTTCCGCAGGCGGCGAGCGCCAGCGCGAGAAAGACCAGTGCTGTGCTGCGCATCGTTCCTCATCGAGTGCGGCGAGCTCCCGTGAGGAGGCCCGCGATGTTCACCGCGAAGGAGCCGTCGCAAGCGGCAGCGCCGGCCATAAACATATGAAGCTAACCCCGTGTCCCCCATCCCTCAACGGCACGGGCGGACTCAGTACACCGCCCTGGCCCGGAGGATACACGGTGGAGCGGAACGATGCCATTCGTCGCAGCAGACGTGCCGTGCCGCGACGCACAGGCGGAGTATTCCTGCGCAACGGGCAACGGAACATGTGAACGAGGTGCGATCGACAGATGACGATCTGACGATGGCATCGCGGAGTTGGATGCGGATGCGCCATGTGCGAGGGTCTTCGATTTCACGTCGGCTCGCACATCCCAAGTACCGATCGCCCATCGCACCTGCAATCGTCATATCGTCATATGTCGATCGCACCTCCGCGATGCACTCGATCGCACCTCCGCGATGCCACCTACACGCGAAGCTCCACCGCCACCCCTGCATGGTCGCTCGCCCAGAGTCCTGTCCCGGTCCTCGACTCCGCTCCGATCACCGCCGCGCTCAGCACCTCCACCGATCCTCGCACCAGCACGTGATCGATGCGCTTCGTGAGCGTCGTCGTCGGATCGCGCAGGTCGGGCGAATGACAGCAGGTGCATCCCGCGTCGTCCCGCACCGCACGCCACGCATCGCGCAAGCCTGACGAGAGCAGCCTCGCGTACGTCTGCGTATCGCCACCCAGAGCGTCGGAGTTGAAGTCGCCCATCACCACCAGCGGATGCTCGGCCGCGGCGACGAGACGCAGCAGCTCGTCGCACTGCGAGCGCTGGATCTCCTGGTGCGGCTGCGTCTCGAAGTGCGTGTTGACGACGCGTAGCGTGCGGCCGCCGACGTCCACGTCGGCAGAGGCCCAGCCGCGGTGGACGGTGACCGGGATGCCATCGGACCCGCCGGGGGTGGCTTTCAGATTCTCGCCGAAGCAGGAGGAGGAGGACGCGGTCACCTCCATCCCTTTCCGCGTGAGGAGAACGTTGCGCACCGAGAGGCCGAGGCGCGAACCGTCGCCGGCGGGGAGTCTGGCGTCTACCGCCTGACAGATGGAGGCCGCGTCGTACGCGAGTCCCAGACGGCGCATCTCGGCCTGGAGCACCTCCAGGTAGTCGAGGATGAGCTCGTCTCGCGGCGCGTCCCTCGCCCGCGCCGTGAGTCGGGCGACCTCCTGGAGGGCGACGACGTCGGGGGCGGCAACCGCGATGTCGCGCGCCAGCACGCGCGCGCGATCGGGGAAGCTCGAGTCCAGGAGCCTGCGCCAGGCGGAATCCACACGCGCGGCGAGCACGTCGGGAGACGGCGCGGCCAGGACCGAGTCGAACAGCGCCCCGACGTAGATGTTGCGCGTCATGACGCGAACGACACCGGCCGGACGCGGGGGCGAACCCGCGTCCGGCCGGTTGGAACGACGCGTCATCCAGCCACGACTAGAAGAAGTTGTACGTGAAGCGCGCCAGCGCGAAGCGCCCCAGCACCGGTGCACCCACGAACTCGCGGTGCCGGCGATTGAGCAGATTGGTCACGTTGGCGGAGAACATGAGCCCGGGATATTGCGTGAAGCGGTAGGCGAAGCCCATGTCGAAGAGCGCGTACGGACGGACCTGGCCGATGTACACGCCCGAGTTCATGGGGAAACCCTGCACGTAACGTCCGCGCAGGTTCGCGCTCACGCCGCTGGAGGGGTGGTTGAAGTTCACCCCCACCGAGCCCTTGTTCTTCGGCGAGTTGAGCGCGATGTCCGACAGGCCACCGAGCTCGGCCGCGGTCCAGAGATCCTTGTCCGTCCATGAGTACGTGCCGGTGACCGAGAAGAAGTCGCTGAGGATCGCCTCGAGCGCGATGTCGCTTCCCCACCGCTCGATCTCGCCGAAGTTCCGGTAAGTCAGGATGAGGTCGGGGGTCCCGGTGAGGTCGCTTTCCGGGGAAACGGTGCCGAGGGGGATCCCGCGGAACTGTGCGCTGCCGCTGACCCCCGCCATCAGAGTGGCGATCTGCGTCGCCTGCCCCTGCGGGAGCCCCTGCGAGATGAGATACGCCGCCGTGGTGCTGAGATCGAGGAAGACGTTAGGCGTTTCGACGATGAGCGGACCGACGAAGTTTTCCTTCCGCTCGAAGTAGAAGTCCACCGCCAGGCGAAGGCGGCCGCCCACGAGTCCCCGGTAACCGACCTCCGCCGTCTCGGTCGTGCTCTCCTTGATCTCCGGGACGTCGAGCACCTGATCGGCGCTCACGGTGTTGAAGGTGGCGCTGGTGGTGTTGAGAACGCGGAGCACGGTCCCCACCTGCGTCGGCCCCGGAGCGGGGATGGCGCGGATGTCGATCGCGCCCTGACTCTGCTGGAAGAGGATGTTGGTGGCCACGGCCCACAGGAGCGCCGCGTTGGCGGGGAGCGGCGCGGTGGCGCCACCCGGGTTGAAGGGCGACCTCATGCACAGCCCGCCCACACCGCCGGTACAATTGCGGGCGAAGGTGAGACCGCCCTCCGGCACGCCGATGGCGCGGACGTCGAAGGGGAGCGGGCTCAGCGAGGTCGCCACCAGGTCGAGCGACAGGTTGTTCGTGCTGGGGGTGCTGAACGCCTTGCCGTACGTCAGTCGAAGGTTGTGCTCGCCGGTCGGCTTGAACACGATCGCCGCGCGAGGGGAGAACACCGGGTCCTGCAGCCGGCTGTGATCGTCCACGCGGCCCGACGCGTAGAAGTCCCACTTGGGCGTGAGGCGCGTCTCGGAGTGCAGGTAGCCGCCGATCTCGTCGATCTCGTCGCGGTCCTCGTTGCGCCCGTTGATGGTGCCGCCGGTGCGCGGATCGGTGTGCTGGAAGTCCACGCCGTAGGTGAAGCTCTGCCGCGTGCCGAGGTCGAAGCCGTGCTGCGCCTGCGCCGCGTACATGCGCGATTCGTCGACGATCGGTGCGCCGGTGCGGAGGAGGTACGTGTCGCCGGCGTCGCTGGTGTTCATGAACCCCTGCGCGAACAGCCGCTTCCAGCGGAAGCGCGCCTGGTAGTAGTCGTACACCCAGTCCTTGGCCTGGGCGGCGCCCAGCCCGGTCAGCTCGATCGCGCTCCCGGCGTGCGCGCGCCCGAAGGCGGCGACGACGTCCACGTCCTGGTTGGGGCGGTAGTCGGCGCGAGCTTCGGCGGTCCAGCGCTCCACGTCGAAATCGCGGAGCCCGACCTTGGTGTCGGGGTCCACGATGATCGCCGCGGCGCGTGCCTGCTCCTCCACCGCGTCGAAGTTGTGCCAGTCCTCGCCGGTCATGTACTGGCCGGAGAGCTTCACCCCGAAGTTGTCACCGATCACCGTGGCCGCGCGGCCGGAGCCCTGCCACACGTCCCCGGACTGCGAGAAGTCGTTCCGCGTGCGCGCGCCACCGGCGGCGCTCAGGACCACGCCCTGCGACGTGAACGGCGACTTGGTGATCACGTGCATCACGCCGGTGGACGAGTTCGGTCCATACAGCGCCGACGCCGGACCGAGCAGCACCTCGATGCGCTCGATGTCCTCGTTGGCGGTGGGGGAGAGCCAGGGCGCGTTCAGGCGCAGCGACGGTACGAACGCGTAGCGATAGTCGGTGAGCGTGAGCAGCGCGCCGGAGAAGATGTTGTTGAAGCCGCGCGCCACCACGTTGCTCTGAATGAGCCCGGTCTGCACCGCGTCCACGCCGGGAACGTCCTTCATGTACTCGGCGGTGGTGAGTGCCGGACGTTCCTCGATGACCTGCGGCTCCACGGTCGACACCGAGGCCGGCGCTTCGGTCGCCTTCTGCGTCTCCTGTCCACGCGTGGCGCTGACCACGGTGGGTTCGAGGAGCACCGCCTGAGGCGACAGTTGAAAGTTGACCTCGGCGGGGGCGCCGGCGGTGACGGCGGCGCCGGGACGCGTTTGCGGAGCGAAGCCGTAGAGACGCACGTTCACCGTGTACGTCTCCTCGCGCAGCGGCGTGAGGCGGTATCGGCCATCGGCGTTGGTCACGGCCCGAGCCGCCACGGCGCCGGTGGCGGTCAGCGCCTCGACCTGCGCGCTGGCGAGCGGCTCGTTGGTTGCGGCGCTCGTCACGCGCCCCGTGATCGCGCCGGTCTGCGCAGCCGCCGGGCTGGCCACGAGCGCCAGCAGGAAGCAGAGCGACAGGCCCTTCCGGACGTACATGCTCATAGACACTCCGTGCGGTTGATGAGGTCGCAAGTCAGCCTGAAGCCGAGCACCTGGCCCCCGGGGAGTCGGAGACGAGGGAGCGTGCGGCGGGGAGTGAGCGGTCCCGACTCGGTGAGGACAGAGGAGTCTGGCTGCGAAGCGCTGCGTGGGATGCCGTAGAGTATGGGACATAAGTCGTGATTCGCCAAGCCCCCCGCCCCGGGGCCGGGAGGGTGGAAGGTGGGCGCGCAGGCGCGAATATTGGTGTCAGGCAGGCCGGCGTCGAGTCCGGTTCCGCTCGGGTGCTCCCCTAGGGAGGTTGTCGGATGGCGCTTTCCCTGTTCGTCGTGACCGTGGCCATGGGCGCGGCACTCCAACTGACGAGTGCCGGTGGGGATCGTCCGCGGATCTCGCCGGCGGGGCGCGACTCGGTGCGCGAGCTCAAGCGGGCGCGGTCGGCGCAGGATGAGTTCGAGCGCACGCGTCGAGCGCACGCCCCGCGCACCTGGGATCGTTCCCCGCGACCGTGCAACGACCAGCTCATCGGCCGCTTCTGCTTCTGGTACGGCGACACCGCCGAGTCGAAGCCGCCCGAGGAGCCATCGCGCATCGTCAGCGCCAGACGCAAGCTGTTAGGCGCGCTCGCCTCCTCCGCCAGGGTGATCGCCGGCGACGACTGGGTGGCCGGCCAGCGGATGCGATACGTCCTGGAGGCGGGCGACACCGCCGCCGCGGTCGCCCTCAGCCGCGAGTGCAAGGCCACCGGGTGGTGGTGCGACGCCCTGCGCGGCTTCGCGCTCCACGCCGCGCGCGACTACGAACGTGCCGACGCCGCCTTCAGCGACGCCCTGGCCCGCATGCCGGAGCGGGAGCGGTGCCGCTGGACGGACCTGTCGGCCCTGCTCGACGACGACACGCGCGAGCGCTACCGCAAGCTCCGGTGCGAGGATCGGGCGGCCGAGAACGCGCGTCTCTGGTGGCTGGGCGACCCCTTCCACACCGTCCCCGGCAACGACCGGCGCACCGAGCACTACTCGCGCCTGACGATGGCGCGGATGCACGAGCAGGCGTGGAACGCGCACGGCATCGCCTGGGGGGACGACCTGCGCGAGCTGGTGGTTCGCTACGGCTGGTCCACCTGGTGGACGCGCGGCGAAGCGCCCCTGCACGCGCCGAGCAGCGCGCCGATCACGGGCCGGTCTCGAACCCCGGCCTACCACTTCCTCCCCGAAGGGCGGATCGCGGCCGACCCGCGCGCGTCATCGGAGCGCGACTGGCCGGTGGAGGGACTGCTCCGAAATGGGAAGACGGCGCAGGAGTACTATTCACCCTCCTACGCCATCTCCGTATCGGCGATGGACGGGGACGCGCAGCTCTTCCGCCGCGGCGACAGCGCGCTGGCGGTCGTGACGTGGGACGCCACCGCCGACACGAGACTGGCCGGCCTCGAGCTCGACGCCGCGGTGGCGCTCACACGGAACGAGCGCGAGCCGGCACTCGTCAGGCACGAGCGCGGGGCGAGACCGACCGGGGTGATGGTGGCCACCACGCCCTGGCGCTCGATGCTGATGAGCCTCGAGCTGCTGTCGCCCCGGGGGGAGCGCGGCGCGCGCGCGCGCCGCTGGGTGGGCCCCACCGACACGCTGGCGCCATCCGGACTCTCGGGATTGCTGCTGCTCGATCCCGACGCGCCCCTCCCCACCACGCTCGACGAGGCGCTGCCGCACGTGCGCACTGGCAGCACGGTGCCCGAAGGAGGAAAGGTCGGCCTCTTCTGGGAAGCCTACGACGTGGGGCGCGACGACACGCTGGCGGTGACGATCACGGTGGATCGCGAGTCGCCGGGCACGTTCCGCCGCATGGCGGAAGCGCTGCGGCTCAAGCGCCAGTGGACACCCATGAGCCTCGCCTGGCACGATCCGGCGGCGGAGTCACGCTCCGTCGCCGGTCAATCGGTGGTGCTCGACCTCTCGGAGCTGGCGCGAGGCGGCTATCGTGTACGGGTGCGCGTCACTCGATTGGGCGGCGAGACGCTGGTCGCCGAGCGGCGCATCGAGGTCGTGGGACGACGACGGTGACTCCCCGAGCATTCGTGACGGATCCGCGCGTGACGATCGAGTATCCGCCCTGGGTCGACGAGGTCGTCGACTGGACGCGTCCGTATCGCACGGACGATGAGCGGATGCGACTCGCCATTCGCGTGGCACGCGAGAACGTCGAGCGTGGCGATGGCGGACCCTTCGGCGCGGTGATCGTGGAGCGGGCCAGCGGGCGGCTGGTCTCGGTAGGGATGAACAGCGTGCTCCGCCTTCGGAGCTCGACGCTCCACGCCGAGATCATCGCCTTCATGATGGCGCAGCGAAGGGTCGGGTCGTTCACCCTGGCGGGTGAGAATGGCGTCGAGCACGAGCTGGTGTCATCGTGCGAGCCGTGCGCGATGTGTCTGGGCGCGGTGTTGTGGAGTGGCGTGAGACGCGTGGTGTCCGGCGCCACCCGTGAGGACGCGCTGCGCCTGCGCTTCGAGGAAGGGCCCGTGTTCCCCGAGTCCTACCGGTACCTGGAGGAGCGCGGCGTCGAGCTGGTGCACGGCGTGCGGCGCGAGGACGCTCGGGAGGTGCTGGAGACGTACCTCGCCCGCGGCGGGGTGGTGTACAACGGCTGAGCGCCCTGCCCTCGTCAGGCGGAGATGCTCGGCTCCGTCACGCCGGCGCGGGGAAGCTCCAGCGTGAAGATGGACCCCTGATCGGACGCGCTGCGCACCGAGAGCTCGCCGCCCATCCCTCGCGCCAGATCGCGGCTGATCGCCAGCCCGAGTCCGATGCCGTCGTGCGACCTCGTCAGGCGACGGTCCACCTGGAAGAAGGGATCGAAGATCGCCTCGATGCGCTCCGGCGGGACGCCGACACCCGTGTCGCGCACCGCGATCAAAACGGCGTCGGCACGCGCCTCGCACCCCACCTCGATCGCCCCCCCCGGTGCCGTGAACTTCACGGCGTTGGAGAGGAGGTTCAGCAGGATCTGTCGCAGCTTCTCGCGGTCGGCGCGGGCCGCCAGCATCTCGTCGCACCGGCGATGCTCGTAGCGGAGACCCTTGGCCCCGATCTGCGGCGCCACGAACGGCTCCAGCTCGTCGATCATCTCGTCCAGTGGCACGACCTGGAGATCGTATTCCACTCGCCCGGCGTCGAGCTTGGCGAACTGCAAAACGTCGTTGATCAGATTCAGTAGATGCGTCTGGCTCTTCCGGATCCGTTGGAGATCCTGACGCTGCTCCTCGGTGACGGAGCCGCGGAGTCCCATCTCGATCAGCTCGGTGTACCCGCCGATGGCGTTGAGCGGCGTCCGAAGCTCGTGGCTCATGGTGGCAAGGAAGTCGGACTTCGCCTGATTCGCCGCCTCGGCGGCGCGACGGGCTTCGTCGGCGCGGGTCCTGGCTTCTTCCGCCTCGTGGCGCGCGGCGCGCTCCGCCTGATAGAGGCGCGACCGGTCGAGCGCCTGGGCGCACTGCTGGGCCAGCGTGCGCATGAAGCCCTGGGCATCCGGCGAGAACGGACCCTCTCGCGCGAAGCTGAGTCCCATGGCGCCGAGGGTGCGACCCTCGACCATGAGCGGCAGCGCCGCCCAGGAGCGCGTCGTGGCGTCGAATCGCACCGAGCGCGCCGTCGTGTAGCGCGCGGCAAAGTCCGCCAACGACACGATGAACTCGGGCTCCCCGGTGCGAATCACCCGCGCGAGCGGCACATCCATCGTGACGGGGAAATGCATCCAGTCGCTCACCACCGCCGGCGCGTAGCCCTCTGCCCGCAGGATCTCCAGCAGCGTCCCGTCCTCGCTCAGAACGCAGATGGATCCAGCGTGCGCGTCGACGGCCGAGATCCCCTGCTCCACGATCACCGTGGCCACTTCCTCCGGCGTGCGCGCGCTCGAGAGTGCCGCCGTGATCGCCTGAAGCCGTCCCATCTGTCCGGCCGCGCGGAGCGTTTCCGTCTGGGCCTGCTCCAGCTCGCCGGCCAGCGTACGCGCTTCGCTCACCTGCCGCTGGAGCTCCCTGCGCGAGGCGCGCACCCGCTCGGCCATGGCGTTGAAGGACGCACTGAGCAACCCGAGCTCGTCGCCTGACGAGACCGGCAGCGTCCGCGGCTCCCCGCCGGCGGCGACCGATTCGGCCGCGGCGCGGAGATCCACCAGCGGACGAGTGACGTGCCGGCTCAGCACCCAGGCGGCCGCCGCGCCGGCCACCACGATGAGCACGAGCACCGCGGCCATGCGCCGGAGGAAGTCGTGCGGACGCTGCATCACCGTGGCCAACGGCTGCTCGGTGATGATCGCCCACGGACCGCCGCGCACGGGGACGCCCGACGCCAGGATCGCCCGGCCGTCGCGGACGTACTCGAACGCCGAATCCACCGTGGTCCCGGCCGGGACCGGTACGCGCTTGCCGAGCAGCGTTACCCAGAGGTCGTTGCTGGTGTTGGCGATGTAGACCATCACATCGCGACCGCCTGACAAGTTCCGGATCTGGCGCTCGGCGCGCTCCGAATTCATGACCTGACGGCGCTGGAGGAGCACGCCGGCGGTGCGTCGTCCCACCGGTACGGGGGCGCCGCTCCAGAAGAACACGCTGTCGGCGCGCTCGTAGAGTGGGCCGTTGCGAACGGAGTCGGTGACGAGCACCGCGCGGGCCACCGCCGCCGCGCGCGCCGAGTCCTCAGGCACCGGCGGGGCCGTGCCGGCGCGGCGCTGCGCGGAGACGTCGCGCAGCTCGACCACGAGCACCGAATCCAGCGGACCGGCCAGCCGCCGCACCACCGCCGAGTCGATCGACTGATCTCCGGTCGCGCTCAGGAGGGCGACGAGCCGCCGGTCGGCGGCGACGGCGCGCATCGCCGCCGCCCGCTGATCGCCGTTGACCGCCGAGAGATCCGCCAGTTGGGCGGTGACGCGCTTGAGCCGCTCCTGGGCCGCCGTGAGCGCCGCCAGCCGCACCTCGGCGTATGACGCCCACGCCAGCGTCGCCACTACTGCCAGCAGCAGCAGTGAGATCCAGAGAGGCAGCTTCCGCTCGAGGGAGAGTCCCCCCCGCTGCGCGGACAGGTCCGGCGCCATCATGCTCGGGTCAACGTATCCGGGACGCAGAGGACGCGCAATCGCCGAGGCCCGTTACGCAACCGTTCGCTTCTTTCTGCCCCCGTCCAGCGCCGACTCGACGCTCACGAACTCCCCCACCGAGTCGGTGGTGAGCACACCCTCCAGCACGCCGTCGCGCACCACCGGCATGGTGTGGCATCGGCACTCGGAGAGCCGGGCGAACGCCTCGTCGAGCGGCTCGGTGGATGCGGCCGTCACGAAGGCGGTGTCCATCGCCTCGGCGACGGTGGCGGATGGGCCGCGTCGTGCCAGCGTCGACACGAGGGACTTGCGCGTGAGCACGCCGACCACCCGTCCGTCAACCACCACCGGAAAGTCGTGCTGAAAGCCGGAGCGCGCCTGTTGCACCGCCGCCGCCAGCGGCTCGTCGGGCGAGAGCGTTCGCACGTCGCGGATCATGGCGCGGTCGACTGTCACGCCGTGGAGGCTCGACCGGAACTGCGTGGAGACGGCCTCCCCGGCGGCGCCCATCCAGACGAAGAGGGCGATGAGGATCATGAGCGGCTCCTGCGACCAGAGGCCGAAGAGCCCGAAGAGCAGCGCGAAGGCCTTGCCGAGGCTGGCGGCGATCTGGGTGGCGCGCACGTAGTCGAGCCGCATGGCGAGCGCCGCGCGCAGCACGCGCCCCCCGTCCATGGGAAAGGCGGGGAGCATGTTGAAGATCAGGATGGTGACGTTGGTGAAGAGGAGGGAGACGAGGAGGCTCGGATCGTCGGCCAGCGTGACGCGGCTCAGCGTCGTTCCGGTGAGGCGCAGGAATACGTAGAGGAGCACGGCGATCACCAGCGTGACGGCCGGCCCGGCGAGGGCGATGAGCAGCTCCTGCTTCGGCTCGCGCGGCATGCGCTCGAGTTGCGCGACGCCGCCGATGGGGAGGAGGGTGATGTTCCGCGTCGCCACGCCGAAACGCCTCGCCGTGAGCGCGTGGCCCAGCTCGTGGGCGACCACGGAGGCGAACAGGAGCAGGAGGAAGATCACGCCGAAGAGCGCGGCTCTGGCCGTCCCTCCTCGCTCGTAGCCGACGTAGGCCACGTAGGCGAGGAGGAGGAGGAAGGTGGCGTGGATCCGCACATCGATCCCCGCCAGCCGTCCGAGGCTCCAGGACCATTTCATGGGAGGCTCCGGCGCATGAGTAAGAATAGCGGGAAGCGGGGGGCGGGGAGCGGGGAGGGGGAAGCGCCGGCACACCTGATGACTACCGGCTCCGCCCGCGCTCCCCGCTCCCCGCTCCCCGCTTCCCGCTCCCGGCTAATCCACCGGCACTCCCCTGGCCAGCACCTTCGCCTCAACGCCGCCCATGAGCGCGAAGCCGGTGATCCGGACGAGCGGTGCCGAGGCAGCGGACGACGGGGAGGCGGGCTCCGCGGCCTGGTCCTCGAACCCGCCCATGAGCGCGAATCCGTCGCTCTCAAGGCGGACGCCGGGGGGGACGATCACCTGGATTCCTCCCATCACGGCGACGGCGGTGATCTCGGTCACCGAGGCGGAGAGCTCGGCTTCCCGCAGATCGATCTGGATTCCTCCCATGAGCGCCAGCGCGCGGATGCGCCTCGGGACGCGCCAGACGCCGCGACGGACCACCCCGCCCATCACCGCCACCAGCGTCTTCCGGGTCGGAGACTCGGCGACCGACATCGAAGGGGCCGGCGCCGGTGCCACCGACTTGGCGGGGAGATCCGCCACCAGACTCGTGAGCTCATCCATGGAGCGCGCCTGCCAGACGAGCGCCATGCGCGACTCGAGCTGGTCGAGCGCCAGATCGTCGGCGGCGAACGCGTCGCTGAGCCGCTGGACGACACGCTCGCGCTCGGCGTTCAGTGTCGGCTCGGTCGGCGGAGTGGGATGGCTCAATGGGGGTTCCTCCGCGTGAACGATAGCGGAACGCGCGGAACCCTCGCCAGGTGGACGGCTTCGCCGTCCTCGAGTTGTGGTCGGCTCTCTTAGAGCGCCAGCGTCAGGTACGTGAGGACGCCGCCGGCACAGGAGAGGAAGATCGCCAGTGCGGTACCGATCACGCGGGCGAGCTTGTCCTCGGCCGGTAGCTCACGAGAGAGTGGAAGGGGGAGGGGGAGAGAGACCGGAATCGCGTCGAAGCGACCCGAGGTCGTGACGGGCCCCAGCGGGTGCTGGGAGAGAACGGAAAGCGGGGACGGCATGGACGGCATGCGGCGGCTACTCGGAAAAGTGCGGCGGAGGTGCTGCGGGGGTCGCCCGGACACGATCTCGCGCCTCGTCTGCTCGCGAGGCACGGTAGAGACGAGCGCGCGTCGCCTCAGTCACAAGGAGCAAAATCTGATCGAGCGCGCCGGCGGTCTCACGTCACGTTTCGTTGCAGACGCGTCATCGATCGTTCCGACGGCGAGCGCGATGACTGTGCACCGCGCCTGCCGAAGCTAGTGGTGCCACTCCCGAACGCCAACCCACCGGAGCAAATTTTTTTCGATCGAACACGGACGAGGCGGGTGTGGAGGAGGGCTCCGAGCTGCGAAAGCGCGTGGTGGGCGGGAGCGGCGGGGGGGACGCGGCACTCCTTCGCGGCCTGCTCTTCGTTCTCGTGATCGTCGGCGCCATCGGGTTGATCGTCGAGCTCCTCTTCCTCGAGCATACCGAGTCGGCCTGGCAGTGGCTGCCGCTCGTGCTCCTGGCGCTGACGGTAGTAACCGGCACGGCAGTCGCGGTGCGACCCGGTCCGGGCACCTTTCGGGTCTTTCGCTGGGTCATGGTCGCGTGCGTGGGGGCTGGGGTACTCGGTCTCTACCTTCATTACCGCGGCAACGTCGAATGGGAGCTCGAATCCGACCCGGCACTTGGCGGGCTACGCCTCGCCTGGACCGCGCTGCACGGGGCGACCCCCACGCTGGCCCCGGCGGCGCTCGCCCAACTCGGCCTGCTCGGCCTGCTCTTCACCTTTCGCCACCCGGCGCGAGATCGCCGCGGAGCGACACAAACGGAGACATGATGAATCGATCGCACTCTCGCGTTTCGACTCTTGGATCGGCCGCGCTCCTGGCGCTCCTCACCGCCTGCGGCGGCGCCGCCAGCGATGGCGCGGACAGCGCCGCCGCCACGCTCGATACGACCGCTACCGCGGCGCCGGCTCCGACCGCGAGCTCCGCATCGGCCACCGACAGCGTCGCAGCCGGAGCCGCGGCCGGTGGAATGATCGACCCCGGATCCGCCCCGCGCGCGCAGCTCCTGACGGTGCCCGGGATGACGCCGGCGGCGGCCGACGCTGTGATCGCCTCTCGCCCGCACGCGACGATGCTCGACGTCGACCGGGCGCTGGCTCCGCATCTGAGCGAGGCCGAGCGCGACACGGTGTACGCGGTCATGTGGAAGCCGATCGACCTCAACAGCGCGACCGCCGATGAGATTCTTCTAATCCCCGGCGTCGGCCCCCGCATGCGCCACGAGTTCGAGGAATACCGCCCGTACAACTCGATGGCCAAGTTTCGGCGCGAGATCGGGAAGTACGTGAAGCCGGACGAGGTGGCGCGTCTCGAGAAGTACGTGATGATAAGGCAGTAGGCGCGCGCGCGAGCGCGCTTTCGGGGAGCGGGGAGCGGGGAGCGGGAAGGGGGGAGCGCCGGCCGAGACGGTAGTCACCAGGTGTGCCGGCGCTCCCCGCTCCTCTAGCGCGCCTAACGAATCCCTGCCACACTACAGGCGTCATCAAACGGTCGGGTCGTGGTGCTACCCCATCCCCTGCCCTCCGCGTCGCCCGTGGCGCCGGTCTATCGCCACCTCCGCGGCTACGCGCTCGATCCCAGCCTCGCGCAAGCGCTCGACACCGCCACCATCAGCGCGATCACGCTCGAGCTCCCCTGGCAGAGGCTCGCGCCGGGGCCGGTGGACGACTACCTCGAGGTCATCGATTACGATCCGTCCACGCGGTGCTTCTACGCGCCGGTCGACCTCGATGACCCGAACCTCCTGGCGCAGGATGGGCTCGCCCCCTCGGAGGGAACGCCGCAGTTCCACCAGCAGATGGTCTACGCGGTGGCGCGTCTGACGATCGACAAGTTCGAGCGCGCCCTCGGCCGGTGGGCGCTCTGGTCACCCGGTCCACCGCGGGACCCGAAGCGGCCGAAGGACGATTCGCACTTCGTGCCGCGGCTTCGCATCTACCCGCACGCGCTGCGCGAGGCCAACGCCTACTATAGCCCGTCCAAGAAGGCGCTCCTCTTCGGGTACTTCCAGGCGCCCGACGGCGACTCCGCCGGACACGTGCCCGGCACCATGGTCTTCACCTGTCTCTCGCACGACATCATCGCCCACGAGACCGCGCACGCGCTCCTCGACGGACTGCACCGCCGCCTCAACCGCCCCACCAACCCCGACATGCTGGCGCTGCACGAGGCCTTCGCCGACATCGTGGCGCTCTTCCAGCACTTCACCTTTCCCGAGATCCTCCGCCACCAGATCGCGCGCACGCGCGGCGATCTCCGCTCGCAGCAGAACATGCTCGGACAGCTGGCGTGGGAGTTTGGTCGCGCCACTGGCTCGCGCGGCGCGCTCCGCGATGCCATCGGCGAGGTGGATGAACAGACCGGCGAGTGGAAGCCGCGGGCGCCCGATCCGCTGCGCTACGAGCGCACCCTCGAGCCGCACGCCCGCGGCGCCATACTCGTCGCGGCGGTCTTCGACGCGTTCCTCTCGATCTACCAGGCGCGCATCGCCGATCTGCTGCGCCTGTATACCGGCGGCACCGGCGTTCTCCCCGCCGGCGCCGTTCACCCGGATCTGGTGAACCGCCTGAGCGACGAAGCGGCCAAGTCGGCGCGCCACGTGCTCAACATGTGCGTGCGCGCGCTCGACTACTGCCCCCCGGTGGATCTCACCTTCGGCGAGTACCTGCGCGCGATCATCACCGCCGACAAGGACATCGTGCCCGACGACAGCCGCAACTATCGCGTCGCGTTCGCCGAAGCATTCCGGCGGCACGGACTCTATCCGCGCGACGTGCGCACGCTCTCGGTGGAGAACCTGCTGTGGCGCGGACAGTATACGGATGACCTGCAGCCGTCGGACGAGCTCCACGACATGGCCACGCGCCTCCGCGAGCACGCGCACCGCCAGCTCTACGCCAAGACGCGCGAGGAGGTGTTCGACTGCGAGCGACAAACCCGCTACACGATCCACGAGCGATTGTCGGAGCGCTTCCGCGACCCCGCCGGGAAATCCGACGCCACCTTTCTCGGCGTGGACCCGGCGCTCCCCTTCGAGGTGCACACCGCGCACTTCGCGGCACGCACCGGCCCGCGCGGCGACGTGAAGCTCCAGCTCATCATGCAGATCATCCAGGAGCGCGAGGCCGCGCTCGACCCCAGCGCCGACGGTCGCCGCAAGATGCGCTTCGACGGCGGCTGCACCGTGGTGGTCAACCTCGAGCAGCCCGCCTTCTCCTACGTGATTCGCAAGCCCATCGGCAGCGCCACGCGGATGGAGCGCCAGCGGGACTTCGCCCGCGGCGTGGCCGGCGCGTCGCTGCGCGCCACCTATCTCGGCGCCCGCCCCCTCGAGGAGCAGCGCGAGCCGTTCGCCGTCCTCCACCGCGGCACGTACTAGGAGCCGATCATGCCTCCCGTCCCACGCCCAGCGGTTCGCGTCCGCATGTATCGCCAGGGGCTCGGCGACTGCTTTCTCGTCACCTTCGACGACGGGCAGACGCCGCGGCACATGGTCATCGACTGCGGCACGCTCGGCGCGCAGCTCACCGACATCGACATGGATGACGTGGTCGACGACATCGCCGCGGTCACCGGCAATCACGTCGACCTCCTCGTGGTCACGCACGAGCACAAGGATCACGTGTCGGGGTTCAACTCGGCCAAGGCGCAGTGGGACGGCATCACCGTGGATCGCGTGTGGGTGGCCTGGACGGAGAACCCCAACGACGCGAAGGCGGTGGAGCTCAAGAAGTTCAGCACGGACCTGGCGATCTCGCTGGCGATGGCGGCCAACACGCTCGAGGCGGCCGGCGGCGGCGCTCGTCAGGCAAGGACGGCGCGCGACGCGGCCGGCGACGTGCGCCAGCTCCTCGGATTCGTCGGCGACGTGCCTGACGAGGGGCAGCCGCTACCGGCGGCGTTCGCCAAGACGGTGCACGAGGCGATGACGTACGCGACGTTCAAGGGCCCGGGGAAGCCGAGCTACCTCAAGCCGGGGAGCGTGAAGCGGCCGGCGTGGCTCCCCGGGGTGCGCTTCTACGTGCTCGGCCCGCCGCGCACCGACGCCAGGCTCCGCAGCCTGGGGGAGCACGGTGATCCGGAGCTGTACTCGCTGGCCGGGCAGCTCGGCGCCGACATCTCCGCCTGCGCGGCGTTCGCCGCATCCGGTCAGCCCTTCCGGGAGTATCGCGACTCGCTCGATGCCGGTGGTCGCGTGGACCTCGAGCGGCGCCTTCCTTTCGATCCGCGCTTTCGCCTGGAGAGCGCCGAAGAGGCGGCGCGGCGCGCGCAATTCACCGCCTACTTCGACGACGAGAACGAGTGGCGGCGCATCGACCACGATTGGCTGGCGGCATCCACCGATCTCGCGTTGCAGCTCGACAACCTGACGAACAACACCAGCCTGGTGTTGGCGATCGAGCTGATCCGCGACCGCATCGTGCTGCTCTTCGCCGCCGACGCGCAGCTCGGCAACTGGCTCTCCTGGCACGATCACCAGTTCCGGTTCACCGACGAGAACGGCACCAAGAGGACGGTGAAGGCGGGGGAGCTACTCGCCCGCACGGTGCTCTACAAGGTAGGACACCACTCCAGCCACAACGCCACGGTGAAGGAGCAGGGGCTCGAGATGATGGTGCGCGACGATCTCGTGGCGATCATCCCGCTCGACACGAAGGTGGCGCACGCCAAGCGCCCGCATCCGTGGATCATGCCCGCCGAGGCGCTCTACAGGCGCCTGCTGGAGAAGACCACCGGTCGCGTCCTCCGCTCCGACATCGGGTGGGCGGCCGACGACCACCGCCCCGACACGATCACCAAGACGGCATGGGACCAGGCGCGCTCACAGCTCCAGAGCCGCGTGACGATCTCGGACGTCGCGGTGGAAGTGAATATCTGAACATCGGGACTCGGCCATCGGGCATCGGGACTCGGCTGTGGCGGCGAGATCTCGACCGGTCGCCGAGTCCCGATGCCCGATGGCCGAGTCCCGATGTTAGAGTCCCGATGTTCAAGTTTTATTGTACCGGGAAGCCTCTCTCTTCGAACAGGGCTTTCACATCCGGGTTCCTGCCGCGGAACCGCCGATACGCTTCGGCGCGGTCCACCGTGTTGCCGTCGGAGAGGATGTACTTCCGCATCTTGTCGGCAACCGACTTGTCCCACGGGCCGCCCGCCTCGGTGAACGCCTTCCACGCGTCCGCCGCCATCACGTCCGACCACAGGTAGCTGTAGTAGCCGGCCGAGTAGGCGTCGCTGGAGAAGAGGTGGTTGAACTGCGGGAGCCGGTGGCGCAGGGCCACCTCCTTCGGCATGCCGATCCGCGCCAGCACCTCGCGCTCGATGGCGGCCGGGTCGATCACGCCGTCGGGGCGCGTGTGCATCTCCATGTCCACGATCGCCGCGGAGAGGTACTCCACCGTGATGTAGCCCTGATTGAATTTGTCCGACTGCCGGATCTTGTCCACCAGCGCCTGCGGGATCGGCTCCTTCGTCTGGTAGTGACGCGCGAACTTGTCGAGCACCTCCCGCGTGAGGAGCCACTGCTCGTTCACCTGCGACGGGAACTCCACGTAGTCGCGCGGCGTCACCGCCAGCCCCGGATAGGTGATATCCTGCAGGAGCGAGTGCAGCGCGTGCCCGAACTCGTGGAAGAGCGTCTGCGCATCATCGAGCGAGATGAGCACCGGCTCGCCGGGCGCTCCCTTCACGAAATTGTTGTTGTTCGACGAGATCGCGGTGACCGCGCCGTTGTACCGGCTCTGCGTGCGATAGGTGGTGGCCCAGGCGCCCGAGCGCTTTCCCGCCCTGGCGAAGTTGTCCAGATAGAAGAGCCCGCGGTGCTTCCCGGTCTTGCTGTCCTTCACCTCCCAGACGCGAACGTCGGGGTTGAACACCGGCACCTGACCGGTAATCTCCGTGAACGAGATGTCGTAGCGCCGCTCGGCCGCCCAGAGCGCGCCGGAGACGATGTTGCCTAGCTCGAAGTACGGCTTCAGCTCCCCCTGATCGAGATCGTACTTCGCCTTGCGCACCTTCTCGGCGTAGTAGAGATAGTCCCACGGCTCGATCGTGATTCCGGCGTTCTCCTTGGTGGCGACCGCCTGCATGTCCGCCACCTCTTCCTTCACGCGAGCGACGGCCGCCGGCCACACGCGCATCATGAGCTCCTGCGCCGCCTTCGGGTCCTCCGCCATCGTGTCGGACATTCGCCAGTGGGCGTGCGTGGCGTAGCCGAGTAGCTTGGCGCGCTCGGCACGCAGCTTGACGATCCGCGCGATGATCGCCTTGGTGTCGTTCGCGTCGCCGTTGTCTCCGCGCGCCTTGAACTTCTTCCACACCTTCTCGCGGAGGTCGCGCCGGGTGGAGAAGGTGAGGAAGGGGTCAACGCTCGAGCGCGTGTTGACGATCACCCACTTTCCATCCAGACCGCGCTCGCCGGCGGCGGTCTTGGCCGCGGAGACCATCGACGCGGGGAGTCCGGCCAGTTCCGCCTCGCTCTCCAGCACCGTCCAGGTATTCTCGTCGGCCAGCACCTTCTGGCTGAACTCCGAGAAGAGCCCCGCCAGCTCCTGGTTGATCTCGGAAAGGCGCGCCTTCTGCGCCGCGTCGAGCCTGGCGCCGCGCCTGACGAATGCCTCGTAGGTGCGGGTGGCCAGCCGCTTCTGCTCGGCGGTGAGCTTCGCGCCGGGGAGCGACTTGTACACCGCTTCGATGCGGGCGAAGAGCCCGGCGTTGAACGAGATCGCATCATCGGCGGCAGCCAGCTTCGGCTGCCACTCGCGCGTCAGCGCCTGGTAGGCCGGCGTGCTCATGTTGTCGCGCATGACGCCGAAGAGCCTCCCCACCCTGTCGCGCGTCTGTCCGGAGCGCTGCATGGCGACGATGGTGTTCTCGAAGGTGGCCACTTCCTTGTTGGCGACGATGGCCTCGATCTCGGCTCGCTCTTCGGCCAGGGCGGCCTCGAAGGCGCTCGAGAAGAACTCGGGTTTGACCTGGTCCCACGGGGGGACGCCGCCGTACGGGCCCGCCCAGGTGGTGAGGAGCGGGTTGGCGGTGGGCGCAGCGGGCGCGGACGCCATCTGGGCCTGGGCGGAGCCGCCTAACACGATCAGGCCGACGGCGGCTGCGAGAATGGTGCGCATGGAAGCTCTCTCATCTCGGGAACGAGGGGGACCGAGCGAATCGTAGACCGGGCATGTGTCAAGAATAGTAGAAGGCCGGCCGCCGAGGGTAAACGGAGGGGACGAGCGGCCGGACCCAGGGACGACCTGTCCGTTGTGGGGATGGGCGAGCGGGGAACATATTCGCCCCCCATGGAACCCACTTCCACTCCGCTCATCACGAGTGACGCCGTCGTCTTCGGCCTCCTCGCCGCTACGCTCGGCATCATCTTCTATACCTCCGGAAGCCCGCGACCGGCCTTCCGCGCCTTCTACCGTTACGTCCCCGTCCTCCTGCTCTGCTATTTCGTCCCCTCGCTCTACACCTCCTTCGGCGTGATCGACCCCAACCGATCGCAACTGTACGCGATGGCGTCGCGCATTCTGCTGCCGGCAACGCTCGTGCTCATCACCCTCAGCATCGACTTCAAGGGGATCCTGCGCCTCGGGCCCAAGGCGCTGATCATGTTTCTCACGGGAACCTTCGGCGTGCTCTTCGGCGGCCCGCTGGCGGTGTTCATCTTCTCGGCCGTGAGCCCGGAGACGGTCGGCGGACAGGGGCCGGACGCCGTGTGGCGCGGGCTCTCGACCATCGCCGGCAGCTGGATCGGCGGCGGCGCGAATCAGGCGGCCATGAAGGAGATCTTCGAGGTGAGCGACGAGGTGTTCTCGGCCATGGTCGCCGTGGACATCTTCGCCGGCAGCGTGTGGATGGCGTTCCTGCTCTTCCTGGCCACCCGTGCGGCCGGGATCGACCGGCGCCTCGGCGCGGACACCTCGGCCATCGACGAGCTGCGGCTCCGGGTGACCGAGTTCCGCGAGCGCCACGCGCGCATCGCCACGCTGCGTGACCTCATGATGCTCGTCGGGGTCGGCTTCGGCATCACCGGTCTCTCGCATCTGCTCGCCGACCCGCTGGCCGACTGGATCGGCCGCGAAGCGCCCGCGCTGGAGCGGCTCAGCCTGACGAGCGCCTTCTTCTGGGTGATCGTCTTCGCCACGACCTTCGGGCTTCTCCTCTCCTTCACCCGCGCGCGCGAGCTGGAGGGGGTCGGCGCATCCACGCTCGGCTCGGCGATGCTCTACATCCTCATCGCCACGATCGGAATGTCGATGGACATCACCGCCGTCGTCGAGCGCCCCGGGCTCTTCGCGCTCGGCGCGGTGTGGCTCTCCTTCCACGCGCTGCTCATGCTCCTGGTGGCCTGGCTGATCAAGGCACCGATGTTCTACTTCGCGGTCGGGAGCCAGGCCAACATCGGCGGAGCGGCGTCGGCGCCAGTGGTAGCGGCGGCATTCCATCCGAGTCTGGCGCCGGTCGGAGTCCTGCTCGCGGTGCTGGGATACGCTCTCGGGACCTACGGCGCATGGCTCTCCGCCCAGCTCATGCGGCTGGTGGCGCCGTGATACGCTCGAGCGACTGGTGACGGCTTTTCAGGTCGCTCGACGCAATGCGGGGTGAGCCCCGCTGCGACCGGCGGGACGACAACCTCTTCCCCCACCGGAGCGGCCCATGAACGACCGAGGCTTCATCTCATCCATCTTCGACCTGTCGTTCTCCAGCTTCATCACGCCCAGGATCCAGAAATTCCTCTATGCGCTGCTGCTGCTGGCGAGCGGCATCGCCGGCGTCATGGTGCTGATCGCCGCCCTCAACATGGGGAGCGGGTTCTTCGCCAAGGTGGGCGCGCTTCTGGTCGGAGTTCCGGCGGCGGCGCTCGTGTTTCTCTTCCTGGCCATGTACTTCCGGGTGATGATGGAGATCCTCATCATCGCGTTCAAAGGCGTTGAGTATCTGAAGGAGATCGCGGTGTCGGTGAAGAACGGCGCCGAGAAGCCGCACGCGACGTACAGCATGCGCTGAGCGCGCCGCGGCGTCCGGACGTGGAAAAGCGCGCGGACTCGCTTCTGCGAGTCCGCGCGCTTTTCTACGGTCTCACATCACTGCGGGCTGGGGAGGGTGCTGTTGGTGACCGCGCGATAGCTGTTCAGCCGGCCGCTGCCGAACCCGGAGCCGATGTTGTCGGCGGTACCGAGCAGGCGACTGCGCAGGCTCGCTCCCCGAAGGGTGGTCTTGGATGCCACGATCCCCGCCGTTCCCGTTACCTGCGGCGCGGCCATCGACGTTCCCTGGTAATACGCGTACCCACCGGGTATGGAGCTGAAGATCCCCCCCTCCTGCGACGTGTTGCTGAACAGCTCGCCGCCTGGAGCCGAGATGTCGAGGCCGCTCCCGAAGTTCGAGTAGTACGACCGCGTGTCGGACCAGGTGGTCGCGCCGACCGCGATGGCGTTGGGATCACAGGCGGGACAGGAGATCGTGTTGCCGCCATCGTTGCCGCTGGAGGCGATCACCAGGACGTTCTTCGACAGCGCATAGGCGATGGCGTCCCGCTCCGCCTGCGAGAGACTCGGGCCACCGAGGCTCAGGTTGAGCGCGACCATTCCCGCCTGGTCGGCGCCGGCGCGAATGGCGCTGGCGATAGCCGAGGTCGGGCACCCGCGCCGCCCGCATACACGCTGGACGTAAACCTTCACGTTGGCGCCCGCTCCCGAGACGCCGGCCACGCCGACGGTGCCACCCACCATCGTCCCGGTGGTGTGCGTGCCATGCCCCTGACTGTCGCTCGGATCGTTGTCGTTGTCGATCCAGTCGCGCCCGGCGATGAGCTGTCCGGAGAAGAACTCCTGGTGCAGGAAATCGACGCCGGTGTCGATGCTGCCGACGACAACGGCCGTGCCTCCGGCGCCGTAGCTCTCGACGTTGTCCTCGTCGGCGTCCACGACGGGGATCTTCGACGTCACCACCTGTCCCTTGCCCGCGCCGCGGGTGAAGAAGATGCGACGCGTCCCGTCGTTCCTGAACGCCCACGTCTCGGCGCGGATGGCGTGCAGCCGCCGCAGGTAGTTCGGCTCGGCATACTCCACTCGCGCGTCGGTGGCCAGACGGGCGGCCAGCGCTCGCTCCTGTCCCGCCTCGGCGCGAATCATGGTCAATCGTGCGCTGCTCGGCTCGGTGACCAGGATGTCGAAGCTCACCTGGCCGCTGAAGCCGTAGTCCCGCATCACCGCGCCGAGGTCCTCCCCGGGGCGGGTCTTCACCAGCACCTCGCCCGCGACGATCTCCTCGGCCGGTGCCTGGATGTCGAGCGGCAGCGCCACGTGATCGTCGCCGGCGGTGATCGGCGAGTCGGAGCACGCGGCGAGGGTGGCGGCAGCGGCGGCGACCGCGATGAGATTGCGTGAGCGCATCGGTTCCTTCCTCCTGAGACGGGACTGTTCCCGCGCTATCGGCCGCGGGCGTGCTAAAGGGTCGCGGGACTCACGCGCCCCTGACTCACAGGAGTGACGACATTCACGGCCGAGTAACGGCCTGGGGGCTGTCAGCCTACATCTGTTTTCACGACTGCACAAGCCCCTGAGCCATTTCCCATGGATCGCACGTCCCGGTTGGACTGGCCGCTGAAGACTCGCCCGCGCACATTAGCCTCTCCACCCACGCGAGAGAATGCGCCAGCTCACCGTCCCCCTGGTCGGACGCGACGACGAGCTCGCCCTTCTCCGGGACGCTCTCGTTACCGCGCGCGAAGGGCGCGGGCGCACGCTCCTGCTCGCCGGCGCGGGTGGGATCGGCAAGACTCGACTCGCCCTCACCCTGGCCGATCACGCGGCGCGCAGTGGCTGGAACGTCGCCCTCGGGCGCGCCTACCCGGTGGAGACGGGCGTCCCTTACGCACCGTTCGCAGATGCGCTCGTCCCGCTCCTTCGCCGTCTCGAGCCCGGGGCGCTGGCGGTGCTCACGCGGGGCGCTACCGCGGAGCTGAGCCAACTCTTTCCGGCACTCCATCCGCGCGACGAACCGCCCACGCCCGCCGCGCGCGGCGGCTCGGCCGAGCTCAAGGCGCGCGTCCTTTGGAACTTCTCCGAGTTTCTCGGCCGCTTCGCCGCGCGGCAGCCGCTTCTTCTCATCCTCGAGAACCTCCAATACGCGGACGCGTCGTCGCTCGAGCTGCTTCACTTCGTTGCGCGGCAGCTCGGCGCGCAACGTGTGCTCATCCTCGGCACGTACAACGACAGCGAGCGCGACGGGAACCCGACCCTTCGGGCAACGGAGCAGTCGTTGCTGTCCATCGGCGCCGCGGTGACTCACACCGTGCGTCCCCTCGGCAAGTCCGCGGTCGACGAGCTGCTCCGGCGGATGTTCGGGGCCATCGACACCGCGCTCGGCGAGTTCGCTGCGCTTCTCTACGGATGGACACGGGGGAACCCGTTCTTCATCGAGGAGACGCTGAAATCGCTCGTCTCCAGCGGTGCGCTACAGGAGCGCGCCGGCACCTGGCACGGATGGCAGCTGGAATCGCTCGAGCTGCCCAGCTCGATACGCGATGCACTGCTGGCGCGACTGGACCGACTCTCCCCTGCGGCGCGCTCGGTGGCGGAGCTGGCCGCGGTGATCGGCACTCGCGCCGCGCACGATATACTGCGCTCGGTCAGCGGCCTGGAGCCGGCGGCGCTGGTGACCTCCATCGACGAGCTGCGGCACGCGCACGTCTTCGAGGAGAGCGACGAGGGCGCGATCGTCTACGACTTCGCGCACCCGATGATGCGCGATGCGGCCTACGGGGCGCTCGGGCTCGCGCGCGCGCGAGTGCTGCACGGCAGGATCGCGGAGGCGCTGGAGATGCTGTATGGAGCGCGCGCATCCGCGCACGCCCCCGAGCTCGGCTACCACTACGCTCGATCCGCCGCCCGCGAGCTGCAGCCGAAGGCGGCGGCGTATCTCGTGGCCGCGGGTCGACAGGCGCTGGAGCGCGGGGCGAATCGTGAGGCGGCGATGTCGCTGGCCGCGGCGCTCGACGTCATCGATTCGGCCGGCGGCGACGCCGCCATCGACTCGCAGGCGACGCTGGTGACCGACCTGGCGCGCGCCAGGCAGCGACTGGGGGAATATTCCGCGGCGGAGGCGCTGTGGCATCGCGCGCGCAAGGACGCCGAGCGTCGCTCGGAGTACGCACGCATGGCCACTTGCGACCGGCAGCTCGGACTCGGCGAGTACTGGCGCGGCCGATTCAAGGAGGCGCTGGAGCACTACGACCGCGGTCTGGAGGTAGCCGCGCGCGCCGGCGACGACGCGGCGACCGTGCGGTTGCGCGTCGCGCGTGGAATCTGTCTCCAGGCGCTCGGACGGCCGGCGGAGGGGCGGGCGGAGCTCGAGCGGGCACTCGGAATCGCCGGCGCGCTGCACGACCCGCTCCTCCTCGCCCGGGCCCACCGCACCCTGCTGCTGTACTTCCTGTGGGCGGGCGAAACGGAGCGTGCGCGCGCGCACGCCCAGGAGACGCTGGTGCTGGCCGAGCGAGGCGGCCAGCACCTTCTGGCCTGGTCCGCGCACTGGGCGCTGGCCGTGCTGGCGGGGCTGACCGGCAACGCCGCCGAGATGTCCCGTCACCTTCGCGAGTGCGACCGCCTCGTGGAAGCCCTGCGCTCACCGATCGCGCGCGTGTGGACGGCCGAGCTCGAGCTGCACTACCGGTGGGCGACGGGCGATTGGAATGGCGCTCTCGCGCTGGCCGAACGAACCATTGCGCTCACGCGTTCGCTCCAGCAGCGCTCTCTGCTCCCTCGCATACTGACCTGGACCGCCATCGTGCATTGCGGTCGTGGCGAGACTGAGATCGCCAAGCGATATCTGGACGAGGCCTGGCAGCTGGCCGGAGGTGCCGAGGAGACTCCTCACACCGCCGATCAGCTGTCCCTGGTCCAGGTCTACACCGGACTCACGACCTACCATACGACCCTTGGGGAGTGGCAGGAGGCGATTCGCTACGGCGAGGCAGGCCTCGCCCTGGCCGATCGCACCGGCTACGTCGTCTGGGCCGTGTATCGGCTGATCCCTGCGCTGGTGGAAGGGTATCTCCGACTGGTGAACCTCGAGCGCGCCGCGGAGCTCGGCGCGCGCCTTCGCGCCGACTCCGAGCGCCTCGGTCACACTCTGGGAATCGCCTGGGCGGATGCGACGGAGGCGCTCATCGCGCCGCTTCGCGGCGACATAGAACGATCGGTCGAGCTCCTGACGCGAGCCGTGAAGGAGCTGGATGCCGTTCCGTTCGTTCCCGACGCCGCGCGTCTCCGGCGCGAGCTCGCTCGACGGAAGGCGCAGACCGGCGACCGCGATGGCGCGCTGCGCGACCTGCGTGAGGCGCACGATGTCCTCACCAGGCTCGGTGCCAGACTCGAGCTCGAGGGCGCGCGCGAGCAGCTCCGCGAGCTCGGAGCGCGTCCGCCGGTGCGACCTCAGGGCGAAGGCGCCGCCGGACTCACCCGGCGCGAAGCGGAGATCGCAGCGATGGTCGCCCAGCGGAAGTCGAACAAGGACATCGCCCGTGCCCTCCGGATCTCGCCTCGCACGGTGAGCACGCACCTGTCGAACATCTTCGGGAAGCTCGGCGTTCAATCACGCGGAGAGCTCACCGACTACGCTCGAAAAGCGGGGCTTTCATCGGAGGTGGTCCACTGACCACGGCGGCCGCGCCGCGGATGGACGCGGACGCGGGAATGTCCGAAGACGAGGGCGCCGCTGCGTCGAGCGCCCTCGCGCAATGACGGACTGCCGCTCGTGGCCAGCACGTCCTAGCAGTCGATGTCCAGATCGTACTGGTCGGCGGACGGATTCCCCGCCTTCAAGCGCTCGTGAAACGTGCCCCGGAAGGGGCCGGTGTTCGGCAGCTCCTTCTGCAGCTTCACGCTGCGACTTTTCACGTCACCGCTGGACAGCGAGCCCTCGTGCTCCTCGTACACCTCCGCCGTATACGCGTCGCCGACCGGCGTGCGGTTGACGGGGTCGAACGGAGTCAGGGAGAGCGTTCCGCTGGCGGTGAAGAACGACGAGTAGCTTCCACCGGAGACCCGCGCCTCCTGTCGCAGGTGAAGTGGCCCTTGCGCCAGCAGAAAATCGTTGGGCCCGGATGAGCAGAACGGCTTCGGGATCACCTGATTGAAGGTGACCACGAAATCCTCGATGTCCTGGTCATCCACCACGGGCACCGCGCGCGCCAGACTGAACACCGTCGCGCTCCCGTTGGTGGCGATGCCGACCGGCGCGGTCACATCCGCGAGCGGTCCGCCGAACACCGCTCGAAGCTGCTGCGGGAGCCCGTTGTAGATCGCAGCCGGGATCTCCCGGAAGGTGGGCGCCTGATTCAGCGCCCCGGTCTGCGCCGGCGCGGCTCCGAGCAACCCGGTCCGCACCAGGTCCACCGTCGCGAGCTGCTCGGCCAGCTCCCAGCTCAGCACCTGGTGGGTGGCCGTTCCAGCGATGAGCACCTCGAAGTGTACGTTGGCGATCGTCGTGCTCCCCTGCCGGAAGAGACGCATGTGGAAGCGGATGGGGCCGTAGCTGCCGCACTCGAGCTGGACCGCGCTCCCGGTCCACTGCTCGGGGTCGGCGTAGGACGTCTGCACGTCACCGATCGCATCGCTCCACGTGCAATTGAAGGGAAACACGCCCGGGAGACCGAACGCCGTTCGGTTGCCGTCGAGCTGGCGGAGCGCGGCCCTGATCTGCAGCGGAGAGGCCTGGCCGATGAAGACCAGGTTGATCGGATCCTGCGGGGCTCCCGAGAAATTCACTCCGGTGTAGGGCCACAACGGCAGCTGATCTCCTTCGATCGTGATCGTCACCAGCGCCGGTGCCGGCGCCTCTTCCGCGCTGCGCGGGCGTGCGCCGGATGGGTCGGGCTCGGTGATTCCGTTACGATCGCAGCCGCACAGCAAGGCCACGAGCGGCACAAGCGTTCCGACGGAGACGATGCCGCGGAAATGCACTCGCATGGTCCACCTCTGGTTGAAGGTGGGCCCAATGTCATCATTCGCGGCATCCCACTCGATCCGATGGTTGGCGTAGTTGCGCACCGATGTTGACGTATGCACGGTGCCGAGTGCGCGCCGCGCCAGCAGGGGTGCCGCCACCGAGGTAAAATGTGCGACCCCGCATCGGCCCGATGTCGATGCGGGGTCAGCGGATCGGGCCCGGCCGGCGGTCAGGGGAGAACGCGGAATCGAGCCAGCATCCCCGCCGTGATGTGGTCGTTCACGTGGCAGTGCAGCAGCCAGGTGCCCGGATTGTCCGGGATCATGTCGACGACGCGCATGGTGCCTGGGAGCAGCTCGATGAGGTCGATGCGCATCCCCATCCACAGCAGCGTCTGCCCGTGCCAGTGCGGCGTGTGAAGATCCACCTCGGTACCCATGCCCAGCATGTACCAGCGTACACGCTCGCCGGCAAACATCGTCATCGCGTGCGAGCCGCCTACGTCGGGGAAGTTGTCCCACAGGAAGCCGTTGATCGCGTGCTTGAGGTTGCTCTCCTCGAATTCGTCGGGATCCAGCAGGGCGAGGTTGACGCCGGCGGCCCCGATGTTGTCGTCCAGGTACCAGCTGGAGTTCTCGTCGTAGATCATGAAGAGGTTCACGAACTCGCGATCCACGTCCCGGGGTGATCCGTCCGCATTCGCCTTTCCCCTGGCGGTGATGATCATCGGACCGATGAGACCGCTGTTCGCGTCCTTCGGCTCGTCGACGTGCGAGTGGTACATCCAGAACACGCTGCTCTCATCGGCCGGTCCGGGTCCCGCGCGCTCGGGGACCGGCCATTCGTACGTGAACGTGGTGCCCGGGGGTACGGCGTCGCCGGTCGTCACTCCGTCTTCATCGTCGTACGGGGCTCCTTCGGATGTCTTCTTGTAGAAGACGCCGTGCGGATGGACGCTGTATGGCCGGTCGGCGTTGTTGCGGAAGACGATGCGAATGGTGTCATCGACCTGCGCTCGGATCAGCGGGCCAAGCGCGCCGAGGTGCTGCCACTCCGGTGGGCGCGGTTTGAGCGTGCTGAACGACGCGTCGGTGTATTCCCGATACAGCGCCTTCTTGTAGTGCCGGCCGATGCGCGTCTTGTTCGCGTCCTGCGCGGCGAAGAGCGATTCCTCCGCGGTGAAGGGCTGGCCGCTGATCTTGTTGATGCCGGATGGCGCGAAGTCCCACACGACGAGGTCGGCGGCGATGTAGTAGGTGCGGGTCTTTTGGCGTACGCCTCCGAGAGACGCTTCCGGTTGAGGCTCAGGCCCCATCGGGTCATCCGCGCACCCGATCGCGAGAATCGCTCCGGCGAGCGCGAGACTGCCGACGAGCGGGTAGCGCATGACTGATCTCATTGCTGGCCTCCACCCCCGATGCTGCCCCGGGGCGTTCGCTGACGACACGTCGTGTGCGCCAGATTGCGATGCTGGCGAGGGCGCGGTGCGCGGGGCCGGCACGACTGCCTGACGCGGCGCACCTCCTGGTGCCGTGGAGGCAATGTGCGCGCGCCCCGCGCAACGGAAATCGGAGATTCCCGTACCGGGCGTCGGAGATTTCACCCGGCGCGCGGGGGAAGTCCCGCATTCGAGGGGTGCGCTGGGCGTACCCTCCTTGCGTCGCACCGACCACCCCGCGCACCCGCGCGCCTACGCCGGGCGCTACGTCAACTGACGTATGACGACGGAGCGCCGCCCGGTGCAGGTTGCCATCGACCCTTACCTGGAGAGTCCCATGCGCGCGGCGGCTTCGCTTCTCGGCGTCCTGCTCCTGGGGTGCGGCGGCGGCGGTGGCATCACCGGTTCCAGTGTCGATAGGGATGGGAGGTACGCGGGGAGATGGGCTGGTGCGAACGACGTGATCACTCTCGCGTTCACGCTGGAGGAGGCTCGATGCGAGCGGGGGTTTCTCTATACGAGTTGCTACGCGATCGGCATCGGCACCTTCGTCACCAGGGCGGGTCGCTCCGGCACCATGCACGTCATCGCGTCGTACGATGGTGGCGAGACCACCGTGACCCTCACCTTCGTTGCGGCGCAGGGCGGCCGGACGCCGGCCACTCAATTTGGGACCGAGCCACGGAACTACTTCGTGCCGCGGCTGGTGTCGCCCGTGCGGCTGGAAGGCGACATCGAGCCGCCGTCGGATCCGACGGCGGAG
>DATFFZ010000051.1:0-5359 GCA_035249845.1 Gemmatimonadaceae bacterium
CCCCATTCCGTCGATCAGAGATGCGCCGTCGTCCGCCGCCACACCGATGCGCACCGGAAGAGACGAGCGCGACACCCCCGCCGCGCCAGCCGCGTGCAGCGCTCGCTCCAGACGCTCCCGCGCGCCGGCCGATCGCGTGGCGGAGGGACGCGCCCGCCGGTGCGCCGGCTGTGGATCCTCCACGATGCCGCCGCCGATGGTATGGAGCGGCGACGCCGAGCGCAGCACGAAGCGATCGCCGGCGCGGGCGACCACCGGCTCGTCCAGAACGACGCGTGCCTGACGATGCTCACCCCGGGCGATGGCGCCGCCGGGAGCGACCAGCCGGGCGCCCACGTCGGTGGTGCCGAGGTGAAAGCGCACGCGCGTCCTCGGACCCAGCGTTGCCGGCGCGTCGTCGAGTAGCGCCACCTCGGCCAGGAGAAGCGTGGTGGCGGCCCATCCCTCATCGCTCACCAGGGTCGTGCCGCGTGGCGCCTCGTGCACCTCGACGCCGGCCAGTGCGATCGCCGTCCGAGTGCCGGGCAGCGCGCGGTCGAGGGGCCGACCGTGACTCTCGATCCCGCGAACGCGGGCGACGCGGCCACCGGGCAAGATCCGCACGGTTGCGTCACGCTCGAGCGTACCGCTCCACACCGTGCCGGTGACGACGGTTCCGGTGCCGCGTACACTGAACGCGCGATCCACCGGAAGCCGGAAGAGATCGCGCGCGTCGCGGCGGGGAAGCGCTGCCGCCGCGCTCGTCAGGGCCACGCGCAGCCGCTCCAGCCCCTCACCGGTGAGGGCCGACGTGGGCACCAGCTCGCTCCCGCCCAGCGGCGTGCCGGCCACCAGCGAGCGCACGTCATCGCTCACCAGCTCCAGCCAGTCGGCATCGGCGAGATCCGCCTTGCTCAGCGCGATGACGCCGCCTCGGATGCCGAGCAGCGACAGAATGGCGAGATGCTCGCGCGTCTGCGGCATGACGCCCTCGTCGGCGGCCACGACCAGCATCGCCAGATCGACGCCGGTGGCGCCCGCGAGCATGTTGCGGACGAACGCCTCGTGACCCGGCACGTCGACCACGCCCAGCGTCTGTCCATCGGCGAGCACCAGCGGCGCGAAGCCGAGGTCGATGGTGATCCCCCGCCGCTTCTCCTCCGCCAGGCGGTCGGTATCCACGCCCGTGAGCGCCTTCACCAGCGCGGTCTTCCCATGATCGACGTGCCCCGCGGTGCCGAGGATCATGCCGACCAGGCTCCGCGCTCCCAGCTGTCGAAGGCGCGGAGCGCGCGCCCGTCGGCCAGATGGTGCTGGAGGAATTCGCGCAGCAGGCGCTGGTGCGCCCGCGCGTCGGGGGTGGTCAGGCGGTCGACGCGAGCACCGGTGGTCCAGGCCGCGATGGCGCCGCGCGCGCCGGCCGGGAGCGCGCGTCCACCGGAGTGAAGTCGCGCGCAGCGCGGACAGAGCATGCCCCCCGCGCCGTGGTTGAACACCAGCGACGCGCCGGCCTCGAGCGCCGAGTGGCAGGCGCCGCACAGCTCGATGGCGGGAGCGAAGCCGAGCTCGGAGACGAGGCGCCACGCACCGGCCAGGCTCGCCTCGCGCGCGTGCTCGCCCTCGGCGACCACAACCGCGTCGAGCGATGCGGCCAGCACGTCGAACAGCTCCGGGTGCGAGGCATCGGTGGCGAAGCGGAGCACCAACTCCGCCAGCACCGACGCGCCGGCGAAGCGGCCGAGCTCCTCGGCGAGGGCCGTCCGCGGGTGGGCGACGTCGAAGGCGCCGAGCGTTTGGAGGTCGCGCCCCTCCTTGAGGTGGAGCTGGGCCGGACCCTGGGCGAAGAGATCGAGCGCCGTGCCGAAGCGCGTGCGCGAGCGACGCGCGCCGCGCGCCAGCGCGGAGATGACGCCAACGTCTCGCGTGGCGAGACGCAGGATGCGCGACGTCTCCGAGTAGTCGAAGGCGTGGAGGATGATCGCCTCGGTGGCGACGAGCGACATGCATCAAAGATAATGCGCCGCTCGCTCGCCCCGGTCACCGAGCACCGTCGTCAGCGCCCGAGCCGAACCTTCCCGCCGACGAGCACCGTGCGCCCCGGTGCCTCGAAGTTGAGCACCTGCTCGTAGTCCTCGTCGAAGAGGTTGAGCACCCGGGCGGTGATCGAGATCTCGGGCGCGCCGGCGGTGCCGCGGAGGAGGACCACGCTGGCGGCGAGATCGACGGTCGCATAGGCGTCGAGCTCGACGCGCTCCGACGGGAAGAACGAGAAATCGAAATCGTCGCGGGGGCCGGTGTAGTTGAGCGTAGCCGACAGCGAGCCCCTCGGGACGTCATACGACGTGACGAGCGCCCCGGCGAAAGCGGGGCGGCGGAGCTGGCGCTCGCCAGTGGCCTCGTTCCTGGTGCGCAGCCAGGAAGCGCTGGCCCGTGTCGTCAGGCGGTCGATCGCCGCGGTGGCTTCCAGCTCGACGCCGCGGGCCGTGGCGCGATCGATGTTGCCGTAGGTGAAGCCACCACCTTCGGCCGGCACCACCTGAATCATGTCGCGGAATCGCTGATCGAAGTACGTGACGCCCACGGTGGCGCGTCCGCCCCCGAGCTCCTGGTCCACCCCCGCTTCCCAGCTGCGCGAGCGCTCGGGATCGAGCTCCGGGTTGCCGAACACGAATCCGGCGGTGCCGTAGTGCTCGAGCACCGTGGGCGCCTTGAAGGCGGTACCGACGTTGGCGCGGAAGCGCGTGCCGCTCGGAAGTCGCGCGCCGAGCCCCGCGCGATAGGTGCCGAACGTCCCGAAGCCTTCGTTGTCTTCCAGCCGGGCGCCGGCGGTGACCGTGAGGGCGTCGCGCACGTTGGCGAAGAGCTGCCCGTAGAGCGCGCGATTGGTGCGGTCGGCGGTCTGCTCCGGCGTGATGGTGGGACCGAACTCGCTGTCGGATTCGCTCGACGTGCGCTCGCGCTCGCCGACCAGCTCCGCTCCTCCAGTGAGCACCACGGAGCGCGGCAGGTAGAGGTTGAGGCGCGCGTCGGCGCTGGCGCGCCGAAGCGAGGTGCGGCTCTGGAAGGCGAAGAAGCCCTGGGTGTCGTTGGCGTCGTCCTGCGCATCGTCGTTGCGGAGGCGGGCGGTGTTGAGACCGGCGAGCAGGCGGGCCTCCACTCGATCGGTGAACCGTCGACCCGCCTCGAGCGCAGCCAGGAAGCGCCGCTCACGGCGGAAGGCGTTCCGATCGACCACGTTTCCATCGCCGTCGGTGGGGACGTGAAAGACGCCGTCGTACCAGCGCGCGGTGACCCGCGCCTCGGTGCGCGCATCGGGAGTCAGGTGGGCGCTGCCGGTGACCGACGAGTTCCGATAGCGGTTGTTGAAGGCGAGGATCCCATCGGTTCTGGTGCCGGAGCCGCCTAACGAGAAGCCCGCGCCGTTGCGTCCCCCTTCGACCCCCAGCTCTCCCTCGATGGTCTCGTAGCTGCCGGCGCGGGCGCCGGCGGAGAGCGAGAGGGGTCCCCTCCCCGACCGGGTGAAGATCTGGATCACGCCGGTCATGGCCTGACTTCCGTAGAGCGCGCTGGCCGGACCGCGCACGACCTCGATGCGCTCGACGTCATCGAGCCTGATGTTGGAGAGGTCGACGTCCCCGCCCGGGTCGTTCACCGGCACGCCGTCGATGAGGACCTGCGCGTAGTCGCGCTCCCCGCCGCGGAGGAAGAGCGAGGTCAGTGCCCCGAAGGAGCCGCTGCGCACCGGCGCGGCGCTCGGCACGGTGGACATGACCTCCGCCAGGGTGGTCGCTCCTCGCGCGCGCAACTCCCGGCCGGTGATGATCGTGGCGGGCGCGGTGGGCGCCACCGGTGCCACGTCCAGCCGGGTGGCGGTCACCACGGTGGTGGGAAAGCGGACGGTGTCGCCGGGCGTCGAGTCGGGCCGCTCCTGCGCGCCGAGGGGAGCGACGATACACGACGCGAGCGCGAGCAGCGCGGCGATGCGGCGCGGTTGCATGTCGAGATCTCCGGTGTAGTGAGGCACGGTCATGGTCTGGGACCACGGCGAAGCGGAAGAAGCGCGGGGGCGCCGACGGCGGGATCGCGCGTGACCACCAGCGGCCACTCGTAGACCCGCTCCAGCGTCTCGGCGCGCATCACGTGATCCGGTGGTCCCGTGGCCACCACCGTCCCGCGGGAGAGCAGCACCAGCGTGGTGGCGAAGCGGGCGACCAGGTTGAGCTGGTGGCTCACGATCATCACCGCCATCCCCCGCGCCGCGAGCGAGGCCAACAGCTCGAACATCGCCATCTCGTGGGCGATGTCGAGAAAGGTGGTGGGCTCGTCGAGCACCAGCGCGTCTCCCTCCTGCGCCAGCGCGCGGGCGATCCGCACCCGCTGCCACTCGCCGCCGGAGAGCTCATCGCTGCGGCGGTCGGCGAACGAGGCGACGTCGGCCAGCGACAACGCGCGCTCCACCGCCTGACGATCCTCGGCGGTGGCGGCGCGCCACGGCCCTTCGTGCGGGTAGCGCCCCAGCGCCACGTATTCGCGGACCGGGAGCGGGAAGACGATCTCCTCGCGCTGCGTGACCACCGCCACGCGGCGGGCGAGGGCCACGCGATCCAGTGACTCCAGGGGCGCGCCATCGACTGTCACCCGGCCGGCGGTAGGGGCCTGGAGGCGGAGCAGCGTCCGCACCAGCGTGGTCTTCCCGCTCCCATTCGGGCCGACGACGGCGGTGAGCTGCCCGCGGTCGGCGCCGAGCGACACGCCGGCCAGCGCCGTCGCCGACGCGCGCGGATAGCGCACCACCAGCTCCTCGAAGCGGATCATGCGAGCCGCCTGAGCTGGGTGAGGAAGAAGGGGACGCCGAGCATGGCGGTGACGGCGCCCAACGGGAGCTCGGAGGGCGGACGAATGGTGCGGGCCGCCACGTCGGCGCCGACCACGAGGGTGGCACCCACCAGCGCGGCACCGGCGAGGAGCGGGCGGTGCCTCCGGATGCCGAAGGCGCGCACGAGGTGCGGCACCACCAGGCCGACGAATCCGATCAGCCCCGCGGCGGCGACGGTGGCGGCGGCCAGCAGCGCGCTCACCAGGAAGATCCGGCGGCCGGCGCGGTCCACGTCGAGCCCGAGGGCGGCAGCCGGCTCCTCGCCGAGGGCGAGAATGTCGATGTCGCGCGCGTAGCGCAGGAGGAGCGCTCCGCCGGCCAGCGTGTACACGCCAAGCCAGGCGATCGCGCTCCAGCTGGCATCGGCGACCGATCCCATCATCCACCACATGGCGCCGCGGATCATGTTGGGCGGCGCCCCGGCGAGCGCCACCATGATGGCCGCGTTGGCGAAGGCGCCGATGACGACGCCGGCCATGAGCAGGATGCGGGGATCGGCGCGTC
>DATFFZ010000052.1:0-14154 GCA_035249845.1 Gemmatimonadaceae bacterium
GCCACCCAGTTCCGCGTGGGACTGGAGCGGCGGATCTTCTCCTGGATCATCAGGATGCCGTACATGAGCCCCTCGGGACGTGGCGGGCAGCCCGGCACGTACACGTCCACCGGGATGATCGTGTCGATCCCCTGCACCACCGCGTAGTTGTCGAACATTCCGCCTGACGAAGCACAGGCGCCCATGGAGATGCACCATTTGGGCTGGGGCATCTGCTGCCAGATGCGCCGGATCACCGGTGCCAGCTTGAAGGGCACGCGTCCCGCGCAGATGAGGACGTCCGCCTGACGCGGCGAGAAGCTCATCCGCTCCATGCCGAAGCGGGCGAGGTCGAACCGGCTGGCGGCGGTGGCCATGAACTCGATGGCGCAGCAGGCGGTGCCGAAGGGCATCGGCCATAGGGAGTTGGCGCGCGACCAGTTGACCAGGAAGTCGAGCTTGGTGGTCACCCAGCTTTCCTGCGACTCCGGGTCGTGGGTGACGACGCGGTGCTCGGGCCGGGCGGTCAATCCCATTGCAGCGCTCCCTTCTTCCACACGTACACGAATCCGACCAGCAGGATCAGTATGAAGACCAGCATCTCGATGAGGCCGAAGAACGACACCTGGCCGGCGGGGCAGGAGCCGTCAATCAGTGGGGCGGCGCAGGACAGCTGCCGGTAGTGGGCCGCCCAGGGGATCATGAAGACGGTCTCGATGTCGAAGATGATGAAGAGCATCGCGACCATGTAGAACTTGACGGAGAAGCGCTCCCGCGCGTCGCCGAGCGGGGGGATTCCCGACTCGTACGCGGTCTGCTTCACTGGGGTGGGCCGCGGGCGCATGGTGAGGTGAGACACGGCGAGCATCATCACCGCGTTCGCGACCACGAAGCCAATCAGCAGCAGGACCGGGAGATACTCGCGGATCATGGGTCTCCGGACTTCGTGAAATTTTTCACTATCATGCGCTGGCGAAAGTTATTTCGAGTGAGCGAAAGAGGGAAGCGCCCGCGCGTTGCACGGCCTGCGAAGAGCGGGGTTGGGGGAGCGCCACCGCGTCTGGTTTGCCGTCCACGCTCCCTCCACGCTCCCGCTTCCCGCTTCCCGCCTTCTCCTGTATTCTCCCGTCGCCCGCTCCCGCTCCCCTTCCCCCTCCCGTCAATGTCCATCAAGTCAGACCGCTGGATTCGCCGCATGGCGCTCGAGCACCGCATGATCGAGCCCTTCGAGGACCGACAGGTGCGCGACGGCGTCATCTCGTACGGGCTCAGCTCCTATGGCTACGACATGCGCGTGGCGCGCGAGTTCAGGATCTTCACCAACGTGCTCAGCTCGGTGGTGGACCCCAAGAAGTTCGACCCGAAATCGTTCGTCGAATTCGAGGGCGACGTCTGCATCGTCCCCCCCAACTCCTTCGCGCTGGCGCGCTCGGTGGAGTACTTCCGCATCCCGCGCGACGTCCTCACGGTGACGGTCGGGAAATCCACCTATGCCCGATGCGGGATCATCACCAACGTCACTCCCCTCGAGCCGGAGTGGGAGGGACACGTGACGCTGGAGATCTCGAACACCACCCCGCTCCCCGCGCGCATCTACGCCAACGAGGGGATCGCGCAGGTGCTCTTCTTTCAGGGCGATGAGGGACCGGAAGTCTCGTACAAGGACAAGAAGGGGAAGTACCAGGGACAGCACGGCGTCACACTGCCGCGCCTGTAGCGCCTGACCGGACGCTCACCCGAAGACTGCGCCGCCGTACAGCAGGAGGACCACCAGCGCGAGCACGATGATCACCAGCCACGCGGCCGCGCCCAGCCCCCCTGAGGAGCCGAGCGCCCCACGCGCGCTGCCGGTCGTCGGCTGATTGGGCTCGGTTCCCTCCGCCGGCACCCCCGCGGTATCGGGCACCGCGTCCGCGCCCCCCTGAGCGGTCTCGCGATTCCGGAATCCGTTCCCACCAGAGCTGGGCGTCGTCATCGTCCCTCCCGCGACTCACGCACGGCGCAGCATCAAGCGCGCCAGCACGGCCACTCGGCCATCGGGACCCGGGACTCGCGTCTGGCGTCGACATCTCGAGCGATGGCCGAGCCCCCCGGTCCACCGGCCGCCGCATTCACGCGGGCACGGGCCCGAGCTCCGATGGGGACGACTCCATCGCCGACGCCCGCAGGTAGTCGCGGTTCATTCGCGCGATCGTATCGATGCTGATGAGCTTGGGACACGCTTCCTGGCACTCGCCGGTCAGCGTGCAGCCGCCGAAGCCCTCCTCATCCATCCGCGCCACCATCGCCAGCACGCGACGGTAGCGCTCCGGCTGCCCCTGCGGGAGGAGCGCCAGGTGCGTGATCTTGGCGGCCGTGAAGAGCGACGCTGACCCGTTCGGGCACGCCGCCACACAGGCGCCGCAACCGATGCAGGCGGCCGCGTCCATGGCGACGTCGGCGTCGGGCTTCGGCACCGGGATGATGTTCGCGTCCGGCGCTCCGCCCGTCGATACCGACACGTACCCTCCGGCCGCGATGATGCGGTCGAGCGCGCCGCGGTCGACCACCAGATCCCGCAATACCGGAAAGGCACGGGCCCGCCACGGCTCCACGGTGATGCGATCGCCGTCGCGGAAGCTGCGCATGTGCAGCTGGCAGGTGGCGGTGCCGCGCATCGGTCCGTGCGCCACGCCGTTGATCATCAGGCTGCACGACCCACAGATCCCCTCCCGGCAATCGTGGTCGAAGGCGATCGGGATCTCGCCGCGCTCGATCAAGCGCTCGTTGAGCACGTCGAGCATCTCGAGGAACGACATGTCCGGGCTGACGTCGGGCACGTCGTAGTTCACCAGCTTCCCGGGCGCGCCGGGGCCCGCCTGCCGCCAGACGCGCAACGTCACGCGCATCACTTGTAGCTCCGCTGCGTGAGCTTCACGTTCTCGAACACCAGCGGCTCCTTGTGCAGGACCGGCGACGCGCCCTCGCCGGCGTGCTCCCACGCCGCCACGTACGCGTACTCGTCATCCTCGCGGAGCGCCTCGCCGTCCGGCGTCTGACTCTCCTCGCGGAAGTGCCCGCCGCACGATTCCCGACGATGAAGCGCGTCGAGACACATGAGCTCGGCCAGCTCCAGGAAATCCGCTACGCGTCCGCCCTTCTCCAGGGCCTGATTCAGCTCGGCGTCGCTCCCCGGGACGTTCACATCTCGCCAGAACTCGGCGCGCAGCTCGGGAATGCGCTGGAGCGCCGTGCGCAGCCCGCTTTCGTTGCGCGCCATTCCGCAATACTCCCACATGATCTTGCCCAGCTCGCGGTGGAAGGCGTCCACGGTTCGCGTCCCGTTCACCGACAGCAGCCGGCGGGTACGCTCCTCGACGCCGGCGATCGCCTGGCGCGCGGCCGGATGGTCGGCCGACACGCCCTCCAGCTTGGTCGACGCCAGGTAGTCGCCGATGGTGTTCGGCACGATGAAGTAGCCGTCTGCCAGCCCTTGCATGAGCGCGCTCGCCCCCAGCCGGTTGGCGCCATGGTCGGAGAAGTTCGCCTCGCCGAGTACGTACAGCCCCGGGATCGTGCTCATGAGGTTGTAGTCCACCCAGAGCCCGCCCATGGTGTAGTGCACCGCCGGGAAGATCCGCATCGGCACCTCGTACGGATTCTCGTCGGTGATGCGCTGGTACATCTCGAACAGGTTGCCGTACCGCTCGCGGATCGCCTGCTCACCGTGGCGGCGGATCGCGTCCGCGAAGTCGAGGTACACGCCGAGCCCGTTCGGCCCGACCCCGCGCGCCTCGTCGCATACCTCCTTTGCCGCGCGCGACGCGATGTCACGCGGCGAGAGGTTCCCGAAGCTCGGATATTTTCGCTCGAGGTAGTAATCGCGCTCGCTCTCCGGGATCTGGTCGGGCCGTCGATCGTCCCCGGCGCGACGCGGAACCCATACACGACCGTCGTTGCGCAGCGACTCGCTCATCAGCGTGAGCTTCGACTGATACTCTCCGCTCACTGGAATGCAGGTGGGGTGGATCTGCGTGTAGCACGGATTCCCGAATGCCGCTCCCCGCTTGTACGCGCGCCAGATCGCCGTCGCGTTCGATCCCTTGGCGTTGGTCGACAGGTAGAAGACGTTGCCGTACCCCCCCGTGGCCAGCACCACCGCGTGACCCAGCTGCGCGCTCACCTTGCCGGTGACCAGGTCGCGGACCACGATGCCGCGAGCCCGGCCGTCGGCCACGATCAGGTCGAGCATCTCCGCGCGCGGGAACATGCGCACCGTCCCCGCGGACACCTGCCGCTCCAGCGCCTGGTACGCGCCTAACAAGAGCTGCTGCCCGGTCTGCCCGCGCGCGTAGAACGTCCGCGATACCTGCGCGCCGCCGAACGACCGGTTGGCCAGCAGCCCGCCGTACTCGCGGGCGAAAGGCACTCCCTGCGCCACGCACTGATCGATGATCTGCACGCTGATCTCGGCCAATCGGTGGACGTTGGCCTCGCGTGCCCGGAAGTCACCGCCCTTGATCGTGTCGTAAAAGAGCCGGAACACGCTGTCGCCGTCGTTCCGGTAGTTCTTGGCGGCGTTGATTCCGCCCTGCGCCGCGATCGAGTGCGCGCGCCGCGGCGAATCCTGGAAGCAGAAGCAGGAGACGTTGTAGCCCAGCTCGCCCATGGTGGCCGCCGCCGAGGCGCCGGCCAGGCCGGAGCCCACGACGATCACCTGGTATTTTCGCCGGTTGGCCGGACTCACCAGCTTGATCTCGAACCGGTGCCGATCCCACTTCTCGGCCAACGGACCGGATGGGATGCGAGAGCGCAATTCCATCGAGAGCTCTACCGAAGAACGCCCGCCAGCACGGCGAGCGGGATGACGGAAAAGCCGAGCCAGAGCGCCAGCGCCACGATCCACGCCACCCGGCGGTGCAGCGGGTCCGGACTGGCGCGGTTCAGGCCGAGGGTGCGGAAGCTGCTCCAGGTGCCGTGAAAGAGGTGGAGCCCCAGCGCCCCCATGGCCAGCAGATAAAAGGCCGACACCCACCACACCCGGAAGCCGACGATGATGTTCCGGTGCACATCGCCGTGCCGGAAATCGGGGTGCAGCGTGCCGGTGGTGAAGTGCAGCAGGTGGTAGACGATGAAGACGAGCAGCAGCGCCCCGCCCCATCGAATGGTGCGCGATGCGATGGTAGAGACCTGGGGATGATACTCGGCGTATCCCACGGGGCGCGCCGCGCGCTTGGCGAGGGTGAGCTGGACCGCGGCCACGATGTGCAGGATGGCCGCCACGAGGAGGATGCCGCGCGCCACCCAGAGCAGCGGTCCGAGCGTGCGGAGGAAGGCCGCGTACGCGTTGATCTGCTCGGGCCCGTTGAAGACCGTGAGGTTCGACGCGACGTGGGAGATCAGAAAGGCGATGAGGATGATGCCCGTCACCGCCATCACGGCCTTCTTCCCGATGGTCGATCGCCAGAAGGCGATGGGCCGCATGCCGAGCCTTACAGCTTGATGGCGCCCATCGGCTCGCGCACCGCGTCCGCGCTCTTGCCGAGGTCCACGCGCTCCTTGCTGGTCAGCTCCACCTCGATGATCTGCTCCAGCCCGCGGCGCCCGAGCTTGCAGGGCACGCCCAGGAAGATCCCCTGCATCCCGTACTCCCCCTCCAGCCAGGCCGAGCACGGCAGCACGCGCTTCTTGTCGAGCGCGATCGCCTCGCACATCTGCACCGCCGCGGCCGACGGCGCGTAGTACGCCGACCCGGTCTTGAGGTGCTTCACGATCTCCGCGCCGCCGGTGCGCGTCCGGTCGACGATCGCGTCGAGCGCCTTGCGGTCGAGGAGCTGGGTGACGGGGATCCCGCTCACGGTGGTGTACGACACCAGCGGCACCATGGTGTCGCCATGTCCACCCAGCACCATCGCCTGGATGTCCTCCACCGACACGTCCATCGCCTCGGCGAGGAAGGCGCGGTAGCGCGCGGTGTCGAGGACGCCGGCCATCCCCAGCACGCGCTCACGCGGGAAACCGGTGACCTGCTTGGCGACCCACGCCATCACGTCGAGCGGATTGGAGACCATGATGATGATGGCGTTCGGCGACGAGCGCTTGATCTGCTCGGCGACCTGCCTGACGATTCCGGCGTTGGTGTTGAGCAGATCGTCGCGCGACATGCCCGGCTTGCGCGCGATCCCGGCGGTGATGACGACGATGTCGGAGTCGGCGGTCTCGTCGTAGCCGTTGGTGCCGATGACGCGGCTGTCGAACCCCTCGATCGGCGCCGACTGCCACATGTCGAGCCCCTTCCCCTGCGGAATCCCCTCGACGACGTCGACGATGACCACCGTGCGCGCCAGCGCCTTCTCGGCGAGTCGCTGCGCCGCGGTGGCCCCGACGTTCCCGCCGCCGACCACCGTGATCTTATTGAGCATTGCGGATGAGTGCGTGGGTGAGGGTGAGGATGTGGAAACTATTCCGTTCGGGAAAACGGTGCAACGGAATACCGTTGTACTCTGACCGAAGCCCGATGGTCAACCTCCCACCTGCGACAGCGCGCGCAACCCGCCGACTCGCATCTGCAGGAGCTCGTGCTCCTTCGGCTTGTTCGCCAGCGCCTGCACGTAGAGCGGAACGAGCGACTCGCCGGCGCGCAGCGGATCGCGAAGGTTCACTTCGTGATCGCCGTACAGGCAGGTGCGCAGGCGACCGTCCGCCGTGAGGCGCACCCGGTTGCAGGAGCCGCAGTACGTGTGCGTCATCGGCGTGATCACCCCGACGGTGCCGCGCGCGCCGCTCAGCCGATAGTAGCGCGCGGGCCCGTTGCCACGCGCCGGTCCGTCGACCGCCGACACCGGCGCCAGGGCGGAGAGACGCGTCAGGATCTCGTCGCTCGGCACCACGTGCTCCCACGTCAGCTCACGGAGGTCACCGACCGGCATCAGCTCGATGAAGCGCACGTGCCACGGACGGTCCATCGTCAGGCGGGCGAAGTCCTCGAGCTCGTCGTCGTTGATGCCGCGCAGCACCACGACGTTCAGCTTGATGGGATCCAGCCCCGCCGCTTCGGCCGCCTCCGCGGCGCGCACGGGCTCGAAGCCGAGGTCGCGACGGGCGATCGCCGAGATGCGCTCGGGACGCAGGCTGTCGGCGCTGATGTTCACGCGATCGAGACCGGCCGCGCGATACTCCGCGGCCATGGCCGGCAATCGTACCCCGTTGGTCGAGAGCGCGATGTCCTCGATCCCCGGAACGGCGCGCAACAGGCGAATGAGCACCGGCAGCTCCGGGCGGATCGTGGGCTCGCCGCCGGTGATTCGAAGTCTTCGCAGTCCGAGCGGCGCGAGCTCTCCGACGATCGCCGCGATCTCCTCGTACGACAGAATGTCGCGCTTCGGCAGCCAGTCGAGCCCTTCCGGCGGCATGCAGTACACGCACCGGAAGTTGCATCGATCGGTCACCGAGATCCGCAGGTACTCGATCGAGCGGCCGAATTGATCTTGCAGCGCGGGGCGCACGTCGCTCTCACTCACGGGATGCCCCTTCCGTTCTCACCCACGCTCTCGATCCGTCGAGGTACGCCTCTCGCTTCCACACCGGCAAGCGTTTCTTGATCTCCTCGATGATGTAGCGCGACGCGTCGTACGCGGGAGCGCGGTGCGCGTGGGCGACGGCGATGGCCACACTCACCTCGCCCAGATGGAGCGCGCCAATGCGGTGCTCGACGACAATGTCCTCGCTGGCACACCGGGCCACGGCCTCACACACGATGCGGCCCAGCTCGCGCTCGGCCATCTCCTCGTACGCCGTGTATTCCATCCCCGACACCGCGCGTCCGTCGTTCATGTCGCGGACGGTGCCCAGGAAGAGGAGCGTGGCACCGTTGCCGCGCCGGCTCACTTCGGCGAGGAGGGCGCTCGCATCGATCGGGTCGCGGACGATGGCGCTTCGCATCACCCGCCCGCCACCGGTGGAATCACGGCCAGCTCGTCGCCGGATTCCAGGACGCGCGCCTGCTCGGCGTAGTCGAGGTTCACCGCCGTAAGTGGGCGCGGAGGAAGGCGATCGCCACCGGGGCGGCGCCTGAGCTCGAGCAGCGCATCGGCCACGGTCGAGCCGGGCGCGAGCGTCAACTGCACCCGGTCCGCGCCGAGCACGTCGGCATATGAGGCGAAAAGCAACGCGGTGACCGTCACGTTCGTAAGATACTCGCCTTCGCGCGCGGGATGAACGCCCTCACGCCGCAAGTCCGTGAGTGGAAAAGAGAAGCGCCCTGGCGACGAATTCGCCAGGGCGCTCCGACAGTGCAATCACGCGCGGCTCAGGCCGCCGAAGGCTCGTCCCCGGCGTGTGAGGGCTGCATGTCATCCGCCTCGGCCACCATCGCACGCAACTCCTTGGAGGGCTTGAACACAGGCACTGGACGCGCCGACACTTCAACCGGCGATCCCGTGCGTGGGTTCCGCGCCATCCGCGTCTTGCGATGCCGAATCTTGAAGGTGCCGAATCCGCGGACCTCGATGTTCTTCTGCTCCCGCAGCGCGTCCTTGATCGCATCAAGGAACGCGTCAACGACGCGGGCGCAGTCTTTCTTCGAGATCATCGGCCCAGCCGTCTGGCTGATCGTTGCGGTTACGCGCTCGACAAGGTCCGCTTTCGTCATGTCATAACCCCGAATGAGACGCTCGCCCGAGGGCAGATGTTGAATCGAACATAGGACCTTACCTATTGTGTGTCAAGCGTTTGTGGCGCTTGAACGCATGTTCGATCTCACCGCCCTCATGAATTCTCCGAAGAGTGGCCGGGCATCGTGCGGCCCCGGCGCGGCCTCCGGGTGATACTGTACTCCGAAGATCGGCAGCTCACGGTGGCGCACCCCCTCCACCGTCCCGTCGTTCAAGTTCACGTGCGTCACTTCCAGCGCTGGAGCCCCCGGAATCGCCCGATCGCCGCCGCGAACCGCGAAACCATGGTTCTGGGAGGTGATCAACACGTGCCCTGACTCCAATTCCCGTACCGGCTGATTCCCACCGCGGTGTCCGAAGGGGAGCTTCTCCGTTTCCCCGCCGAACGCCAGACCTATCAGCTGATGCCCCAGGCAGATCCCGAGCATCGGCAATTGCTGCTCCGCCAGCTTCCGAATGATCGCCGGAGCGTACGGAATGGCCGCCGGGTCGCCAGGTCCGTTGGAGAGGAAGACTCCGTCCGGCTCGAGCTTCAGCACCGCCTCCGCGGGCGTCGCCGCCGGCACCACCGTTACGCGGCAGCCTTGCTCGGCGAACAACCTCAGGATGTTGCGCTTGATCCCGTAGTCGTAGGCGACGATGTGCAGCGGCGCCGCCGGATCACCCCAACGGTATGGCTCGCGCGTCGATACGACCGATGCGAGATCCAATCCCTCCATCGACGGACAAGCCTCCAGCGCCGTAACTGCCGACGCGTCCGGCACTTCACCCGAGCCGATGACCCCGCGCATCACTCCCGCCGATCTCAGGTGCTTGGTGAGGCGGCGCGTGTCAACCTCTTCGAGAACAGGCACTTGCGCCTTCTCGAGCCAGCTTGGCAGATCCCCGCTGGCGCGCCAGTTGGAATAGCGCTCCGAGAGCTCTCGCACGACCACACCAGCTACCTGCGGACGATCGGACTCGGGGTCTTCGGAGTTCACGCCGTAGTTCCCGATCATCGGGGTCGTCAGCACCACGATCTGACCGCGGTACGACGGATCGGTGAATACTTCCTGGTAGCCGGTCATGTTGGTGGTGAACACCACCTCGGCCACGGCAGGCAGGCTGGTGCCTGACAACACTCCACGAAAAAGGGTTCCGTCCTCGAGGAGGAGGAACCCCGGTTCGTTACTCGCCGCGCTCACTATGGATTGGGAGTCGTCGGCGAGGGAGTCTTCTGCTCCGGCGCCGGCGCCGCTCCCTTGGCGGGTGCCGGCTCGAGCGGCACCGCGGTGGCACCGGTGCCACCAGCGCCCGGGGCGGCGGGAGCGCTCTGCGCGGGTGGTGCCACGGGCTGATCGAGCACGGAGCGAGGCGCCTGCTGGCGCGTCGAGAGGATCGACAGCGCGAGACCGAGCGCGAGGAAGAGCCCGCCGCCGTACCAGCTCGTCTTCGTCAGCAGATTGGCCGCCTGTCGCGTGCCCACGAAGGAATCCGACGACGAGGAGGCGCCGCCGAACGTCGCGGCCAGTCCCCCTCCCTTGCCCGACTGGAGGAGAATCGCACCGACGAGCACGATGCTGTCGAGGATGAGCAAAATCAGAAGCAGGGTATACATCGCGTTGCGAGCCGGAGAAATGGACCTAACCTGTGAAACGTAGGCGAGTTACAGGGTCAGGTCAAGAGTTGCACGGCTAGGCGCGGGCGATGTCGGCCCAGCCCTGCGGGTCGAGACTGGCTCCTCCAACGAGCAGTCCGTTTACCTCTCCCGCCGCCAGCAACGAGGCGGCGTTGTCGCGGTTCACGCTTCCGCCGTAGAGCAGCGGGATCTCGCCGGCGCGCTCGCGTCCGACGATCTCCGCCAGCGCGGTGCGAATCGCCCCGTGCACTGGTGTCGCATCCTCCGGCTTCGCCGTCTTCCCCGTGCCGATCGCCCACACCGGCTCGTACGCGACGCACATCCGGGCTACGTCCTTCGGCTCGAGCTTCGCCACACCGGCGAGCAGCTGACGGAGAACGACGCGCTCCGTCTCGCCGCGCTCGCGCTCCTCGAGCTTCTCCCCCACGCACAGCATGGGCGTCACCCCGGCCCGCACGGCGGCGGCGCACTTGAGACCCGATTGCTCGTCCGTCTCGCCGAACACGTGCCGCCGCTCCGAGTGTCCGACGAGGACCACCCGCGCCCCCGCCTCTCGCGCCATCACGGCGCTGTTCTCTCCGGTGAAGGCGCCCTGGTCTTCCCAATGCACGTTCTGCGCGCCGACGAGAACGTCCTGACGCTCGCGCAGACCGTCGATCACCGTCGTCAGGCTGATCGCCGACGGAAAGATGATCACCGTTCGGTCGGCTCGACGTGGATAGTGCACGAGGAACGAGCGCAGGAACGCCTTCGCCTCCGGCGGCGTCAGATTCATCTTCCAGTTGGCCGCGAGCACCGGCGTGCGCATCACCGGCTCACACGTCGTCGAGCGCGGCGACACCCGGAAGCGTCTTCCCTTCCAGGAACTCGAGCGACGCGCCTCCACCGGTGGAGACGTGCGTCATCTCGCCCTCAAGTCCGAGCTGCGCCACCGCGGCCGCGGAGTCGCCTCCACCCACGATCGTCGTCGCGCCCCGACTCGTGGCGCCTGCCATCGCGCGCGCCACCGCCTGCGTGCCGGTATCGAAGGGAGGCGTCTCGAACACCCCCATTGGCCCGTTCCACACGACGGTGGCGGCCTCGGCGATCCCGGCGGCGAAGCGCGACGCCGCGGCGTCGCCGATGTCGTACATGGCGTGATCGGCGGGGATGGCGTCGCGCGGCACCACGCGCGCCGGCGCCGCGCGCGCGCCGCTCGTGAATGGATCGAGCGATTGGGCAACCCGTGCGTCTTCAGGCAGGACGAGCTTGGCTCCGGCGCGATCGAGCAGCGTGCGCGCCAGCTCCACGCGATCCTCCTCCACCAACGACTTCCCGGTCTCCAGCCCCATGGCGCGGAAGAAGGTGCAGGCCATGGCGCCGCCGATCAGCAGTCGGTCGACGCGCGGGAGCAGCGCCTCGATCACGTCGATCTTCCCGGAGATCTTGGCGCCCCCGAGCACGGAGACGAACGGTCGCTTGGGACTGGCCAGCGCGGCGCCGAGGTACTCCAGCTCCCGCTGCATCAGGAGTCCGGCGACCGCGGGGCGAAGGTGCCTGGCCACCCCTTCGGTGGACGCGTGTGCGCGGTGCGCCGCGCCGAAGGCGTCGTTCACGTAGAGGTCGCCGTGTTCGGCCAGCGCGCGCGCCAGGCGCTCGTCGTTGGTCTCCTCTCCCCCGAGGAAGCGCGTGTTCTCCAGCAGGAGCACCTCGCCCGGCGCCAGCGAAGCGGAGGCCTGCATCGCTTCGTCGGAGTCGGTGCTCTCGACGAACCTCACGCGCGTGCTCTTCATGAGTCCGGCGAGATGGCGCGACACCGGCTCCAACGAGTACGTGGAGCTCGGTCTTCCCTTCGGGCGACCGAGGTGCGAGAGCAGCACCACGCTGGCACCGCGCTTCAGGAGGTACTCGATGGTCGGGATCGCCGCGCGGATGCGGGTGTCGTCCGTCACGCGGAGCTTCTCGTCCATGGGGACGTTGAAGTCGACTCGCACCAGCGCGCGCTTTCCGCGCAGCTCGTCGTCGGTGAGATCTCGTACGGTGCGCTTGTTCATGGGATACGCTGCTGCCGATGGTGCCGCCAATAGGACCACAGGAGGGCGGCCACGCCGGCCACGAGCACGATCTTGCCGGCGCGCGTGAAGTTCCAGTAGTGGAGGGCCTGCTCCACCGCCGACGGACCCCCGGGAACGACGATGATCGGATCGCGCTCGATGCCGCGCAGTCCCGCGAAGCCGTAGAGCCAGAGTCCCGCGCCGAGGGCGAGGATGGCCGCCGCGATGGCGTCGCGCGCGCGATCGGCGCGCGACACCGGTCGCGCGGACGACGCCGTCACAAGCGCTCGCCGACGAAGCGCAGGAGGTCCACGCAGCGCGAGGAGTATCCCCACTCGTTGTCGTACCAGCCGGCCACCTTGACCAGCGTCCCGTCGATCACGTTGGTGCTCTCGGCGTCGACGATGCACGAGTAGGGATTGCCGATGTAGTCCACCGAGACGAGCTCCTCGTCGCTCACGGTGAGGATTCCTTTGAGAGGACCCTCGGCCGCGGCGCGGCGGAAGGCGTCGTTCACCGCCTCGATCGTGGTGGGCTTCTCCACCACCGCCACCAGGTCGGTGAGGGAGACGTCGGGCGTGGGAACGCGGATGGACATCCCATCGATCTTCCCCTTCACCTCGGGGATCACCAGCGACGTCGCCTTGGCCGCTCCGGTGGTGGTGGGAATCATCGACACCGCCGCGGCGCGCGCGCGGCGCAGGTCCTTGTGCGGCAGGTCGAGGATGTTCTGGTCGTTGGTGTAGCTGTGGATGGTGGTCATCGATCCGCGCACGAAGCCGAAGGCGTCGCGCACCACCTTCACCATCGGCACCAGGCAGTTGGTGGTGCAAGAGGCGTTGGAGATGATCGAGTGCTTGGCCGGATCGTACTTGTCGTGATTGACGCCCATGACGATGGTGATGTCCTCCCCCTTCGCGGGGGCGGAGATGATCACCTTCTTCGCGCCGCCGGTGATGTGCTTCCTGGCCTCGGGGGCGCTGGTGAAGCGACCGGTGGACTCGAGCACGACGTCCACGCCGAGGTCGCGCCAGGGGAGCGCGGCCGGATCCTTCTCCGAGAGCACGCGCAGGTCGTCGCCGTCGATGCAGATGGACCCGTCGCCGGCGTCCACGCGGCCGGCGTAGGTGCCGTGCACCGAGTCGTACTTGAAGAGATGCGCCAGCGTCTTGGTGTCGGTGAGGTCGTTCACCGCCACGAAATCGATGTCGGCGAGCTTCTGCTCTTTCGCGGCGCGCACCACCTGGCGGCCGATTCGTCCAAAGCCGTTGATCGCTACTCGAATTGCCATGGTCTCCATCCTGGTGTCAGATGCGGTCGCCACTGGCCGGCGCCCGACCGAAGGTCACGTAGCTGATGATACGTGCGCCGCCGCTGAGGAGTGCGGCGGCGCACGCGGAGAGCGTCGCGCCGGTGGTGATCACATCGTCCACCAGCACGATGTGCGCGCCACGCAGCGCCTCGCGCGCCGTGGGAAGCGCACGGAACGCGCCGAAAACGTTGCGCCGCCGGTCCTCTGGTGTCAACCGGGTTTGCGTGGCCGTGGCGCGCCGCCGCTCGAGCGCGCTCGACCACATGGGGCAGTGCCATTCCACCGCGAGCGCGCGCGCGAGTCGCTCGCTCTGGTTGAATCCGCGCTCGCGCTCCCGGGGCGCCGCGAGCGGCACCGGCACCACCGCCGTGCGCTCGCGGATCACATCCCCCGGCCACGCCAGTCGCGCCATGCGAAGCGCCATCGCGTCGGCGATCGCGGTCCAGCCATCGTACTTGAGCGCATGCACGATCGCGGCCGCGGTCCCGCCCGGGAGCCAGCACGCCGAGCGCACGGCGCGCACGTAGGGGGGCAGCAGCTCGCACCAGGTGCATCGCCCGG
>DATFFZ010000053.1:0-8501 GCA_035249845.1 Gemmatimonadaceae bacterium
GGGAGCCGGTCCAGCGCCGAGAGCTCGGGGGAGAAGCGCCCGTTCACGAAGACCAGCTCCGTCCAGTCGACGGCGCCGAAGCGGAAGGGAGCGAGGTCCTCGCGCGAGACGTCGCCTCCGGCCTGGTAGGCCCGGAAGTCCGCCTCGGCGATCGGCGCGACGCTCGTGAAGTGCCAGTCCTCGTTCTTCGTCGTCGGGAAGCCGAGCGTGGAGAAGCGATCGATCGCCGTGCGGCGCACGCCCTGGAGCCAGTGCGACTCCTCGCCTTCGGCGCCGTTCGTGAGGGTGTGGAAGTCCTCGAGAAAGGCCTGTTGCGTCACGCCGCCGCCCCCACGAGCCAGTCGTACCCCTTCTCCTCGAGCTCGAGCGCGAGCTCCTTCCCCCCCGACTTCACGATGCGGCCGCCGGCGAGCACGTGCACGTAGTCGGGCACGATGTAGTTCAGCAGGCGCTGGTAGTGCGTCACGACGATGAACGTTCGGTTCTTGTCGCGCAGCTTGTTGACGCCGTCGGCGACGACCTTGAGCGCATCGATGTCGAGCCCCGAGTCGGTCTCGTCGAGGATCGCCAGCCGCGGCTCGAGCACCGCCATCTGCAGGATCTCGTTGCGCTTCTTCTCGCCGCCGGAGAAGCCCATGTTCACGGACCGGTTGAGCATCCCCGCGTCCATCTCGATCATCTGGAGCTTCTGCTCCATCAGGTCGAGGAACTCGAGCGGATCCACCTCGTCCTGGCCGCGCGACTTGCGGATCTCGTTGTAGGCCGAGCGGAGGAAGTAGGCGTTCGTCACGCCCGGGATCTCCACCGGATACTGGAAGGCGAGGAAGATCCCGGCCTGGGCGCGCTGCTCCGCCTCCAGCTCGAGGAGGTCGGCGCCGTCGAAGGTCACGGTGCCGCCGGTGACCTCGTACGCCGGATGCCCGGCGAGCACCTGCGCGAGCGTGCTCTTCCCCGAGCCGTTCGGCCCCATGATCGCGTGCACCTCGCCGGCGTCGACGTGCAGGTCGATGCCGCGGAGGATGGGCTTGTCACCTACGTTGGCCGTCAGGCCGCGAATGTCGAGCATGTGGATATATCGGTGCAGGTTTGAGCGAATCGTGAATTGAGGAGGAAGGCGGGAGGCGGGAAGAAGGCGCCTGTTCCCGCCTCCCGTCTTCCTCGTCCGTCCTAGCCGACGCTTCCTTCCAGCGTGATCCCGAGGAGCTGCTGCGCCTCCAGCGCGAACTCCATCGGGAGCTGCTGGAAGACCTCCTTGCAGAAGCCGCTCACGATCATCGACACCGCCTGCTCGGCGGAGAGGCCGCGCTGCTTGAGGTAGAAGATCTGGTCTTCGCCGATCTTCGACGTCGACGCCTCGTGCTCCACCTGCGCCGAGCTGTTCATTACCTCGATGTACGGAAACGTGTGCGCGCCGCAGCGGTTGCCGATCAGCATCGAGTCGCACTGCGTGTAGTTGCGCGCCCCCGACGCCTTCGGCAGCACCTTCACCTGCCCGCGATACGAGTTGTTCCCGCGCCCGGCCGAAATTCCCTTCGAGACGATCGTCGACTTCGTGTTCTTTCCGATGTGGATCATCTTCGTCCCGGTGTCGGCCTGCTGCCGGTTGTTCACCACCGCCACCGAGTAGAACTCGCCCACCGAGTTGTCGCCCTGCAGGATCACGCTCGGGTACTTCCAGGTGATCGCCGAGCCCGTCTCCACCTGCGTCCAGGAGATCTTCGAGCTCTCGAACGCCTTGCCGCGCTTCGTCACGAAGTTGTAGATCCCGCCCCGGCCCTCCTCGTCGCCGGCGTACCAGTTCTGCACCGTGGAGTACTTGATGGTGGCACCCTTGAGCGCCACCAGCTCCACCACCGCCGCGTGCAGCTGATTCTCGTCACGCTTGGGGGCCGTGCACCCCTCGAGGTACGAGACGTACGATCCCTCGTCGGCGATGATCAGCGTGCGCTCGAACTGACCCGTCTCCTTCGCGTTGATGCGGAAGTACGTGGACAGCTCCATCGGGCAGCGCACGCCGGGCGGCACGTACACGAACGACCCGTCGCTGAACACCGCCGAGTTGAGGGCGGCGAAGAAGTTGTCGCTGTACGGCACCACCGAGCCAAGGTACTTCTCCACCAGCTCGGGATGGCTCTGCACCGCCTCACCGAAGGAGCAGAAGACGATGCCCAGCCTGGCCAGCTCCTCCTTGTAGGTCGTCCCCACCGACACGCTGTCGAACACGGCATCCACCGCCACGCCGGCCAGGATCTTCTGCTCCGTGAGCGGGATCCCGAGCTTCTTGTACGTTTCCAGGAGCTTCGGATCCACCTCGTCGAGGGAGCCGAGCGGTTTCGTGGTCCGAGGCGCGGAGTAGTAGATGACGTTCTGGTAGTCGATGGGCGGATAGACCACGTTCGACCAGTGCGGCTCCTTCATCGTCTGCCAGCGACGGAACGCCTTGAGCCTCCACTCCAGCATGAAGGCCGGCTCGTTCTTCTTCGACGAGATGAGACGGACCGTCTCCTCGCTCAGGCCGCGCGGGATCTGATCGGCCTCGATGTCGGTGACGAAGCCGTACAGGTACTCGCGGTTGACCAGGGTCTCGATGGAAGAGCTCATCGCGGTTTCCACTCTCACGCTCCGTCGGGCCCGCTCTCCGCGAGCCTGATCTTGTATTCACATGCGACGCAGCCGGAGAGGATGTGCTGCTGCCGCTCCACCCGTGCGCCGATCAACGACTCCAGGAATCGCGCCTCCGCGGCACAGACCTCGGGAAAGCGTTCCGCCACCGCGCGAATCGCGCAGTTGTGCTCGGTGAGGCCGGCGTCTCCGGCGACGAACGTCGACTCCGCCATGTAGCCCTCGTCGCGGAGCGTGGCGGCGACGCGGTCGAGCCGGGTGGCGATGCTGGCGCCCTCGAGCTCCCCCACGAGGCGCTCCCTGAGCGCGTCGAAGCGTGACGTCACCATCGCGACAGCGGCGTCACGCCCCTCCCGCTCGGCGACGCGATCGAGCACGTCCAGCAGAGTGGCCTCGTAGCGGCGCGGAAAGAGCGCCTCTCCACTCTCGCTCAGCCGGTAGACGAACACGGGCGCCCCCACCGGCTGACGGTGTCGCACGTACACGATCAGCGACTCCCGCTCGAGCTCCTTGAGGTGGTGCTTGACGGCATTGAGCGACGCCCCCAACTGCACCGCCAGCGCCGGCGCCGTCAACTCACCGCCGCGCTTGAGCGCCACCAGAATGGCCGCCCGTGCCCCCTTGTAGCCCGCTGGGGCCTCGGGGACATCCTTGGGGATGGCGTGGGCGATGGTAGGCATGCTCAAGGAGAATCCTAAGAAAAGTTGTCGGGATTGTCAAGGAAAAATGGGGTTTTTGGTGGGAATCTAAGCCGGTGTACGGAAATGACTTGACCGGCGAAATGGGGGTCTGGACCCTCGTGGAGGGGAGCGGGCAGAGGATAGCGCGAGCGCAAAACGAAAGCGCCGGTCGTTTCATCGACCGGCGCCCTCAACCTTCCCGCTCGGGTCCCAGGGCCCGAGACCCCAGACCCTAGCCCCGCCTCACCGCAGCACCACGAACATCACCGCCATCACCACGATCACCGCCACCAACCCGAGAACGAGCGGGTTCACCTTCCGACCCGTCTTGAAGTTCTTCACCTCGCCGGTGACCGTGCGCGCGTAGAGCTGCGTCGAGCGGCGACTGAAGGAGTCGTCCTTGTAGTCCTCCAGATCCACCAGCCGCGTCCCCGCCGGAAGCGGGTTCTTCGAGAATGAGAACGTCGTTCCGCCGATCTGGATGAGGTCGCCCTCCTTCAGCATCTGCGGCGTTCCCACGTTGCGATCGTTGATCCGCGTGCCGGCCGAGCCCATCGAATAGAGGACGTACTGGCCGCCCTCCGACCGCACGTCGGCGTGAAAGCGCGAGACCGTCGGATCGCGCAGCACGATGCTGCACCCGATCTCCCGACCGATCTGCACCACGCGCCGCCGCAGTGCGTACCCCTTCTTCTGCTGAGAGTCGATCAGGAACGCCTGCCCCGAGGGGGCCGGGAGCGCGGGACGCTTGGCGCTCTTGTCCGACAGGAAAATGAAACGCGCCGAGCCGGCGGCGATCAGGTCACCACTCTTCACCGCGGCGCCCGACGGAGGAACCTGCTCTCCGTTCAGGATCACGATGCTCTGCGCGGTCGCCGGATGAACGTGCGCCTGTCCATCACCGTTCAGTCGAACGGAGAAATGACGCGCCGCCAGGTCGAGCCCCTGCACCCGCCAGGTGGCCTGCGAGCCGCTGCCAATGATGGTGTCTGGTCCGAGCTCCCGCGGGTTGTCCGCGAGGTCGGGGTTGCCGTCGAGTTCGAGTAAGGGCATTCGATCGTTCTCCACCGTACTAGTGGGACCGCCTGACGGCGGGCATCACGCCCGGAGTGACATGAAGTTACGACCCGGCCGCGCGTCCAAGCTCGGCGATGCTACGCCTGAGCAGCGCTGCGGCCATGTCAATTTTATAGCCATTCTTGGCTAGAGGGCGTGCATCGTATAACGCGCGATCAGCCAGTGTAGCAACATCATGCGGGTCCAGGCCACCCCCCGCCACGTCCTCCTCCACGGACAGCGGCACGCGCCAGGGTCGAGGAGCCACCCCACCCATCACCAGCCGGATGCCTCCATCCACGCGCCGCGCCGCCGCCAGGCTCACCAGTGCGAAATCCCAACTGCCGCGCTGCATGAGCTTCCAGTAGCGCTGCCATCCGCCCGCGCTCGCCGCCGGAATCTCCACGGCGGTCACCACCTCGCCCACATCGAGCACGGTCTCCCGGTCGAGTCGCGCCGCCGGCAGCAGATAGAACTCCTCCATCGCCACGTGGCGCACCCCGGCTCCGCCGCTCACCTCCACCACCGCGTCGAGAGCGGTGAGCGCCACCGCCGGATCCGACGGATGCACGATCCAGCAGGGCCCGCCCTCGAGTATCGCGTGATACTGGCTCTCCCCCTCGACGGCCCAGCACCGATCGCCGCCGCTCTTGAGACAGGAAATCCCACGCCGCAAATACCAGCAGCGCGGACGCTGGCAGAGATTTCCACCGAGCGTGCCCATGTGACGAAGCGCCGTCGTCCCCACCGCGTCGCACGCCTCGCCGAGCGCGCGGAAGCGCCGCCTGAGCTCGGGGTGCGCGGCCAGGTCGCTGAGACGCGCCCCCGCGCCGATTCTCACCCCGCCATCGGAAGCGACGTCGATCTCGCCGAATCCAGCGATCGAGCGAAGGTCGACCACTTCCTCCGGCGCGCCCAGCCCCTCCTTCAGAAGGACCAGCAGATCGGTCCCGCCGCCCATCGGCACGGCGCGCGGCGCGGCCAGACGCGAGAGCGCGTCGGCGAGCGCGTGCGGGCGGTGGTAGGTGAAAGGCTGCACTGGTGAGTTGAGGTTACGCCCCGTGCATGCGAATATCCAGAGCGTAACAGGGCAGTCGATCGCTCGTCCTCCCTCGGAGTCTCCCGCCTGACGATGTCCCTTCTCCCCCTCATCTCGCCGCGCGCGCGCGCCGGTGCGGCGCTCTTCGTCGCCGCGTCAGCGCTCCTCACCGCCTGCGGTTCCCGTCCGCCGTCGGATTCCGAGCTCGCCGCGCGCGACTCGGCGCGACTCGTCGAGCTGCCTGGACGACTCGCCTCGATCCCCGCGCCCATCCCCGCATCCACGCGCGACAGTCTCCGCGCCGCCGCGCTCGCGTCGCGACAGCGCACGCCGCGCTTGAGCCCGTTGGCCGACTCCATCGCCGGCTCGCTGGTGTTCATGGTGAACGGGCGCGACGCCTTCACCGCGGCGGTGCGCGCCAAGCGTCTGCTCATCGACATCGGCCGCGTCGACGCGAAGCTCAAGTCGCCGGAGCGGCTGGCGGCGTATCACGAGGCGGTGTCGTCGCTGGCGCCGGTGCGGCCCGGCGAGCGCTTTCGCCTGCGCGGACCATGGGGCGCGGAGCCGGCGACGGTGAAGGGCTTCGATGTCTGGAACGGCCGCATCGTGGCCACGCTGGCGCTCTCGCCGCGACTCGACTCCCTGGCGCGCGCGCGTGACCCGCTGGTCGCCATCGCCACACGGGGCGACACCGCCATCGCCCCCGACAGCTGCGTCCGCGACTCGCTCGGCGCCCTCCTCTCCACGCGCGTGCAGCAGGTGGGCGACTCGGTGGAGCTGGCGCTCCGCGGCGACACGGCGTCGCTGTCGGAGCGGCTGCGTCGCACGCTCCGCGTGCAGCGGTCGCAGGCGACGGGCTGCTTTGGTGGCGCGCGCGCGCTGCTCCTCATCACCGCGTCCGCCGGCGCGTACGAGTGGGTGCGGGAGGTCGCGCTCCTCGTCGACCCGCGCGGCGCGGCCATGCCGCTTCGGGTGCGCGATCCGAACTTCGGCGCGCACGAGGCGCTGCACGCCTTCGACGCCGACGGGGACGGCGTGGACGACCTCGCCACGCGCGCCCGCCGGGAGCGCGGCGGCGGAACGTCGATCCTCCGCCTGGACGTCGCCGGGAAGCGGCTCGACCGCGTCACCAGCGGCTTCGTCTGGGAGGGATAGCGCCGGCGACCGGCTCGCCTTGCGGCCCTCGGGGGCTGCTCCCACTATAGCCACTCACCTCAGCGGAGGTTGGTGCGCTCCTGATGCAGGGTCTGGCCGAGCGGTATGAGGAGCTGCTGGAGCAGGAGCGCGAGCGCTGGTGGAGCCCGGAGAACTTCGAGACGTGGAAGCGGCTCTATCGGAGCGAGCATGCGCGCGGGCTCTACGTGCTCGATCTCCTGCGCGAGGTCGTCCCCGGTTTCGGCATCGAGGGAGCGCGCGTGCTCGACGTGGGCTGCGGAGACGCGGGTGCGCTCATCGCGCTCGGTGAGCGGGGCGCCCGCTCCTTCGGCACCGACGTCAGCGCGCGATCGCTTCGGCGCGCCGTGGTGCGCGCGGCGGAGCACGACACGCGGGTGGAGCTGGTGCGAGGGGACGGGGAAGCGCTCCCCTACGCGAGTGAGTCCTTCGACGTCGTGATGCTCGACAACGTGCTGGAGCACGTGTGGCATCCCGCGCTGGCGCTCGGCGAAGCACGGCGCGTGATGCGGCCCGGCGCCTTCCTCTACGTGGTGACACCCAAGCCATTCGCCCTCTACAGTCTCTGGAACGATCCGCACTACGACCTGGCGGGACTGGTGCTCCTGCCGCGGCGCGCGCAGCGGTGGTACTTCGAGCGCGTGCGCGGCGGGTCGGGCTACGATGTCACGCACATTCCCACGCGCCGCCGCGTCCTGGCACTGGTGCGCGACGCGGGCTTCGCGCTGGTCGCTTCGCCGCGCGAGCTCTGGATCCGCTACCTGCGTGATCGCGTCTCGCGCCCGTCGGAGGTGCGCCCGGGGATCACGCGCACGCTGGCGAGCGCCGTGGCGTCGCGCCCCTGGCTCCTCGAGCGCGGCGTGATGCGCTGGTTCTGGGATGTGGTGGTGGGGTCCAATCACGTCCTGGCGCGCCGCCTGACGTGATGCCGCCGCCGCCGTCCACGCTGCGCGTGGTGCATTGCATCTACGACGATCCGCGGAATCCGTGGGTGGGCGGCGGCGGCGCGGTTCGCGTCTTCGAGATCTACCGCCGCCTGACGAGTGCGGTGTCGGCCACGGTGGTGACGGGGAGCTTTCCCGGCGCTCGCGATGAGGTGGTGGACGGCGTTCGCTACATGCGCGTGGGTGCGCGCGCGCCGTACGCGTGGAGCCGTCTCAGCTACGCGCGCGCGGCCAGGCGTCTGCTGCGCCGCGCGAGGTACGATGCGGCGGTGTTCGACTTCTCCACCTACACGCCGCTCCTGCTCCCCGCCGACCGGCCGGTGGGCGTGACGGTACACCACGCCGCCAGCGAGGGCGCGCGCGAGCGATGGGGAGCGCTGGCGGGGCTGGCCCTCGATCGCCTCGAGCGCGCGTTGCTGCGACCCGCGCGCTGGCTCACCGCCACCACGCCATCCACGCTCGCCTGGCTCGAGCCGCGGCTCCCCTCGGGTGCACGGACGATGCTGGTGGAGGCCGGGGTGCCTGACGAGCTGTTCGCGCTGGAGCGCCGCCCGGAAGATTACATCCTCTTCTTCGGCCGGCTCGACGTGGTACACAAGGGACTGGACACGCTCCTCTCGACCATGGCGAGCCTGGCGCTCGAGCGCCCCGGGGTGAGGCTGCGCATCGCCGGCCGCGGGCGCGATGCGACCCGGCTCCGCGCGATGGTGCGCCAGCTGGGAGTGGAGTCGAACGTCAGCATTCTCGGTCCGGTGCCGGAGATGGAGCGGCAGGCGCTCTTCGCCGGCGCGCTGCTGGTGGTGATGCCCTCGCGCTTCGAGGGCTTCGGGTTGGTGGCGGCGGAGGCGATGGCGGCCGGGATCCCGCTCGTCGCGTCGGACATCGGCGCGCTGCGCGACGTCGTCGGCGCTGGAGGCGTGCTCGTTCCTCCGGGGGATGCGCCGGCGCTGGCCAGCGCGATCGGCGCCCTGCTCGACGATCGCGACG
>DATFFZ010000054.1:0-2779 GCA_035249845.1 Gemmatimonadaceae bacterium
AGGGGCGTACGGCCATGCAGGCGGTGTGGAGCGAGCTCGGCGTCGACGGATCCGTCGCCCGCGCCTGCCTCATGCGCCAGCGTCGGGCCGAGGGGCCGGTGATGCAGGAAGGCGCCCCCGAGGTGCCGGCGGGCGGGCGCGGACGCGCGCGCACGGCGCTCGTCTTCGTGTCGAAGAACGGCACCTTCGAGCCGCGCATCGTCAGGCTCGGCATCAGCAACTACGACTACAGCGAGGTGCTGAGCGGCGTCGAGGACGGTGAGCACGTCGCGCTCCTGGCCGCGGCGGCGCTCCAGCAGCAGCGCCAGCAGAACATCGATCGCATCCGCGGCATGACCGGCGGCGGCGTGCCCGGGATGCAGCGCCAGCCCCAGGGCGGCGCCGGCGCGCGGCAGGGCGGCCGGTAGACACATGCTCTTCGGCGAGATCTTCCGCGTCGCCTTCGGCGCGCTCAGGGCCAACAAGCTCCGCTCGCTGCTCACCATGCTCGGCATCGTGATCGGCGTCGGGGCGGTGATCGCCATGGTGGCGCTCGGCAACGGCGCGCAGAGCGCGGTGCGCGACCGGATCGCCGCGCTGGGGACCACGCTGCTCACGGTGATTCCGGGACAGCAGCGTGGAGGCGGCGGCATCATCTCCATGGAGGACCGCCAGCGCCTGACGATGGACGACGCGCTCGCCTTGCAGGAGCGCGGGAGCGCCATCGCGGCGGTGCAGCCCGAGATGCAGCGCCAGATGCAGGTGCAGTACCTCAATCAGAACACCAACACGCAGATCGTCGGCACCACCGCGAACTACCTGGAGGTTCGGAAGTTCAGGCTCGGCGCCGGCACCATGTTCACCGACGGCGACGATCAGGCGCGGAAGCGCGTGGCCGTGGTGGGGCCGTCGGTGGTGGAGAACATCGGGCTTCAGTCGCCGCAGGCCATCATCGGCGAGACCATCCGCATCCGCGGCATCCAGTTCGAGGTCATCGGCGTCCTCGAATCGAAGGGGCAGGCGCAGAGCTGGAACAACCCGGACGATCAGATCCTCATCCCGATCAACACGGCGCAGTTCCGCGTGTTCGGATCCGACCGGTTGCGCGCCATTAGCGTGCTGGCCAAGTCCGAGCAGGAGATCGACGCCACCATGGCGGACATCCAGCGCATCCTCCGCCGCGAGCACAAGCTCCGCCCAGGGGCGCCCGACGATTTCGTCATCCGCAACCAGTCCGACTTCCTGAACACCTTCGCCGAGACGACCAAGGTATTCACCCTCCTCCTGGCCGGCATCGCCACGGTGAGCCTGCTCGTGGGTGGCATCGGGATCATGAACATCATGCTCGTGTCGGTCACCGAGCGCACGAGGGAGATCGGCATCCGCAAGGCACTGGGCGCCACCAAGATCAACATCCTGCTGCAGTTCCTCATCGAGGCCGTCGTGCTCTGTCTCTTCGGCGGCCTGGTGGGAGTGATGGTGGGGTCCGGGGCGGCGATCATCCTGGCCGACTCCTTCAACTGGAACCGCGAGATCGCGCCGTCGTCGGTGTTCCTCGCCTTCTTCTTCTCGGCGTTGGTGGGCATCCTCTTCGGGGTGTGGCCCGCGCGCCGGGCATCTGGACTCGATCCGATCGTCGCGTTACGCTATGAATGAGAGCGGCGGCCGGCGGATGCTCGCCGGCCGCTTTTTTTTTGCCGCCCCCGGTCAACACCGCGAGACCCATGTCACCCACACGTCGCGACTTTCTCAAGGCGGCGGGCACCGCGGCGCTCGTCGCCGGCTGCTCCAAGCCGTCGCAGACCGCCGCCGCGCCCGCAGTCACGCCCGCGGTCACGCCCGCCGGAGACCCGTCAGGCACCGATGCGTCGGTCAAGGAGCTGCTCATGGAAGCGCTCCAGGCCGCCCGCGATGCCGGCGCCTCGTACGCCGATGCGCGCATCGGCCGCTATCGCCGACAGCAGATCAACACGCGCGAGCGACAGGTCACCAACGTCAGCGACACCGAGTCGTACGGCGTGGGCGTTCGCACGCTGGTCGATGGATGCTGGGGCTTCGCCGCAACCAGCGAGCTGACGCGCGACGCCGTGCGCCTCACCGCTCGTGAGGCGGCGCGCATCTCGCGCGCGGCCAAGGGGGCGCGCCGCCGTCCGGTCGAGCTGGCGCCGGTCGATCCCGTCGTCGGCAACTGGAAGACGCCGATCACGATCGATCCAATCGACGTCGCCATCGAGGACAAGGTCGCGCTTCTCCTGTCGGCCAACGAAGCGGCGCTCCGCGTGAAGGGGATCCGATTCGTCAACTCCCAGCTGGCGCTGCTGCGCGAGGAGAAGTCGCTGGCCACCACCGACGGAACGTTGACCACGCAGACGCTGGTGCGCGTCGGTCCCGGCTTCACCGCCACGGCGATCGGACAGGGAGACTTCCAGAGCTACACCGAGGAGCTGGCGCCGCGCGGCTCGGGGTGGGAGTACGTGACCGGGCTCGACCTGCCGGGGAACGCCGAGGCGTGGGCGTCGATCGCGGTGGAGAAGCTGTCCGCCAGGTCGGTGGAGGTGGGGCGGTACGATCTGATCCTCGACCCGCGAAATCTCTGGCTCACCATTCACGAGTCGATCGGGCATCCGACCGAGCTCGACCGCGCGCTGGGACACGAGGCCAACTTCGCTGGTACCAGCTTCATCGCGCCGCCGGAGAACTTCGTGGGCAAGTTCCGCTACGGTCCGGACTTCATGAACGTGCAGGCCGACCGCACGCAGCCCGAGTCGCTCTCGCGCGTGGCCTGGGACGACGAGGGAGT
>DATFFZ010000055.1:0-6174 GCA_035249845.1 Gemmatimonadaceae bacterium
GCGCCGCGACGCGCCGCCGCTCGCGGCGCGAGAGCCAGGCGCGGCGCGCGCCAGCCACGCGCGCTCCCCTACCGACTGTACCGGTCCACCGGCGGGATCGAGATCCTCGTGGGACGCGGGGCGACGTCGAACGACACGCTCACCTTCAAGGTCGCCTCGCCGGGCGACGTCTGGCTCCACGCCCGCGGCGCCTCGGGCGCCCACGTGCTGCTGCGGTGGACGCGCGACGAGCCGCCCCCGGGGCGTGATCTCGAGGAGGCCGCGATGCTGGCGGCGTGGCACAGCAAGGCGCGCGGCTCGTCCGTCGTCCCGGTGGACTGGACGCGGCGCAAGTACGTACGCCGCCCGCGGGGCGGCGCCCCCGGACTGGTGATGGTGACGCGCTCCGAGACGCTCATGGTACGTCCCGATGACGAGATCGAGCGATCGCTCCGCGCCCGCGCGACGGAGCCGCGCGCCTAACGAGCCAGGGCCGCGCGGAGCTCGGACACGAGCCTCAGCGCGGCCGCCGGACCCTGCTCCGCGGCCCGCACCACCGCGCTTCCCACCACCACGCCATCCGCCAGCGACGCCACCGCCCCCGCTTGCGCGGCGGTGGAGATGCCAAAGCCCACGCAGATCGGGAGCGCCGTGGCCGCCCGGAGCGTCCTGATGGTGGACGGCAGCGCGGCGGGGAGATCATCCCGAACGCCCGTCACCCCGAGGCGGCTGATCAGATACACGAAGCCGCCCCCGTGCGTGGCGATCTCGGCCATGCGCTCGGCCGGCGTCGTCGGCGCCACCAGCCGCACGAACGCGAGCGGCCCTCGCCCGAAGCGCTCCTCCAGCTCGCGATCGGCACCCACCGGCAGGTCGGTCACCAGCAGGCCGTCGCACCCCGCCTCGCGCGCACGATCGAGCGCCGAGTGGCCGGCCGCCAGCAGCGGATTCAGGTAGGTGAAGAGCACGACCGGCACGCCCAGACGCGCGCGCTCGATGAGCCGCAGCGTCTTCTCGAAGGTCATCCCCCGTGCCAGCGCTCGCTGGGAGCTCGCCTGGATGATCGGTCCATCCGCCATCGGATCGGAGAAGGGCACGCCGACCTCGATGATGTCGGCGCCGGCGTCGGGGAGCGATCGCAGGAGCTCGAGCGATCGCTCGAGGTCGGGATGACCGGCGGTGAGGTAGACGACGAGCGCGGCGCGCCGCTCGGCGGCGGTCAGCGCGAAACGGCGAGCGAACGCGTCAGACGAAGTAATCGCTGATGCGGATCCCATACCGCTCAGGATCGGCGATCTTGATGATCGTGCGCAAGTACGCGCCGGTGGCGGGGTCCTGCTGCTGGAGATCCGCCAGGTGGCCGGGATAGAGCACGTTCCCCATCGCGTCGCTCACCACCCGCACGATCGGGCGCGAGATCGCCTCGGGACGCGGATTCACCGCGTGCACGATCGCCAGCTCGAAGGTGTCGAGCACCAGGAAGGTGCCCACCGGGTAGTGGCCGACGAGGCTCATGAAGGCCTTCACCACCACCTGATCCATGCCGCGCATCGGGTTGCTGCGCATCTCCTGGAGCACGTCGGCGGGCGACAGCGGATCGGTCTGGTAGGTGCGTCGCGTGGTGGCGGCGTCGAAGCCGTCCACCACCGCCACGATCTTGCTGAAGATGCTGAGCGTGCGCGGGCGGATGTGCCGCGGATAGCCGGTGAGATTCACCTTCTTGTGATGCTCGAAGGCGACCACCATGGCGCGGTAGGGGATGTCGTGCGCGTGGCGCATCTGGCAGAGCGCCAGGACGCCGAGCCAGGGGTGGGTGGCGATGGCGCGCCACTCGTCTTCGGTCAGCCGGTCGGGCTTGTTCAGGATCTCGAGCGGGATGCGCGACTTGCCGATGTCGTGGAGCAGCGCCGCCACGCCGAGGTCGTAGAGCTGGAGCCGGGTGAGGCCGAGTTTGCGGCCGAGCGCCACGGAGAAGATGCAGACGTTCACCGAATGCGTGAACGTGTACTCATCGTAGTCGCGGAGCGTGGTGAGCCCGATGAGCGACGTCTCCTCGTTGAGGATCTGATCGACGATCCCCTGCACCACGCGCTTGATCTTCTTGATGTTCGGGCTCTTCCCCATGCGCGTGGAGTTGATGACATCCTTCGTCACCGACACCGACTGCGCGTAGGTGCGCTTGGCGGCCTCCTTGTTCTTCTCCCGGAATTCCTCGTCCTCCACGTGCGCGGGGGGACCCACCAGCAGCGTGGTGATGCCCGCCGCTTCCAGCTTGCCCAACACGTCCTGGCGCCGCTCGTCAGGCGTGGTGGAGCCGCTCTGCATCGCCGACAGCAGCACCACCCAATCGCGCTGCGTCGCGCCCTCGCTCACGCGGCACATCCCGATCCCCGCCTCGCGGAACGCGATCAGGATGCGGCTGAAGCTGGCGTAGTTCTCGAGATCCAGGCGGAGGCGGGTGGAGTTGATGAACACGAACTCGCCCGAGACCCGCATCTCGAGCTCGTGCTCGCACTTCAACACGTCCTCGCAGCGGGCCACCAGGTCGGCGAGGGCGTTCTGCACGGCGGTGTTGTCAGGCGGGTACAGCTTCACGTTCCTGAGCGCGCCGTAGAACGTGAAGAGCAGCTCCTTCCCCGCGCGCCGGAGATACGCGTCGCTGCCGCGCTGTTCGCCGACGGTGTGATCGGGCCCGGTATACGTGGCCGGCGCGCTCTGTGCCGTGGACGTCATGCGGCCCCTCCGCGGATCGCCCGGTTCACCGCGTTCCGCACCAGCGAGTCCTTGTCGGTCTGCGCCTTCCGCAGCGACGCGATGGCGTCCTCGCTGGCGATCTTGCCGAGCGCCATCGCCGCGCAGGCGCGGATCTCCGGATCCTCGCGCTTGCGCAGCAGGAAGCTCTGCATGTTGAGGATCGAGTCCAGGTACGAGACCGCCGCCGTGCCGGCCAGCGAGCCGTACACCTCGAACACGGCCATCTTCTCGGTGAGGTCGGCGCCTCGGAGCGTGCGTCCCTTCACCACCGTCTCCAGCCGCTGGAGCGCCTGGCGATGGCGACGGCTCCCGATGGCGCGCACGGCGGCAAGGCGAACGTCGCGGTCGGAATCCTCGATCGCCTGCTCCAACACCCGCAGCGCGCCCGGTGAGGTGATCTTCTCCGCCGCTTGCACCGCGGCCAGCCGGTGCGCGGCCGAGGCGTGCGACAGCGTCTTGCCGAGGGCGGGGACGGAGGCGGCCGTCTGCAGACCCCCGGCACGGCGAATCGCCTCGAGCGAGATGTCCGGGTCCGGCGACTGAATGAGCCGGATCAGCTCCGCCGTGTTTGCCCACGCCAGTCGCGTGGCCGCCTTCTCCAGCGCGTCGCGCAGCTCGGCGTGCTGGAGCTTTCCGAGCCAGGCGAGCACGGTCATGAGCGCGCCCTCGCGGAGCTCGTCGAAGAGCGCGTCCAGGTCCTCCTGCGCCGGCACCTGCTCCGATTCGTCGAGCGCCTGAAGGAGCCCGGCCAGCACCTCGGGGACGCTCAGGCGGTCCGGCAGGTGCTCGAGCTTCTCGCGGTGGGCGGCTGAGAGCTCCTTGGCCCGCTGGGTGAGGGTGTGAGACTCGCGCAGCACGTAGGCCACCGCGCCGAAGGCGCCCGCCGAGAGGAGGTGCAGGGTGAACGACTCGAGCACCTCGCACACCTCGTCGCGCACCTTCCCATCGTGCTCCACCTCGAAGATGTCGAACAGGATGGCCAGCACGTTGCGGCGGAGGTCGCTCTGATACTCCTGCGCCACCTCGTTGCGCAGGTACTCGATCTCTCCTTCGTCGAGGAAGTAGAGCGTGGAGTCGAAGTCCTCCATCCGCACGATCTGCGGCTTCGATTCCTGGAGGTCCTCCACCGTCTGCACCGGCGGGATCGTGCGCGGCTCGGCGTTCGGGTCGGGCGCCTGCGGCTCCGTCACGCCATCGGGCATGAGATCGACGTAGCGGTAGCGGAGGTGCAGGAACTCCTGCTCCCAGAGCAGCGTCAGCAGGTCGTCCTCTTCGGGCGACGCCTTGCGCACGCGCTGGAGGATGTCGAGCAGCGTCACCAGCTCCCGGGTCTCGAAGCCGGCGGTCATGGTGAGCTCGCGCACCCCGTCCTTGTAGAAGAGCCACGCCAGTCCGTCGGACTTGGCCGCTTCGTGACTGACCACCGCTCCTTCCCACCGGATGTCGGTCTCGGTGATGGTGAGGGTGAGCTCCTCCGTCTCCTTCCACAGGCGCTCGAACGCGGCGCCCACCGCCTCCAGGGAGCGGTGATACATCGGATTGTTAGGCAGGTAGAGCTGGCGGGCGCGCATCCCCTTCATGAGCGCGCGCAGCATCTCCTCCACGAGCGCGGGCGCGAAGGGCGGCTCGCGAATCTCGCTGGCGTCCGAGAGCGTGCTCGGGGAGGTGGCGGTCACGTGACGGTCAGGTCACTCGAGGTGGGAGTGCGCGGCCACTTCCGCCACGTCCTTGTCGCCACGCCCGCTGACGCAGAGCAGCACCGGGTCCGAGGCGCGCCACCGTCCCCGCTGCGACGCCACCCACGCCACGGCGTGCGCCGTCTCCAACGCGGGGATGATCCCCTCCAGGCGGCTCAACAGCGTGAAGCCATGCAGTGCGTCGGCGTCGGTCACGGCCACGTACGTGGCGCGACCGCGCTCCTTCAGGTACGCGTGCTCGGGCCCGACGCCCGGATAGTCGAGCCCCGCGGAGATGGAGTGGGCGGGGTGAACCTGCCCCGCGTCGTCTTGAAGGAGATAGCTCATCGATCCGTGCAGCACTCCCGGGCGTCCCCTGATGAGGGACGCCGCGTGGCGATCCGTGTCCAAACCATCACCGGCCGCTTCCACCCCCACCAGCTCCACGTCGGCATCGTCCACGAACGCGTGGAAGATCCCCATCGCGTTCGAGCCTCCACCAACGCACGCGACGACGGTGGCCGGTAGCCGTTGGACGCGCTCCAGCACCTGCGAGCGCGCCTCACGACCGATCACCGCCTGAAGCTCGCGCACCATGCGCGGATAGGGCGCGGGACCGACGACGGATCCGATGATGTAGTGGCTGTCCGTCACGTTGGTCACCCAGTCGCGGATCGCTTCGCTGGTCGCGTCCTTCAGCGTGCGAGTGCCGGACGTGACGGGGATGACCTCGGCCCCGAGCAGGCGCATGCGGACGACGTTCAAGTGCTGACGCCGCATGTCCTCCTCACCCATATAAACGACGCACCGGAGGCCGAATCGGGCACAGATCGTGGCGGTGGCGACGCCGTGCTGGCCGGCGCCTGTTTCGGCGATGATCCGCCCCTTCCCCATGCGCCGGGCGAGGAGCGCCTGACCCACCGTGTTGTTGATCTTGTGGGCGCCGGTGTGATTCAGATCCTCGCGCTTGAGCAGCACCTCGGCGCCCACCTCCGCCGAAAGGCGCGGGGCGCTGCTGAGGGGCGACGGGCGGCCGACGTAGGTGGTGAGCAACGCGTCCAGCTCGCCACGGAAGGCGGCGTCGCCCATGGCCTCGTCGAAGGCCGCCGACAGCTCGTCCAGGGCGGGGATCAGCGTCTCAGGGACATACTGGCCGCCGAACGGCCCGAAGCGACCAGATCCCTCCGGTCCGCTCATGCGGGTACCCTCGAGCGCACCGCGTCGGCGAAGGCGCGCATGAGCGCGTGGTCCTTGATGCCGGGGGTGCTCTCGATCCCGGACGAGACATCGACCGTGTCCGCCGCCAGCGCGGAGAGCGCCTGACGCACGTTGGCCGGCGTGAGGCCGCCGGCGAGGATGATCCGCGCCCTTCCTCGCGGAAGGCGGAGCGAGCCCCAGTCGAGCGTCTGTCCCGTTCCGCCGAGCGCGCCTTCCACCCGGGCATCGAGCAGGAGTCCATCGGCGGTCGCGGCGAGCGCGGCCAGATGGCCGGGCAGCTCCCCGCCCTTCACGCGCACGGCGGCCCAGATCGGGAGCGCCGTCGCGTGACGAACGGTCTCGACGTCGTCCGGCGCCGGATCGGCGTGCAGCTGGATCACGTCGAGCCCCACGGCCCGGGCGGTGGCCGCGATCTCGTCAGGCGCCTGACGAGCGAAGACCCCCACCCGGCGCGGACCCCGCACGCCGGCCAGCACCTCCGCGGCGCGCTCGAGCGAGAGGTGGCGGGGCCCACCGGCGAAGATGACTCCCACGTAGGCCGCGCCGA
>DATFFZ010000056.1:0-10554 GCA_035249845.1 Gemmatimonadaceae bacterium
CTGGTCGGTGGCCGGCATCGCCCTCATCGCCCTCATCGCGCTCGTCGCCGGTCAACGCTTCAACGCGACCTCCTCGCCGGGCCCCGCTCAGCCAGCCGGTGCCGGCGACGCCGCCGCGTTCTCCCCCGGCGGAGCCCCGGCCCGCGCGCCCGACATCTCCGCGCTCACCCCGCGCGAGCGCGCCGATCGCCTCTACGATCGCGCGATGCGCGCGTCGAGCGAGGGGAAGACCGACAGCGCCCGGTTCTTCGGCCGCATGGCGATCGACGCCTATCGCTCTCTCCCCGAGCTCGACCTCGACGCTCGCTACGACCTCGGTCGCATCTCCGAAACCACGGGCGCGCTCGACGCCGCCGCCGCGCAGGCGGACACGATCCTCCAGCGCGAGCCCGCACACCTCCTCGGTCTCATCCTCGCCATCAGCGTCGCCGAGCGGCGAAACGACAGCAACCGCGTCACCCAGCTCCGCCGCCGACTCCTCGCCTCCGCCGACGCCGAGCGCCAGAAGAATCTCCCCGAGTACGAGCGCCACGGCCGCGAGATCGAGAGCGCGCTCGCCGCCGCTCGCCAGGGAGCCGCCGCCCCATGAGCCCGCGCACGATCCGCGTCGCCCACAGCCCCGACTCCGACGACGCGTTCATGTTCTACGCGCTGGCCGAAGGGAAGATCGACACCGGCGACCTCAGCTACGAGCACGAGCTCCAGGACATCGAGTCACTCAACCAGCGCGCCCTCCGCGGAGAGCTGGAGGTGACGGCCGTTTCCATCCACGCCTACGCCTACCTCGCCGACCGGTACGCGCTCCTCCCGCACGGCTCCTCCATGGGCGACCGCTACGGTCCGCGCCTCGTCGCGCGATCGCCCATGTCGAGACCCGACGTCCGCGGGAAACGCATCGGCATCCCCGGCCCGCTCACCACGGCGTACCTCGCCCTTCGCCTCTACGAGCCGGATTTCATCGCGGTCCCCACCCACTTCGACGCGATCGAGAACGCCGTGCTCGCCGGCGACGTGGACCTCGGCCTGCTCATCCACGAAGGACAGCTCACCTTCGGCGACCAGGGGCTGCGCCTGGTGGCCGACATGGGCGAATGGTGGTTCGAGGAGACCGGACTCCCCCTCCCACTCGGCGGCAACGTCATCCGCAAAGACCTCGGACCCGAGCTCATCCGTACCATCTCCCGCCACCTGAAGGCCAGCATCGCCTACGGGCTCGAGCACCGAGTGGGTGCGCTCGACCACGCCATGCGCTTCGCGCGCGGGCTCGACCGCGGACGCGCCGACACCTTCGTCGGCATGTACGTGAATGAATGGACACTCGACTACGGACCCCGCGGCCGCGCGGCCGTTCAGGAGCTGCTCGACCGCGGCGCGAAAGCCGGGATCATTCGGCGCTCGGTGAAGGTCGAGTTCGCCGAAGATTAAGTAAAATCTAACGTTGCAGCACTTTTCCCCGGCTCGTCGTACATTAGTGCCAGGCTGACTTCCCACCTCCGGGACATCGTGCGCCAGATTCCCCGTCCAGACAGCACCTGGCCAGCTCCCGAGCCGCACATGACTCCCAGCGCCGGCGTCGTCCCTCCAACGAACAGGGTGCTCCAGCACGACGGAGACGCTCGCGCCTCCGCGCCGCGGCACGGCGCCGGGCACGACCCCGCGCACAAAGCCGGCGCGCCGACGGACCTCCCACACGCGCTCCGGCTGCTCGCGGAGCGCGCACTGCATCTTCTCGACGCTGGAGCGACGCGCATCCTCCTCGGGTCCGAGTGCCGCCTCGCGGCCAGCGCCGGAGCTCCCTCCGCGTCCCCCGACGAGCACGCGCTCTGCCAGCGCGCCTTCCGCGAGCGCCGGCTCCAGATCGACGGCCCACGGGCCGCCGCGCCGATGCTCGCCGATGGCTCACCCATCGGAGCATTGCTCGCCGTCGCGCGCGCGCCCGCCTTCACCGACGCCGAGTATGCCCAGCTCGAGTGGCTGGCGGACCTCGGCGCTCTCACCGTGCGACACGTGCAGCTCCTCGGCCGCGCCGAGCGCAGCGCCGGGGAAGCGCGCGCACTGGCCGAGATCATCCAGCATATCAACCAGTCGCTCGAGCTCGATCGTGTGTTCGCGCTGGTGGCGCGCCACGCCATGGAGCTCCTCGGCGCGCGCAGCGCGCGGCTCGGGATGCTCGACGAGAAGGACGAGACGCTGGTACTGGTGGCCGCCGCCGGCGAGACGCACGACGAGGTCGGCACCCGCTTTCCTCTCCAGGGCACCATTGGCGGCGCGTGCATCCGCGTCGGCCACGCCTTGCACACCGTGCTCGACGAGCGCTCCGAGCACGCCTTCACCGTTGCCTACGCGCCTGACGAGTCGCGGAGCGCGGTGGGCGCGCCGCTGCTCGTGGGCCCGCGTCCGCTCGGCGCCATCGTCGTCTACGCCGGCGAGGAGCGCGCGTTCGACGAGGAGGACGAGCGGTTGCTCACCTCGCTCGCGTCGCACGCCGCCATCGCCATCGAGAACGCGCGACTCTATCGCGCTTCGGTGCGCACCATGCGGCACGCCAGCGTGCTGGCCACCGCCGCCCGCAGCCTCGCGCTCAACACCACGCCGTCCGCTACCTACGAGGACATCGGGCGCATCGCCCGCTCCTCGTTAGGCGCCGACGGCGTCACCATCTACGTCGCCGACGCCGAGACGCGCCGCGTCCACGTCGCCTACGGCACGGGCAGCGCGGCCAACGTGGTGCCCGCCGTCGTCCTGACATCGTTCTGGAGCACCATCGGTGGCCAGGCCGTCACCTCCGGCCTGGCGCACTTCGGCAGCGACCTCCGCGACTTCCCCGACGGAGAGATCGTGCGCGCGCTCCTCGCCGAGGGCGTCGCCTCCCTCGTCATGCTTCCGCTGGTGGTGGAGGGCCGGCCGCGCGGACTGCTCGTCCTCCGCTTCCGCAGGCCGCAGGAGTTCAAGGACGATCAGCGCTCCCTCCTGCTCGACTTCGGCACCCACGTCGCCGTCGCCGTGCGCAACGCCCTCCTCTTCGACGACCTCGGCGGCCGCGTCACCCAGCTCACCGCCATCGCCGAGCTCCAGCAGGCGATCTCGGCGGCCATCTCCATGCGGGAGGTCTATCAGGAGCTCTATCGCGCCGTGGCCACCGTGGTGGACGCCCCCTGCTTCACGCTGCTCCGGTACGACGAGGAGCGGAGCGTCTTCATCCCCGAGCTGATCATCGACGACGGCGCGGCCATGGACGCCGATCTTCTGCCGCGTCTCCCGCTCGGCGACGGACCGACCAGTCAGGCATTCCGCACCCGGCGCCCCAACATCACCATGCGCACCGACCCCGGCTGGACCGGCGTCGCGTTCGAGGCCGGTGGGGAGCGCCGGATCGCCGTGGTGCTGAGCGCGCCCATCGTGCATGGCGATCGCGTGCTCGGCGTGCTCCAGGCGCAGTCGTATCGCGCCGATGCGTACGATGCCACCAGCATGGATCTCACCATGCTCATCGCGCAGCAGGCCGCCACCGCCATGGTGAACGCCATGGCGTACGAGGCGGAGCGGCGCGAGCGCGAGCAGTCCGAGGCGGCCGCGGCGATCGCCCGCGTGGCCCTCCGCGCCAGCGACGCCAGGGACGCCGCCGAGGAGGTGCTGGCCATCGTCGGCACCGCCGTGCACGCGCAGGGCCTCGCGTTAGGCGTCCTCGGAGAGGACAACGTGGTGCGCTGCATCGCCACCCGCGGCACCATCGGTGTCGCTCCCTCGGAGCCGATGTCGCTCACGTTCGACGCGCCCGACGTCACGGTGCCGCTCTCGGCGGCGGGGCGCCTGGTGGGCGTCGTCCGCGCCGCGCCCGAGCGCGGGAAGACGTTTGCCTCGCGCGACATCGCGCCCCTCAGCCGGCTCGCCCCGCCCGTGGCACTGGCGCTCGACAGTCTCCTGCTGCGCGCCGAGGAGCGGCGACAGCAGATGCGCCAACGCATGCTGGCCGAGGCGCTCCAGACGATGGACCAGCCGGTGTTCATCTTCGCCCCCGACCGCGGCGTCCGCTTCGCCAACGCCGCCGCCGCGCGGCAGTACGGCTACGCGCCCGAGGAGCTGCTGGAGATGTCGCTCCAGCAGATGTCGGTGCGCGCCCGCGGCCAGCGCGAGGAGGACGACATCGCCGAGACGCTGGAGACGAGCGGCGTGTGGGTGGCGGAGCGCGTCCATCGCAGGAAGGACGGCACCGAGTTCCCGTGCTGGGTGGTGCTCAGCGCCATTCGTGACGCCGAAGGACGGCTCATGGGATTGGTGGGCGTGATGCGCGATCTCAGCGACGAGCGTCGCGTGGCCGAGCAGCTCCGCCAGTCGGAGAAGCTGGCCGCGCTGGGCGAGCTGGTGGCGGGCGTGGCGCACGAGGTGAACAATCCGCTCACCGGCATCTCCGCCATGACGCAGCTGCTCCTGGAAGACGAGCTCACCGAGGAGCAGCTCGAGTCGCTGCGCCTGGTGAAGCGCGAGGCCGACCGCGCGGTAGCCGTGATCCGCGACCTGCTCACCTTCGCGCGCAAGACGGGACCGCGGATCGTGCGCGTGGACGTGAACGCGCTCATCGAGCAGACGCTGCGGCTTCGCACCTACGGTCTGCGCACCACCGGCGTGCAGGTGGATCTGCACCTCGCCGAGGAGCTGGCTCCCGTGGACGGCGACGACCGTCTCATTCAGCAGGTCCTGCTCAACCTCGTCGTCAACGCCGAGCACGCGATGACCGGCAGCGCCCGCCGCGTGCTCACCATTCGCACCAGCAATCACGCGGGGCGGGTGGTGGTGGAGGTCGCCGATACCGGTGTCGGCATGAGGCCGGAGGTGCAGAAGCGCATCTTCGAGCCTTTTTTCACCACCAAGCCCGAGGGTCGCGGCACGGGTCTCGGGCTCAGCGTCAGCTACGGCATCGTGCAGACGCACGGCGGTACGCTCACGGTGCACACCGCGCCCGGCGCCGGCGCCACGTTCCGGATCTCCCTCCCGGTGGCCGGCACGCGCACCGGCTCCTCCTCCAACCAGAGACGCTCATGATCCGCCCGTCTGTCCTCGCCTCCACCCCAAGCTCCACCGTCGCGCTGGCACCAGATGGAGCGCCTCGCGTGCTCGTGGTGGACGATGAGGAGACGATCAGGCTGGCGCTCGCCAAGTTCCTGCGCTCGCGCGGCTACCAGGTGGCGACCGCAGAGTCGGGAGTCGAGGCACTGGCCAAGCTCTCGCAGGGCGGATTCCTTCTGATGCTGTGCGACGTGCGCATGCCCGGCATGTCGGGCGTGGAGCTGGTGAAGCAGGCGACGAAGAGCGATCCCGACCTGGCGGCGATGATGCTCACCGCCGTGAACGACGCGCCAACCGCCACCGAGGCGCTGGCCAACGGCGCGATGGACTATCTGATGAAGCCCATCGAGCTCCCCGACCTCCTCGCCGCCTGCGAGCGCGCGCTCCGCAAGCGCGAGATCCTCATCGAGCAGCGGCGCGTGGAGCGCCTCATCCGCGAGGAGGTCGCCATCCGCACCGCGGAGCTCGAGCGGGAGAAGGAGCGCCTGCGCGACCTCACCGTCAGCATCGCCGAGACGCTCATCAACGCGATGGAAGCGAAGGACATCTACCTGCGCGGCCATTCGCAGCGCGTGGCGGAGCTGGCGGCGTCGGTGGCCGATCACCTCGGGCTGGACGAGGACACCATCGAGGCCGTGCGCCTCGCCGGCCGCCTGCACGACGTCGGGAAGATCGGCATCCGCGAGGAGGTGCTCAACAAGCCGGCCCGTCTCACCCCCGAGGAGTTCGAGCACGTGAAGGACCACGTGCGAATCGGAATGGAGATCCTGGCTCCGCTCAAGCACCTGGGGCGCGTGCTCGACTACGTCCAGGACCACCACGAGCACGTGGACGGAAACGGCTACCCGCGCGGCATCGACTCCTCGCGGATCACGATCGGCGGAAAGATCCTCGCAGCCTGCGACGCCTTCGACGCGCTCACGTCGAAGCGCGCCTACCGGGACCCCATGACCGCAGCCGAGACGATCGAGTACCTCCGCACCAACGCCATCGGCACCCTGCTCGACGTCGCGGTGTTCGACGCTCTCTGCATCGTAGTCAGGCGAAGGAAGAGCCTGGTGTTCATCGACGAGCTGTACGGATAGCAGCCGCGCGACGACGAGACACGGCGAGGCACCGAGCGCCCACCATTCGTCCCGGTGGGCGCTTCGTCATTTCGTGCCGAAACCCGACGCATTCTCTCGGACTCTGGCCGCCGGAGCAGGACTCTAGCGGTCCGACTTCCGGACTATATCTTCGTCGTCATACCCGCCACGGCCGGGTGCGAGAGTTTCCCCGCCGCCGAAAGATGAGCTCCGATCGCCGTCGATCCCCAGCGCGTCCCTCTCCCGCTCGCGGCGGCGATGCTGCGTCCGCCTCCGACGTAAACTGGCGTTTCTCCGCGCCCCACCGGAGCGTGCCGCGCGCCTCGACGAGCGATGGGCATCGAAGACTCTCTTCCACCCGTGAAGCGGTTGCACTGACACGGCGCGCCCGACGGCGCATCGTGCGGAGGTAGTCCAGATGGCCGAGCTGTTCGAACGCGTGGGCGCCGCCCTCGCCTCTCGTTACCGGCTGCAACGGGAGCTGGGCCAGGGCGGGATGGCGAAGGTCTTTCTCGCACACGACCTGAAGTACGAGCGCGCCGTCGCCGTGAAGGTGCTCAAGCCCGAGCTGGCAGCCGAAGTCGGGGCCGCGCGCTTTCTGTTCGAGATCCAGATCGCGGCGCGCCTCCACCACCCTCACATCCTCCCGCTCTACGATTCGGACCAGATCGACGGGCTGGTCTACTACGTCATGCCCTACATCGAGGGGGAGACCCTCCGCCAGCGACTCCTCCGAGAACGCCAACTGCCGGTGGCCGACGCCCTTCAGATCGCGCGCGAGGTGGCTGACGCCCTCAACTACGCGCACAACGCCAAGGTCGTCCACCGCGACATCAAGCCCGCCAACATCCTCCTCGACTCCGGACACGCGCTGGTCGCCGACTTCGGCATCGCCCGGGCGATGGGATCGGGAGAGTCGACCACCGGCCACATCATCGGCACTCCCGCGTACATGAGCCCGGAGCAGGTGGAGGGACTCGCCCAGATCGACGGCCGCTCCGACATCTACAGCCTCGGCGCGGTGCTCTTCGAGATGCTGGTGGGTGAGCCGCCCTTCAAGGGCACGACACCGCTGTCCGTCATCGCGAGCCGATACAGCAATCCCATTCCGTCGCCGCGCACCTTCCGCGACCTCATCCCCGAGGCGCTCGATGCCACGGTGAGAAAGGCGATGGCGACGCTGCCGGCCGACCGTTATTCGACGGCGGCGCAGTTCGCCGAAGCACTCAGCACCCCGGTGACGGTCGCCGTCGCCGTCGGCTCGGCGCAATCGCTGGTGGGCGAGAAGTCGGTGGACAACTCCATCGCGGTGCTTCCCTTCGAGAACATGAGCACCGACCCGGAGAACGAGTACTTCAGCGACGGTGTGACCGATGACATCATCGCCCAGCTCTCCAAGATCAGCGCGCTCAAGGTGATCTCGCGCACGTCCACCATGCAGTACAAGAAGACCACGAAGAAGATCGGCGCCATTGCCGATGAGCTGGGCGTGGCGTCGATCCTCGAGGGGAGCGTCCGCCGGGCAGGCTCCCGAGTGCGCATCGTCGCGCACCTGGTAGATCCGAAAACCGAGAAGCACCTGTGGGGCGAGACCTTCGACCGCCAGCTCACCGACGTCTTCGAGGTGCAGAGCGAAGTCGCGCAGTCGATCTCCGGCGCGCTCTCGGCGGCCATCTCGACCGAAGAGAAGCAGCGCGTGGAGAAGAAGCCGACCAGCGATGTCGAGGCGTACAACCTGTACCTGCTCGGGCGCTTTCACGCCAACAAGTGGTCGGAGGAGAGCGTCAACAAGGCGATCGACTTCTATCGTCAGGCAATCGCCAAGGACCCGGGATACGCGCTGGCGTACGCGGGCCTCGCGGATGCGTACGAGATCCTGAGCATCGGACTCGGCTCCAAGCCGGCGATCGAGAATCTGGCGCAGGCGAAGACGATGGCGCTCAAGGCCCTGGAGATGGACGACAGTCTGGCCGAGGCACACACGTCGCTCGCGTACACGCGGTGGCTCGGCGATCTCGACTGGTCCGCCGCGGAACGGGAGTTCAAGCGCGCGCTCGATCTCAAGGCGAGCTACGTCACGGCGCATCAGTGGTACGCGGAGTATCTGGCGGCACTTGGCCGCCACGACGAGGCGTTGGCCGAGATCAAGAAGGCGCAGCAGCTCGATCCACTCTCGGTGCCGGTGACCCGCGCCGTCGGCTGGGTGCTCTACTTCGCGCGCAAGTACGACCAGGCGATCGAGGAGTTGCAGAAGGCGCTGGCCATGGACGCCGAGTTCCTGGCCGCCCGGATGGTGCTCTGGTGGGTGCAGATCGCCAAGGGCAATTATGCCGACGCGATCGCCGACATTAAGAAGGAGTCGACGCGCGCCGGATCGGGGACGGTCAAGAAGCTGATGCTCGCCTACGCCAACGCGGCCGCCGGGAATCAGGAGGAAGCGAGCGGTATCCTGTGGGAGATCGAACCCAAGCTCATCGGCGTGGACCGCCTGGCACTCCTCTCCACCTTCCTCTTCGCCGCGATGAACGAGAAGGAGCGGGCCTTCGCCTGCCTGGAGCGCGCCTACCAGAGCCGCGACCCCGGGCTGATGTTCCTCCGCGTCGCCCCATGGCTCGACCCGCTGCGGTCGGACCCGCGGTTCGCGATGATGTTGGAGAGGCTGAGCTTGGCCGCGTAAGGGAGCGGCGAGCGGGGAGCGGGCGGGCGCCCGCCGAAGGCGGGCGGGTGGGAGCGCCAGCCAAACCTGATGACTACCGTTTCCGCCTGCGCCTCTCCCCCCCCGCTCCACCGCGTCCCGCTTCTCGCTTCCCGCGCCCACCCTCGCTCCAACGTTCCCCGCCGGCCGCGCGTATATTCAGACTATGCGGCGCTTTATCCCCATCCTGACCCTTCTCTGCGCGCTCGCTCCGGACGCTGCCGGAGCTCAACGGACCGACACCCTTTCCCTCTCCCTTTCGGACGCCGTCAACACCGCTCTTCGCGGGTCCGATGAGGTCCGGATCGCCAACGCGCAGGTGGACCTGGCCGAGTCGCAGCTCACCATCGCGCGAGCCGGGGTCCTTCCGCAGCTCCGCTTCAGCGGCAGCTACCAGCACGTTTACGAGAACGCCCGCGGCCGAGCGGTCGGGCAGATCTTCTTCCAGCCGAATACCTACACCGCCAACGCCAACCTCTCGCAGACGCTCTTCCAGGGTGGGCGCGAGTTCGCCGCCTCGCGCGCGGCGGGCCGCCTCCGAGGCGCCGCCCGACTGACGGCCGATGAGACGCGCGCCCAGCTCTCGCTCGACGTACAGCGCGCTTACCTCCAGACCCTCTTCGCCGGCCGCGTCCTCGACATCCGCGCCGCCAGCCTCGAGCAGGCGAGCGCGCGTCTCACCCAGGTAGAGCAGTTCCAGAACGCCGGCCGTGCCGCGCGCTACGACGTGCTTCGCGCCCGGGTCGAGCGCGCCAACTTCGAGCCGCTCGTCATCCAGGCTCGGAGCGACGTCGAGCTGGCGACGCTCGAGCTCAAGCGGCTGCTCAACATCCCGATCGAGCGCCCCATCCGCCTGACGACCGTCATCGAGCCGCGCGACATCCAGGGCATCCTCGCGTCGGTCGATGCATCCCAGGAGAGGGGCGAGGATCGCGCGTCGATTCGCGCGGCGGAGCTCACCGCTCGCGCGCGGCGCGACGCCGTCACCGTCGCGCGCGCCGACTTCTTTCCGACGGTCTCGGCCTTCATCCAGTGGGGGTTTGCCGCCTTTCCGCTCGGCGGGTTTCCCACCTCCAGCGGGCAGATCGGCAACAGCTTCTGCCCGGGTGGTAGCTCCCCCGATCGCATCTGCAACAACGGCGGCTGGTTCGAGGACCGCTTCCTCGGCGTCAACGTCAGCTGGCCGCTCTTCGACGGACTGCGCACCAAGGGGAATCTCGATCTCGCTCGCGCGCAGGCGCGATTGGCCGACGCCGAGCTGACGCGCGAGCGTGAGGCCGTGGCGGTGGAGGTCGCTGCGGCGCGCGCCGAGCTCGAGCGCGCCCGCTCGCTCTTCGCCGCGCGCCGGGAGAACGCCACCGAGGCCGACGAGGCCTTCCGCCTGGCGTCGCTCCGCTTCACCCGCGGGTTGGGGACGCAGCTCGAGATCTCCGACGCGCAGCTGGCGCTGCTCACCGCCCAGACCGACGAGGCACGCGCGATCTTCGACCTGTACCTGGCGTCCGCCGAGTTGGCTCGGGCGCTCGGCAAGCCGCTTCCGATGCCGGCGTTGGCCGCTACCGGCAGCACGACTTCACTTCCGGATTCCAGTGCGTCGCCTAACGATCCGTAGACTCGCGTCGCTCGCCCTTTTGACGCTCGCCGCCTGCTCCAACGATCAGGGCGGCGCCGCCACGCCGGCCTCGGCCGCGCCGACCCGCGACGGCGCCG
>DATFFZ010000057.1:0-22620 GCA_035249845.1 Gemmatimonadaceae bacterium
CGGCGAGTCGTCGAGCGGCTGGCCCGCGCGCAGCCGACGCCCCGCGTCGGCCAACGCGTCGGCGGCGGCGAACAGCGTCTCGAACGTGCCGGCGTCGAGGCGAGCCCGGCCGTCGCGCGTCTCGGCCAACACCGCCTCCAACCGATGGCACACCTGCTCCGCCAGCGGCACGTTGGCCGCGCGGGCCGCCCCTTTGAGCGTGTGCGCCACGCGGAACACGGACTGCAATCGTGCCGCGTCGTCAGGCGTCGTCTCCAGCGCCAGCAGTTCGGCGTTCAGCGTGCGAACCTGCTCCTCGAGCTCGTCGACGAACGTGGCCAGCAGCCTGGCCGCCAGATCCTTCGGGCTCATCCCGTCCGCTGCGGCGGCGCCACGCCGTCACCGACCAGCTCCACCATGCGACGGCCCGCCCCGGCGAGGTCGCGTGCCGCGTTCTCCGTCTGCTTGGTGGCCGCCAGATTCTGCTGTGTCGCCTGATGGATGTTGGAGATCGCCTGACGAATCTGCTCGATCCCGATCGCCTGTTGCCCGGACGACGCGACGATCTGCGCCGCCGCCTGCGCGTTCTGCCCCACCGACTCGGCCAGCGCGCGGATGGTCTCCCCGGCCTCCTGCACCTGCTTCACCCCGGCCGACACCTGCTTGGTCCCCTGCTCGGTGGCCATCACCGCGCTCGACGTCGCCTTCTGGATGTCGCCCAGGATCTGTCGCACCTGCACCGTCGCTTTCTTGGACTGCTCGGCCAGGCTCTTCACCTCGGCGGCGACCACCGCGAAGCCCCGGCCGTGCTCCCCGGCGCGCGCCGCTTCGACGGCCGCGTTCAGCGCCAAGATGTTGGTGCGCTCCGCCAGCTCGTTCACCGCGGCGATGATCTCCCCGATCGCCTGCGCCTGCTCCGCCAGCGCGAGAATGCTCTCGGCGATGGACTCCACGTGCGACCGCGCCGCCACCATGATCTCGGTGGAATCCTCCACCGCCTTGCGGCCGGTGCGGCCGATCTCGGCGGCGCGCTGCGACATCTCGGCCATGAGCTTGGCGCGCTGGGACGCCTGCTCCGACGTCTGCGCCACCTCGTCCACCGTCGCCACCGTCTCGGTCACCGCGGCCATCGATTCGTTGGCGCCAGCCGCCTGCTCGGTGGCGGCCGCCAGGATCTGCGTGGAGCTGGTGACGATGACGCTGCTCGCCTCCTGGAGCGGACGCCGGATGGCGCGCGTGAGCACGATCGCGGCCAGCACGCCCCCCAGCAGCGCCAGCAATCCGCCGAACATCAGCACCGTGCGCGTGCTCGCCGCCAGCGCGTCCCCACCCACGGCCGCACTGTCGGCCCGCGCGCGTGCCGCGGCAATGCCGCGCTCCATCGAGTCGTCGACGCGCTCGAGCAACGGCACCGAGCGGGCGGCGCGGATCCGCTCGGCCTCCGCGGCGTTCCCCGCGCGCATCGCCGTCATCGACTGGCGCGAGGCCTCGTCCCATTCCTCCAGCGTCGCCAGCGCCGTCTGCCACGCCCCGCGCGCGCTCGCTCCTTCGGGGTGCTCGATCAGCGCGGCCAGCGTGCTGCGCGCCGCCGCCACCGAGCTGTCACGCCGCTGCGCGTACGCATCGTCCGGGGTGAGCAGATAGCGGAGGTACCACATCCCCGAGAGGCGCGCCTCCGACTCGGCTCGCTTGGCGCCCGCCAGCAGGTCGCGCGACGCGCGAATCGCCTCGTCGTAGCGTTGGGAGGTGCGACTCAACGCCCACAGGCCACTGACGGCGACGATCACCACCAGCAGCAGGATCACCGCGAAGCCCTGGCCCACCCGCCGGCCCACAGAAGTCGTCATCGTTCCGATTCTCCGTTGTTCGCATCCTCGTCGACGCGCAGCAGCTCCGCTGCGTCGAGCACCAGAACCGCGTCGAGCGCCACGCCACGAACGTAGCGCTCGCTCACCTGTATTCCCCGCTGCGGCACCCGCACCTCGCTCTCGGAGAGCGTCGTGATCTCCTCCACCACGTCGGCCAGCACGCCGAACTCGGGCCGCTCATCACCCAACACGATCACGCGCCCGAGGTCGTCGAGCCCGGTCGTCGGCAGCCCCAGCATCGCGCGCAGATCCATGATGGTGAGCAGGCGCCCCCGCCATCCCACCACGCCGATCACCGGCGGCTCCGCTCCGGGGAGAAGGGCCAGCTCGGAGAGATGGAAGACCTCCACCACGAAGCGCGACTCGATGGCGTAGCGCTGACCGGCGACGCCGAAGACGAGCGCACCGCGCAAGGACTCCTCGCGCTTCCACTCCGGACGCCGGGCCAGCGCGCGCGCTCTCTCGGCGAGCATCTCGTGCGCCTGCTCGGGGGTGACGCGCACGCTGTCGCGCAACCCTTCGCGCGACTCGTCGAGACGGCGGCGGATGTCGCTCCAGTCGGTGGCGGCTCCAACGGCGCGCTTCTTCGCCGGCGTCATGCGGCATCACCTCGCAGCAACGCTCCCTGCGCCCGCACGATCTCGCGCAGGCGGAAGGCGCTCTCACCATCCGACGCCGGCACGACCTCGCGCGGCGGCATGCGCTCCAGCAGCTCCTCGGCGTTGGCGAAGGCACGCTTCGCCCCGACCATGTCGCCGAGCCGCGAGAGCGCCGAGCCCAACGCGATGTGCGCCACCACCAGGGAGCGATCGAGGTAGAGCGCGCGCCGCGCGGCGGCCGCCGCCTCCGCCACACGGCCGTGCTCCGCCAGCAGCAGCGAGTAGAGATACGCCAGCTCCGCCGATCCGGGGTGACGCTGCAGGCCCTGGCGGCACGCCGCTCCTCCCTCCTCCAGCTTCCCGCTGTTCGCCAGCGAGCGCACCGTGAGCACCCACGCCACCGCATCGTCGGGCGCCTCTCGCACGACGGCGCGCGCGAGCTCGGCGGCGCGCCCATAGTCGCGCGCGGCATAGGCGGCTTTCATCTCCTCCGGGGCCCGCGTCCCGGCGGGCTCGCGCTCCGGCTCCATGACTGGCAGCGCGGAGAGCGGGGGCGGGAGCGGCGCGCGAACCAGCTCTTCCGCCATGTCGGCGCTCCCCGCGGCTCCGCGTCTACGGTACGCCAGCCCCGCCCCCGTCATCACCACTTCGCACCGGACCACATCGGCCAGCATCGGATCGGAGGCGCCGAGCACCAGCCAGCCGCCGTCGGCGAGCGAGCTGAGCAGCCGTTGAGCGACCCGGGCCACCGCCTCGGCGTCGAAGTAGATGAGGACGTTCCGGCAGAGGATCAGGTCCATCCCCCACACACCGGTGCTGCTCGCCGGATAGCTGTCGGAGGCGAGATTGAGGTAGCGGAAGTCCACCATCCGGCGGATCGCCGGGTCGAGCAGGTAGCGGTTGTCGCGCTGCGTGAACCACCTGGACACCACATCCTGAGGGACGCCGCGCATCGACCACCGGCCGTAGCGGCCCTGACGCGCGGCGGCCAGGCGAGGGCGCGAGATCTCGGTCCCGAGGATCCGCGCGTGATCGGCCAGCCCCATCTGGTGGAGCAGGATGCCTAACGAGTACGGCTCCTCCCCCGATGCGCACCCGGCGCTCCACATCCGGATCGTGTGCCGGTCGCCCCGCCGGCGGAGGATGTCGGGGATGATGGTGTCGCGGATGTACTCGAGCTGCGCCGACTCGCGGAAGAAGTAGGTCTCACCCACGGTGAGCTCCGCCACCAGATCATCCAGCGCGGCACCCTCCTCCTCCAGTAGATGAGAGTAGCGCGCCAGGTCGGAGAGCCCGACGCGCGCCATCGCGCGGCGGATCGTGCCCTCGGCCACATCACGGCGACTGTCGGGGAACACCAGCCCGGTGCGGTCGCGAACCACGCGCGCCACGTCGGCCAGCGCCGGAGAGCTCCAGGACGGCTCGATCATCCGGCGCGCTCCGCCAGCGCCTCGTCGAGCGCCTCTCCCTCGGCCTGCGTGAGGAAGCCATCGAGATCGTGAATGAGGACCAGCCCGTCCTCGAGCTTGGCGACGCCCGCGATGTGCCGGGCGCCAACCACGATCTGTCCGGGATCCTGAATCGCCTGGTCGTCGACCACCGCCAGCCAGTCGACGCGATCGACGCGGATCGCGACCACCCGTCCGGCGGCCACCGCGAGCACGAGGTGCTGCGTCGGCCAGATCGGGCGCGCCTCGAGACCGAAGCGAGCGCGCAGGTCGAAGACCGCCACGATCTCCCCGCGCACGTCGATGATCCCCTCGATCACGTCCGGCGCCCCCGGCACCGGCGTGATCGCCACCACCCGCACGACTTCACGCACGCTTCGAAGTGGAACCCCGAAGCGTTGCCCGGAGAGCTCGAAAGTCAGAATTTCCAAGCGCTTACGACCCAATCGTTGGAGGGAGCCCAGGTGCAGCTTGGTCCCGCTAGTGCAAGGATTGGGCGCGGGAGGAAAGGGTCTCGGGACGGGGGTGGGGTCTTGCGTTGACCGCAAGGAAAAGCGCCGGTCGGTTTCACCGACCGGCGCACTCGTCCGCCGTCTCGCTCCCCGCTTCCCGCTTCCTCGCCGTCCCTATCGCTTCGCCCTCCCCGTCGGACTCCGCTCCACCATGGCCGCATGCGCGGCGAAGAAGGTCGACTTCATTTCCATGGCCGGCATCGGCTCCGAGAAGCGATGGAGCTCGGCCTCGAGCTCATCGGCGATGCGGTTGAGCTCGGGGTCGGTGCCGGCGTACCCCCGGATCCGCTTCGCCGTTCGCGAGAGCAGCTCACGCGCGCGGTCGAACAGCCCCGCGCGATTGAGCTCGGCGGCGTCGGCCCGCGCGCGCGCCGCGTACAACGTCGCCACCTGACGATCCACCGCGCGCTCGCGCGGCTGCGCATCGTTCAGCGTGTGCGACGCGTAGGTCCACCGCCGCTCCGCGCGAGCCGTCGGCGCATCGGTCGCGCTCGCCACGGCGGTCACCTCCACGATCGCCTCGGATTCCAGGATCCCGCTATCGAACTCGATGGCGATCACCACGTCCATCTGCTGTCCCGACACCAGGTCGCCGAGCTCCACCCGAAGCTCGCGGTCGCCACCGGCGAAGAAGTGGCGGAAGCGCTGAAGGGGCGTGGCGGTGGCGCCCGGCGGGAGCGACAGCTCCAGCGCGGCGCCGCGGACCACGACCTCGAGCGCCTCGCCAAGCTCGCTGGTCACGAGATCCGGGATCTGCGCCGCGGTCTCGATGTAGTAGAAGTTCCCGCTCCCCGCCTGGGCCATGTCGCGCAGCTTGCGCTCGTCGAAGTCGGCGCCCACGCCGAAGGTGGACGTCTGCACTCCGCGTCGTCGCAGCTCGTCGGCGTGGCGCGCCAGCTCCTGACGATCGACGATGCCGACGTTGGCCAGACCGTCGGTCAAGAGCAGACAGCGACTCACCCGCTCGCCATCGGCGAACCGCGCCACCTGCTCGCAGCCACGCAGCCAGCCGGAGCCGAGGTCCGTCGTGCCGCGCGCGTGCGTCAGCTCGAGCGCCTGAAGCGCCCGCGACTTCGCCTGACTGGTCGCCGGCGTGCTGGGCGACAACACGTCCACGATGTTGTCGTACACCACGATCGAAAAGCGATCGTTGGCGTCCAGCGCCTCCAGGGAGCGGCGCACCGCCTCGCGCGCCAGGACGAGCTTGCTCCCCTCCATCGATCCGGAGCGGTCGAGCACCAGCGCCACGTTGATCGGCAGACGCTGCTCGCGGCGTGGCGCGGTCGGCGCGATCACCGACGCCACCAGATATCGCGTGCTCCTGGCGCCGGCACGGATCAGCCGGCGATCGGTCTCGAGTCTCAGTCTCACGGTGCTCCCTCCTCCAGAGCTCGCCGCGCGAGCTCGATCAACCGCTCCACGAGCTTGTTCTGCACACGCGAGAGCGGACGGCGCACGTGCAGCTCCACATCGGGTGCGAGCGCGATGCGCTCCCACTGTGAGCGCTGCTCGCGGGCGACGGGGTCGCGCCTCCCCGCTGGTACCCTTGCCAGCGGCTCCGCGAACAGGTCTCCGCGCATCGATGCTTCCGGCGCCGGCGACATGGACATGCTCGCCGCCAGCGCCGTTCTCGCCGTGGGCCCGCCCCCCGCCAGCACCTGCCTCACGTACTCCAGCGCCGAGGACTCCGCGGGTCCCACCGGTGCGCGCAGCGCCGCGCGCACGGCGTCGTCATCCATCCGCTCCAGCTGCTTTCGAATCTCCGACAGTGGCAGGTGCTCGTTCTGGAGCCGCTTGATCAGTTGCAGCCGATCGAGATGCCCGCGCTCGTACCGCGCGCCCGGCCCTCGACTCGCGGGTGCGGGGAGTAACCCCTGCGCCACGTAGTACCGAATCGTCCTGGGCGTCACCCCGGCCATTCGGCTCAACTCCGGGAGATCGAAGCCTTCTGGGAGTAGCATTCGACCATTAATAACAGTGTGACGTAGTACTGTCAACATTAACCGGAACGCGCGCTGCGGCATTACTTTGGCGGCGGTGGACCGTCGCACTTAGGGCGATTCCGCCCATCCTCCCCGACGGCGGCCATCATTCCACCTCCAGTGCCCGACAATCCGACGCCGATCCGCATCGGCATTCTGGGATGCGGAGGGATCGCGCGGCAGGTCCACCTGCCGCTGTTGCATCGAAACGGTGCCGCTCGCATCACCGCGCTGGCCGACGCGGACCCGGCTCGTTTGGGCGAGGCGCGCTCGCTGGCGCCGGGGGCACGCTCGGTCGGCGACTTCCAGCAGGTGGTGGAGATGCCCGAGGTCGACGCCGTCGTGATCGCGCTCCCCCCCGCCCTCCACGCGGCCGCGGCCATCGCGGCGATCGGCCACGGGAAGCACATCTACCTCGAGAAGCCGCTGGCCACCACGCTCGCCGAGGGGAGGCGCGTGATCGAGGCGTGGCGTCAGGCGGACGCCGGTCTCACCGCGATGATGGGGTTCAACTATCGGCGCAACCGGCTGGTGTCGAGCGCGCGCGAGATGATCGCCGCCGGCCGCATCGGGGCTCCTCTGGCGGCGCGCACCGTGTTCGCCAGCCGCGGGCGCGATGAGCCGGGGTGGAAGCGCGCGCGCGCTTCCGGGGGCGGCGTCCTGCTCGACCTCGGCATCCACCACATCGACCTCCTCCGCTTCCTCTTCGCGGCGGAGGTCGCCGACGTCGCCGCGCAGCTCCGCTCCGTGCGCACGGAGAACGACACCGCCGAGCTGCAGCTCCGCCTGACCAGCGGCTGCGCCGCGCAGTCGTTCTTCTCCCTGTCGGCGGTGGAGGAGGATCGCATCGAGATCTACGGCACCGCCGGCAAGCTCACGCTCGACCGCTACGGCTCGTTAGGCATCGAGCTTGCTCCGAGCACGGCACGGGGGGCGCTCGGCTCCACCGTCCGTCGTGCCATCCGGGAGTGGAGCGCTCTCCCCTACGCCTTCCGCCGGCGCGGCGAGCCTCTGGGCGAGCCATCCTTCCGCGCCGCGCTGGAGGCGTTCGTCGGTGCCGCTCGCGCCGGCGAGCGGGTGGATCCCGATCTTCTCGACGGCTATCGTGCACTGGCCGTGATCGACGCGGCCGAGTCGTCGGCTCGCACCGGCCGAACCGTGTCCGTCGAGGAGCTTTCGCCGCCGCGCGCCACCTCCACCACGATGGGCCGTGCCGCCGACTCCTGACACGCCGTCACTCTCGGTCATCATCATCACGCCGGATTCGTTCGACACGATCCGCCAGACGGTGCGCTGCCTCGCGCGGCAATCGGTTTGCGAGCGCATGGAGCTGCTCATCCTGGCACCGCGCGAGGCGCGGATCGACGTGGACGAGCAGCTCGTTGCGCCACTCGCCGCCACCCGGGTGGTGCCCGTGCCTTCGGTGACGCCAACCGGTCCCGTGCGCGCCGCCGGGATCCGCGCCGCTCGGGCGCCGATCGTCGTGTTCGCCGAGGAGCACAGCTTTCCGGCGCCGGGGTGGGCGCGGGCGCTCCTCGAGGCGCATCGGGGCGACTATGCCGCCGTCGGCCCCGCGGTCCGGAACGCGAACCCCGAGACGCTGGTGAGCTGGGCAGATCTGCTCATCGGCTACGGTCCGTGGCTCGCGCCCACCACCGCGCGAGAAGTGGACTTCCTGCCGGGGCACAACAGTAGCTACAAACGGTCGATCCTCCTCGAGTACGGCGAGCGGCTCGACAGGCTCATGGAAGCGGAGACCGTCCTCCAGTGGGACATGCGTCGCGGCGGACACCGTCTCTACCTCGAGCCCGCCGCCCTGACGGCGCACACCAACTTCGGCCTCTGGTCGTCCTGGCTGCCGGTGATGTATCTGGCCGGCCGCGCGTTCGCCGACACGCGCGCCGCCGATTGGTCGGTCGTCAGGCGGTTGGTCTTCGCCGCCGCGTCGCCGCTCATCCCGGCGGTCAGATTGTGGCGCATACTGCACGAGGCGAGACGCGCCGGCCAACGGTGGTCCTTTCTCCTGCGCGTCCTTCCCACGCTCGCCGTCGGACTGGTGCTGGATGCGGCCGGACAGCTCATGGGCTACGCCGCGGGCGCCGGAGGTGCGCATCAGAAGCTGGCGGGATACGAATGGCATCGACTGCGCCACACGCCGCGGGGGGCGGAGACCGCGGAGCGAGGAGCACTTGCCCGATAACGGCGTGGCGTTGCCCCCCGACTCCGTCGCCGAGGCGCGCGCGCCGTGACCGTGCGCTCCTCCGCCACCCGCGAGGTACTGGGCGGCTCGGCGCGCGTCTTCATGGCGGAGGCGCTCATCCTGCCCACGGCGCTGGTGACCGCCGGATTCCTGACGCGACGTCTCGGCCCGAGCGACTATGGCCTCCTGACACTCTCCACCGCGATCGTGGTGTGGTTGGAGTGGACGCTCACGGCGCTCTTCGCGCGAGCTTCGGTGAAGCTCGTCGCCGACGCCGACGACTGGCGCCCAGCCGGCGCCGCCGTGCTGCGCCTCTTCGGCGCGAGCGGTGTCGCCGGCGCGCTGGTGCTCTGGATGGTCGCCGCGCCGATCGCGTCGCTCATGCACGAGCCGTCGCTGGCGCGATATCTCCGCATTCTGGCGCTCGACGTCCCACTCTTCATGCTCTCCCAGGCGCACCTCCAGATCCTCGTCGGCACCGGCGCGTACACCTCGCGCGCCATCGTCGCCGCCTCTCGGTGGACCGCGCGCATGGTACTGGTCATCTCCCTGGTCGCCGCCGGTCTGTCGATCGACGGGGCCCTGTTCGGCATCCTCGGCTCGTCGGTGGTGGAGCTGTTGGTGGCGCGCCGCTTCGTGCGACCGACCATGCGGGGCACGCATGGCGCGGCCAGGGCGCTCTGGAGTCTGGCGCTCCCGCTCTTCGTGGCCGCCATGAGCATGCGCCTCTTCGACAAGCTCGATCTGTTCACCTTGAAGGCGCTCGGTGGAAGCGCGGCGCTCGCCGGCCAGTACGGCGCGGCGCAGAATCTCACGATCATTCCCGGACTGGTGGCGCTCTCGCTGGCGTCGCTTCTCATCTCGACGCTGAGCCGCTCCCTGCGCGCGGGCGACGAGGCGGGTGCCCGAGCGTTGGCGCGGAACGCCCTGCGCGGAGTGCTGCTGCTCTTCCCCTTCGCCGGGATGACCGCCGGCGCGGCCACCGCCGTCACCGTGGTGATCTTCGGGCGCGACTTCGCGCCGGCCGGGCCGATGCTCGCCCTCCTCATCTTCGGCGCCATCGTGATCGTGCTGATGTCGACGATCTCGGCGATCCTCGTCGCCAAGGGGAAAGCCGCGTGGACCATGTACATGGCGCTCCCGGTCCCGCTCGCGGCGCTGGTGGCGCATCTGGCGATCATCCCGCGCTACGGCGCGATCGGCGCCGCGGCGGTCACCGTGGGCGTCGCGGCGCTGGGCGCGGCGATCGCGCTGGCGGCGATGCACCGTGCCTGGCGGGTGCTCCCCCCGGCGGGCACCGCGCTCCGTGCTCTGATCGTGACCGCCCTCGCCTACGCGCTGGCCGCATGGTGGGGTGCCACCGGCGTCGGCGTCGTGATCGAGATCGCCGTCATCGCACTCCTGATCCCGGCGGCGTTGTGGGTGCTCGGCGAGTTCTCGCCTTCGGAGCGCGCCGCGCTGGTCGCACTCGCCAGGCGGCCACGACTCGACGCGGTGCCGGCGGAGCCTCGATGATCGCCCGTCCGTCCTTCTCGATCATCGTACCGACCTTCCGGAGGCCGGCGCAGCTCAGCGCCTGTCTCGCCGCGCTGGCGGCCTTGCGATATCCGCGCGAGCGCTACGAGGTGATCGTGGTGGACGACGGGAGTGGCGCTCCGCCGGCGAACGAGGTCGCGCGCGCGGCCGCGTCGCTGCCGGTCCGTCTGCATCGCGCCGAGCACGGCGGTCCCGGGTCGGCGCGCAACGCCGGTGCCTCGGTGGCCGAGGGGGACTTTCTCGCCTTCACCGATGACGATTGCGCGCCGGAGCCCGACTGGCTCGGTGCGCTGGCGGGCCATCTCGCGCGAACGCCGGACGCCGCCATCGGTGGCCGCACGATCAACGCCCTGCCTGACAACGTCTATTCCACCGCCAGCCAGCTCCTGGTGTCGTATCTGTACGACTATTACGCCGCGCCGCGCCGCCGCCCGCGCCGCTTCTTCACCACCAACAATCTCGCCCTTCGCCGCGATGCGTTCGACGCGCTGGGTGGGTTCGATGTACACACGCCGTGCGGAACCGCCGAGGACCGCGATCTGTGCGCGCGATGGTCGCACTCGGGGCGCGCGCTGGCGTACGCGCCCGACGCCGTGGTGCATCACGCGCACCATCTCGACGCGCTCTCCTTTCTGCGGCAGCACTACCGCTACGGGCGATCCGCGCTCTACGTGGAGCGCGCGCGGGCCCTTCGCGCCAACGACCGCGTTCGGCTCGAGCCGTTGTCGTTCTACTGGGGGATGCTCGCGTACCCATTCCAGGACGGGAATGGCGCGCGGTCGGTGGTCCTCTCGCTGCTGATCGCGTTGACGCAGGCCGCGTACGCCCACGGTGTGGCGCGTCAACTACTGGGAGATCTGTTCGGCGCCCCGCGCAAGCGTGTCAACAGGGCCGGGAGGCTGTTAGATTTCAACGGTCAGGAGGACACATGAGATTGCGTGTATCGTTGTTGGTGGTGACGGCAGTGCTGATCGCGTCGAGCGTGTCGGCGAGTGTCGAGGCGCAGGAGGCCACGACGCTCAGCGCGACGCTGTCCGGCAAGAACGTGGTGCCCAACGGCGGCGACCCCGACGGCGCCGGCACCGCGTCGGTGACGATCGATCCGGCCAAGCGCCAGGTGTGCTACGAGATCACCGTCAGCGACATCGACCCGGCCACCATGGCGCACATCCATCGCGGCGCGGCCGGCGCGTCCGGTCCGCCGGTGGTATCGCTCTCCGCGCCCAAGGATGGCACGGCCAAGAGCTGCGTCGCCGAGCAGGATGCCTCGGTCCTGGCCGCGATCATCGCCAATCCCGCCGGCTTCTACGTGAACGTCCATACGGGCTCGCATCGGGCGGGAGCGTTGAGGGGACAGCTCTCGAAGTAGCGGGAAGCGGGGAGCGGGAAGCGGGGAAGCGCTGGACACAAAAGCGCCGGTCGATGCAATCGACCGGCGCCTCTGTTTTGCGCTCCCGCCTCCCCGCTTCCCGCTCCCCGCTTCCCGCGCGTTTACGGTTTCGTCTTCGTCCCGGAAAGCCTCACCCGCTGGTCGAGATGCTTCTCCTCCCACTGATACGTGTCCTGGAGGGTCAGCTCCATCTGGCCGGCGGCGATCGAGCCGGAGCCGGTGGTGCGATGGCCGTCCGACCAGCGCACCGGGTCGAGCACGAAATAGCCGGTGGTGGTGATCGAGCCGGTGGCGGCGAAGGAGAGTTTGCTCCCGTTGGCCGGTACGACCTGGATGTAGACCAGCGCGCCATGGCCGCGTCCACTCACGTGATGCGCCTCGGTGCGCACCAGCGAGAAGGAGCCGGTGTAGTTGGCCTGGGACGCGCCCTCGCGGCCGCCCTTGCCGGTCAGGCGGTAGATCCCATCCGGCACGGAGAGCGGCGTGTCGTCGCTGACGCCGGCCAGCCTGACGAGATCGCGTCCCGTAGCCATGGCCAGCTGCATCCCGAGCGGCGCCAGGAGCATCGTGTCGGTGGCCACGTAGCCGCCCTCCATCGTGCGGTCGATCTGCGCCGCCACGCGCCCGCCGGGCAGCACCGCCAGCGGCGAGTTCAGCGCGTAGAACGTGTCGTGCGTCACGACCCAGGAGCGATTCGACTCCACGCGCGCCCAACCGAGGAGCCGGTAGCCGGCATCTTCCTCGACCACCAGGGCGCGTCCGATCAATCGCTGCCCGGTGGGGAAGTCCCGGTCGGAGACGAGCGAGTAGCTCCCCGTCGGGTCTTGCACCGGGACGTAGCTCACCTTCGTGCCACCATTGGCGCCGAGCGGCGCCACCGCCGCCGGCGTGACGTCGAGCGTGGCCATCAGCGTGCCGACGTGACGCGCCGGGACCGCCAGACTCACCGTCTCCAGGCCGTTGGTGGTGCGCATGCCGATGCCCACCATCCGGCCGGCGCGATTGAGCAGCGGATATCCGGCGGTGGAGGGACTCTCGCCTGACGAGAGCTGGAGCAGACCCACGCCATCGATACGCGGCTTGGCGGCGACACGTCCGCCGTGCCGCATGGTCTCTCCCCAATCGGGGTCCACCACGAAGAGCTCCTCGCCCAGCGAGGGCTCGCCGGTGCCGTCGAAGGAGAGCGTCGGCAGACCAACCGCCGGGATGCGCAGGAGCGCCAGATCGCGGCGCTCGTCGCTGGCCACCAGCGCCACATCCGAGTAGCGCTCGCCGGTGATGAGACGCACCTCCAGCGCCGCGGCCCCGCGCACCAGGTGATTGCTGGTGACGATGAGGCCGTCGTGCGCGATGATGACGCCCGATCCGTCGCGGAACGCGCTGCCTGCCAGATTCAGCGCGCGAATGCGCACGATGGCGGCCAGCGTCGGACTCCCCTCGTCAGGCGAGCGGGCGGCGGAGTCCTGCGGGTGTAACGCGCGCGGCGTCAGCGGAATGGCGACGAAGAGCCATCCCACGATCGAGAGCCGCGAGAACAGGCGGTGCAGCGTGCTCATGTGGGCTCCTCCTACTCCTTACACTCCACACGAACGCGCGGGGAGCGGGCAACAGAACGGTTCGGACTTTCTGCCTGCCGCGCCGGCAAGAAATGAACACCCTCCACCGTAGCCCCCGCGGACGCGATACCAAGCCTGGCTGCTCTCCTTCCCTCCTCGTCAGGCGAGCTCCGTTCTCAGGAAATCCAGCGTCCGCGCCCAGGCCAGCCGGGCGTGCTCGGCGCTGTACACCTCGGGACGCTGATCGTTGAAGAAGGCGTGCGCGGCGTCGTAGAAGTGCGCCTCCACGCGCTTGCCGGCAGCCCGCAGCCGCCTCACCAGCGCGTTGGCCTCGTCAGGCGGAACACTCTGGTCGCGCGTGCCGAAGTGAAACAACACGGGCGACTGGAGGCGCTCGACGCGCGGCTCCACCCTGGAGTGAATTCCGTAGAAATCCACCGCCGCCTGGATCAGCGTCGGATGCTCGCAGGCGGCGAAGAGCGCCAGCTGGCCGCCCATGCAGAATCCCACCACGCCCACCTTCTTCGGATCCACGGCGTCGGACGCCATCAGAAACTCGGCGGCGCCGCGAAGCGATGAGGCCGTCCGCGCGATGTCGAGCGCCATGAGCAGCTTGTCCGCCTGCTCCGGACTCTTCGCGCTCTCCCCTCGATAGAGGTCCGGCGCCAGCGCCACGAACCCCTCGCCCGCGAAGCGGTCCGTGACATCCTTGATGTGATCGACCAGCCCCCACCATTCCTGGAGCACGATGACGCCGGGGCCGCGACCTGCTTTCGGCATCGAGAGGTAGCCGTTCGCGGTCGCGCCGTTGGCGTGGAACTCCATCATCGTGCTGGGCATCCTGTCTCTCCCCGTCTTCGCTCGACGTCAGCTCTGGAGCCGCCGCGAGAACTCGCGGATCCGCCTGGCGTTCATGCCGACGTCACTCCGCCCCACGCGTGACAGCGAGCGCACATCGACGCGCGAGCCGGAGCCCTGGGGCTGGACGCGCACCACGATGTCGTCGTAGAAGCCGAAGAAGGTCGTCCGATCCGTCGCCTCCAGCCGTCCCCCGGCCGCGTCCTTGCCGACGATCTCCCATCCCATCTCGCGCGCCACCGACTCGGCGCGCTCGAGGGCCTGCGCCGGAGGGAGCGCCAGCGTGATCGGCTGGACGTCCGGATATGCAGCGCGCTGGAGCGCCGCCACCGAGTCGCCACCGTACTCGATGGGGTTCGTCGCCTGCGTCCGACGCGGCAGCACGTCGACGAACCGCGGCGGGTTGGCCGGATCGGTGGTGATGTCGTGGATCAACGGCAGGCGCCGCGCGGCGCGCGCCATGGAGATCGGCATCCACACCGCCGCCGCACCGACCACCAGCGTGACGCCCGCGACGATCATGGAGCGACCGCGCGAGAGCTTCGACGTCAGCGCGCCGGCGATCAGCGTGAGCGCCATGAACACCAGCGTCGCGATGACGGCGCCGGAGAGGATCCGGAAGCCGGTTCGGTAGTGCCACCACCCCCACCTCGTCCCGAATCCGCTGAGGACGATGACCAGGATCGACAGGAAGGTGAGCGCCGCCAGCAGCGCGACGATCAGCGGCAGCGGCGCGCGCGCGGTGGGAGGAGGAGTGTAGTGCATGAAACGTCACGGTGAGAGTTCGCCCAGGCCGGTGCACGCTGTCTAGCCACGCTGGCGATATGCGCTAGAATCAGGCAACTGTCCAGTCGCCACCACTCTCGCACGCATCCATGCGCACGACACCGACCGGCCGCCGTCGTCCTTTTCCCCGCCTCGAGGCGGGCGAGGCGCCGCGCCGGCTGCCGGATCTGGAGACTCCGGCCGCGTTGGTGGACCTCGATCGACTGGCGCAGAATCTGGACCGGATGGCGGCCTACACCACGCTCCACGGGCTCGCGCTCAGACCGCACGTGAAGACGCACAAGTCGCCGCGCATCGCCGCCGAGCAGCTGCGACTCGGCGCCGCCGGTCTCACCTGCGCCACGCCGCGCGAGGCCGAGGTGATGAGCGACGTGAGCGACGACATTCTGGTGGCGTATCCTCCGGTCGGCGCGCCGCGCGCCGCCCGGCTGATGGCGCTCCCCGACAGCACCCGCCTCGCCGTCGCGCTCGACTCCGCCGTCGCGGTAGAGCATCTCACCGCGGCTGCCCGCGAGGCGCAGCGCGAGGTGCACGTGCTCATCGAGGTGGACGTCGGCATGCGCCGCGTGGGGGTGTCGCGCGCGTCGGAGGTGATCGAGCTGGCCAGGCTGGTGCGCGACCGCGACCCGCTCCGCTACGCCGGCATCGCGTTCTATCCGGGTCACATCCGGCAGCACGTCTCCGAACAGGACGCGGCCCTCGCGCGCCTGACGAGCGACCTCGCCGCGCTCATCGCCGCGCTCGACCGCGCGGAGTGCACGCCCTGGACCGTCAGCGGCGGTTCGACGCCGGCCGCGTGGCGGATGCACGAGGTTGCGCGCGTGAACGAGGTGCGTCCCGGCACCTACGTCTACAACGATCGCACCACGGCCGAGATCGGCGCCTGCGCCTGGACCGACTGCGCCTTCACCGTGTTGGCGACGGTGGTGAGCACGGCGGTTCCCGGCCAGGCGGTGATCGACGCGGGAAGCAAAGCGCTCGGCCGCGAGCCGTTGCGGGGCGCGGAGGGAGAGGGGTACGGCGCGTTGATCGAGCGCCCGGACGTGGTCGTGACGCGCATGTCGGAGGAGCACGGGATTCTGGATCTCTCGCGCTCGGTGTGGAAGCCGGAGGTGGGCGAGCAGGTCCGCATCGTGCCGAATCACGTGTGCGTGGTGGTGCACCTGAACGACGTGATGTACGGCGTGCGGGGAGAGATCGTGGAGACGACGTGGGAGGTGGCGGGACGCGGCCGGTAGATCGCGCGTGCGCGCGCGGCCTCGCGGATGGGTGATGGCATCGCACGGCCCCGGGGGTCGGGCGGGGGGGCGCCGGCTCCTCCCCTTGACAAATTTTCCTGACAAGGCGACCATGGAGTCGCCCCCACCCGAGTTCCCGTGCCCGACCCCCGCTCCGTCGCCCTCGTCGAATCCCCCGCCCAGGCCAGATCCCTCGCCGATCCCATCCGTCGACGGATCCTCGAGCTCCTGCGCGACCCGATGTCGGCCACCGGCGTCGCCCAACGCCTGCGCCTCCCCCGCCAACGCGTCGCCTACTACGTCGCCGACCTGCGCAAGCAACGCTTGCTCCGCACCGTCGGCACCCGCAAGAAAGGGAACTTCACCGAGCGCCTCCTCCAGACCACCGCCCAGGCGTACGTCATCTCGCCCCAGGCGCTCGGCGCGCTGGGCGCCGATCCGGCCACGCTCAAGGACCGATTCTCCAGCGCCTACCTGAGCGCCGTCGCCTCACGAGTACTGCGCGACGTCACGGTGCTCGAGCGCGGCGCCCGCGCGGCGAAGAAGTCCCTCCCGACGCTCACGCTCCAGGGCGAAGTCCGCTTCGCGTCGCCACGGGCTCAACACGACTTCGCCGAGGAGCTCGCCGGCTGCTTCACCCGCCTCGTCGCCAGCTACCACGACGACCGCGCCGAGCACGGACGCCCGTTCCAGTTCGTCATCGCCGGCTACCCGACGCCGCGCGGCACCAAGTAGCCCACCCTTCCGCCAGGAGTGATCGATGACCGAAGCACAGGAGACGAGCGGACGCGTGATCCGCATGTCCGCCACGCTCGACGCCACGCCCGAGCAGCTGTGGAAGGCGCTCACCGACCCCGCCGAGCTGGCGCGCTGGTTCCCGCTCCGCTCCGGCGGCACGCCCGGTCCCAATGGGAAGGTGCTCCTCTCCTGGGGCGACGACAGCGAATGGTGGACCAACATCACTGTCTGGGAGCCGCACCGCCACCTTCAGTGGACCGATACGCAGGTGCCGGGCGCTCCGCCGCCGTTCGTCCTCGACTGGTACATCACCACCGAGAAGGGGAAGACGGTGCTTCGCGGCGTGCATTCGGGATTCGGCAGCGGCGGGGACTGGGATGCGATGTACGATGGAATCGAAGGCGGGTGGATGTTCTTCATGCGCAATCTTCGGCACTACGTCGAGTGCCACCTCGGGACGCCGCGCGACATGGTGTTCGAGCGCCGCAAGACCACCCTGCCGGCCGCCACGGCGTGGCAACGCCTGACGAGCGACGCCGGGTTGGCGATGTCGAATGGGAGGTTGCGATTCGCCGGCGTCGACGGCGTGCTCGAGCACGAGAAGCCCGGCGAGCGCGCGTGGGGCACGCTCGCCGGACTCGGCGATTCCCTGCTCTTCGTGGAGTTCGAGGGACGCGGCGACAGCTACACCGTGGGCCTCTGGCTCTCCACGTACGGGTTACCGCCGGATGAGCTCACCAGGCTTCGCGGCGAGATGCGCTCGCTCGCCGATCGCGTCCTCGGCTAGCGTGGCGCCGTGCGGGCCGAGTGCCGCGTGCCGCCGCCGTGGAAGAACGCGGCGATGTCCCGCAACACCCACTCGGTCCGCTCCCAATGCGGCGTGTGACCCGTCTCCGGATACGCCACGAGTCTCGAGTCCTTGATGCGCGCCGTCAACGCCTCCTGATCGGCGCGTCTGAATAGCCCGTCCTTCTCTCCCCAGAGAATGAGCGTCGGGGCCACGATCCGCTCCAGCGCCGCCGGCGACTCCGGGCCCGTCAGCCCTGCGATGCCGCTCCGCCACACGTGCGGCGGCACGCGCAGGCTCGTGGCGACCACTTCCCTCATGAACTCGTCAGGCATCGGCTGATGCACCGAGCCGTACTGGAACTCGCGCACGAACGCGGTGGAGACCGTGTCGGGGAAGGCGCGAATGCCCTCCTCCAGCTGGCGCATGACGTCGTTCCGTGAATCGGCAGCGGAGCCGATCAGCACCAACCGGGTCACCCGTTGCGGCACGGTGGCGGCCACGTGCTGCGCCACGAAGCTCCCCATGGAGTGCCCCACGAGCGATGCACGCTCGAGGCCCAGCGCATCCATGAAGGCCACCACGTCGGGCGCCAGCCGCGCCGGAGCGTAGCTGCCGATGGGCCGGTCGGACCCATCGTGGCCCCGCAGGCTGACCGCCAGCACCCGTCCGTGCGCCGCGAGGCCATCCAAAACGAGGCTGTACGAGAACCACGAATCGGTGAAGCCGTGCAGCAGGATGATCGGCTCCGCTTCCGGATCACCGGCCTCCACGTAGCGAAGGGTGATGCCGTTGGCCAGTTTCGCGCGCTTCAGCTCGCGGGTCGCCCCGGCCGCGGTGCCCGCTTCGAGGCGCACGTCCGCCCCCGCCCACGCCTTCTCGAAGCGCTTGCGGACCGCCTCCGCTTCCGCGGAACGGCCGCGTGCGGAGAGCGCGGTGGCGAGCCCGTGCAAGGACCAACCGTTCTCCGGATGCCGCTCGAGATCACGACGGAACGCGGCTTCCGCCTCCGCCGGCTGGCGGGCGGCGAGCAGCGCCTTGCCCAGGTGCTGCCTGACCGGCTGGTGCCAGGGCGGCGGCTCGTCGTAGGTGAGCGCATCCTCGATCGCAACGCCCCGACGGAAGGCGCGAACCGCACCGGCCGCGTCACCGCGCGCCAGAGCGATCTCCCCGACGGCGACTTCGATGGCGATGTCGAGGAGCGAGGTCGAGCGATTGAGATCCCAGATCGTCACCATTTCCAGGCGCGGATCGCGCCGCACTTGACGCAGCGCCGCCAGCTCACGCTCCGCCTGAGCGACGTCGTTCTTCGCCGCCAAGGCGAGCGCGCGCGCCCAGCGCCGGATGGCCCTGGGATACGGAAGATCCTCCGCCGGCTCCGGCTCGGCCAGCACGGAATCCCACATGCCGAAGCGCACCATGGTGAAGAGGGGGAGCATGTAGTAGTGCTGGAGCGCGCCGAGTCCGGGCGCCCGCATCATGGTCTGATCCACCTTGCTCTTCGTCAGGCGCGCCGACTCCATCGCCTGCGCCGAGCGACCGATCATGGACGCGGCGAAGGAGAGGAAGTGGCCGTTGTGCGGGTGGAGCGCCAGGCGATAGACGCCATCCGCCGCCATGTCGGGGAGGTACGCCGCATCGGCGTGAAGGGCGTGCACGTTCCGCTCGATCGCGTCGGCGTACCGGCCGACGCGGATGTAGATGTGCGCTGGCATGTGGACCACGTGTCCCGCTCCGGGCATGAGCTCGGGGAGCCGCTCGGCGCACGGGATGGCGCGTTGCGGGAAGGCCGCCTCCACCGCGTGAATGAAGAAGTGACAGGCGCCGGCGTGGCGCGGGCTCCGCGCGACCACCGGCTCCAGGGCGGCGAGCGCGGCGGCGCCGTGCGCCTTGGGTCGCTTGTCAGGCAGCCAGTAGTCCCAGGGCCCGAGGAGCATGCGCGCCTCGGCGTGCAGCACCGCGGCGTCATCGTCGCTCGGGAATTGGCGCGAGAGCTCGCCCATGGCGCGCGCGTAGGCGCTGTCGAGCGCTTTGCGGTCGCCCGTGGGATTCTTGGCGTAGCGCGCGGCGAGCGCGCGGATGTAGGCGCGCTCGGTCGGGGTGGCGCCCGATGGAACCGTCAGCGCGCGCTGGATGGCGGCGTAGGCGGCAGCGCCGCTGGCCGAGTCCATCGGTACGTTGATGTTGGGCCCGAGGGCGAGTGCCTCGCCCCAGTAGCACATGGCGCAGGCGGAGTCCAGGCGCTGCGCCTGACGAAAGCTCCGCACCGCTTCGGGGTGATTGAAGCCGTAGACCAGTCGCAGCCCCTGGTCGAAGTAGCGCTGCGCCTCCGGGCTGGAGGTGGTGATCGGGTGGTGATGATCACCGAGGTCAGGGTACAGCGGTACCGAGTCGGCGTGCACGGGTTGGGACAGCAGTCCGGCAACCAGCGCGGCGGCGAGGAGTGGCATCGCGCGCTCCTGGTGAATTGTATGGCAATCGGAACAAACCAACTAGTCGGTATGTATATATCCCAGGGACTTGGGTGTCAACACCCCGGGCTTACTGCCCCTTGTTAAAGACCAAACGGTTTGGTACAGTAGAGACATGCCACGAGACGGAACGGAGACCCGCACCCAGATCATGGACGCCGCGCAGGAGCTCATTCTCCTCCAAGGCTTTGCGGGGACGACCGTGGACGCGGTGCTGGAGCGGACGGGGCTCACCAAGGGCGCGTTCTTTCACCACTTCAAGTCCAAGAACGAGCTGGGACACGCCCTCATCCAGCGCTTCGCCGACCGCGACCATGAGCTCCTGATGAGCCTCATCGACCGCGCCGAGCGATTGAGCGGCGATCCGGTGCAGCAGGTGCTCATCGCCGTCGGGCTGTTGGAGGAGATGGCGGAAGAGTTGACCGACCCGGATCACGGCTGCCTGTTCGCCTCCTACGCGTACGAGGCGCAGCTCTTCGACGATGAGGTGCACCGCATCATTCGAGAGAGCTTCATGGCCTGGCGTGAGCGGCTCGGCGAGAAGATCCGCGTCGCCATGGCGCATCGACCGCCACGCGTGGCGATGGACGCCGACGAACTGGCCGACATGCTGAGCGTGATGGTGGAGGGTGCCTACGTGCTGGGCAAGTCCTTGGGCGACCCGACCATGCTGGCCCGGCAGCTCCACCACTATCGGTGCTACCTGGAGCTGGTGCTGGGCATCGATTCCCGGGTGCCGGTCGCTCGTTAGGCGCGGAGGGCGGCCTTGAGGTGCCAGCGGTAGGCCTGCTGGAGGAGCTTCGTCGTCGGACCCGGCGTCCCGTCCCGCACCGGGCGCCCATCCACCGAGACCACCGGAGTCACGTCGGCGGTGGTGCTGGCGATGAACAGCTCGTCCACGTCCGGCAGCTCCTTTTCGGCGATCGCCGTCTCGCGCACCCTGAGCCCGCCGTCGCGCGCCAGCCCGAGCACCACTTCGCGCGTCACGCTGGGCAGGATCCATTCGTTCGCCGGATGCGTCCGCAGCGTGCCGTTCACCACCCCGAAGAGCGCGGAGTGCGTGGCCTCGGTGACCGCGCTCCCCCGGATCAGGATCGCCTCGTAGCACCCGCGCTCCTGCGCCAGCTGGTTCGCCATCACGTTCGGCAGAAGATTGATCGACTTGATGTCGCACCGCCCCCAGCGAAGATCCGGATGGGTGATGACGCCGACGCCGCTCTCCTGATGCGTCTCCAGCGGGGTGAAGCGGCTGGTGGCGACGTACACCGTTGGCGCCGTCCCGGCCGGCGGGAAGGCGTGCTTCCGCGTGGCGGCGCCGCGAGTCAGCTCCATGTACACCAGCGCGTGCCCGTCGCGGAGCCCGTTGCGCTCGAGGAGCGCGCGCGACACGTCGGCCAGCGACCGGGCGTCGGTCTCGGAGAAGTCGAGCCGCACCTCGCGAGCGTTCCGTGCCAGACGGCGCACGTGCCGGTCGCGCTCGACGAAGTGGCCGTCCACCGCGCGGAGCACCTCGTAGATCCCGTCGCCGAAGAGGAACCCGCGATCGTCGATGGAGATGGCGGCGACGGCGCGATCGACGTAGCTGCCGTTGAGGTACACGAGCATGAGCGGGAGCGGAGAGCGGGGAGCGGGGAGCGGGGAGCGGGAAGCGCAGGCCAACACACAATCTCGATTTCGCAGGGCGGCGGCGCCAGGGAAAACGAGAACGCCCGCCGTCCTGATGACGGCGGGCGTCTCGAGCTCGGTGCGTTGGATCGTCAGTCGATGACTCTCACCAGTCGCCCGTTGCGGTAGATCCCCACGCGGTCCGCGCGGCCATTGCGGTCGCGGTCCACCCACTGCTGCACGATGCGTCCGCGCGAGTCGTACCAGGTCACTCGCTCCGGCGAGCCGTTGCGATTGTAGTCGCTGTAGCGCGGGTACACATCGGTCGTGCCAAGCCAGCGGCGCACGTTGCCGTGTTTGCCATTGCGCCGGAACTCCACCGCCCACTTCATGCGAGGGAGCTGGTTCGGGTAGTCGCGGCGATCGAAACCGTCACGGTCGCGCCGGCGGTCATCCCACCGGTCCCGATCCCGGTCGCGGTCGCGATCACGTCCCCGATCACGACGGTCATCCCAGCGGTCGTTGATGCGACCATTCTGGATGTAGACCACACGTCCACCGGTCGTCCGCGCGATACGCTCCGCGGACTCACAGTCGGTCACACCTGGTTGGCGATTCGCCGGCAGGTTGTCATAGACGACCCGGCACTGCTGGCGCGAGTCACGGCTCTGCGCGCTCGCCAAGGACGGCACCCCGGCGACCACGGCACCGCCGAGCATCACGGTCATCAAAGAACGATTGATGGACTTCATGGTTCCTCCCCGACGTCATCGTCGGATGGTGTCGGAGAGGTGCAAGGCAGAGCCGGTGCCGTTCGCGCCGGTCCCCGGGCAAAATCGCCTATCGCCAGGGAGGACAACGCGTTATCGCGGGCCCCTGGCAGCGGCAGCGGCCGTCACCGTCCACCGGCGAGGACATTGTCGCGTCCGGCGGCAGCGACGACCCAGAGCGTGCGCGACCGGGGATTCCGCGCGGGCGCGCTCGCTCGTTAGGCACCGCCGGCCGCGCGCGGCCCGCCGGCGGCATCTCCCGCTTGCGCCCGCGATGACGCGGCACCCGCCGGATCG
>DATFFZ010000058.1:0-8834 GCA_035249845.1 Gemmatimonadaceae bacterium
TCCGGCCGCCACCTCCGCCCGGTGCGCCCGCGCTGTCGGCCTCCTTGCACGCCGCGAGCGCGATCGCGGCGCCGAACAGTACATGTATGGTTCTCACGGTGACGTCCTGTCGTTGAAGAGCCGGCGCCCCAGCAGCGCCTCGAGCTCGGCCAGCGCCAGACGCGACGCGAAGCGCGCCTGCACGAGATTCGACTCCGCCTCGGTAAGCTGCACCTGGGCGGTCAGAAGGTCGAGGATCGTGGTCGCGCCGGCCTTGTAGCGGGTTTCCTGCACCCGGTAATTCTCACGGGCGACGACGAGCGCGCTCTCGCGGAGCTCCACCGTCGCCCGCGCGGTGGTGTACTCCTCGTACGCCGCGGTAACGTCACGCTCCGTGCCACGCTCGACATCGAGCCGTGTCGCCCGCGCGACCTCGCGCTGCGCCTTCGCCTGCTCCACCGCCAGCTCACGCTGCGCGTTGTTCCAGATCGGCACGCTCACCGAGAGCGTGAGCGACTGGCGCGTGGTCGCCTGCGGGAAGTACCGGTCGTCGAAGGCGCTGCTCGTGCCGGTGACGGAGAGCTGCGGGAAGTAGAAGCCGCGCTGCGCGCGCACGAGCGCGCCGGCCGCGTCCTCGGTGGCCCGCGCGGCGACGACCGAGGGCCCCTTCTCCTTCGACTCGGCGATCGCCTGCTCGAGCGCGATCGGAAGCTCGGCCGTCGCATCGGTGGCGAGCGGCGCCGCCTGCACCGGACCGTCCATCCCCACCCGGCGGCCGAGCTGGAGACGCGAGACGCGGAGCGCCGTCCCCTGCCTGAGCGCCGCGACCTGCGCCTCGTTCAGCTCGAGGAGGAGCTGCAGCGAGTCCGTCGCCACCGCCGCGCCCGACACCACGCGCGCCCGCGCGATCACCAGCTGCTCGCGCGCGCGACGAACGCGCTCCGACGCGACGCGCTCGAGCTCCTGCTGCGCCAGCACATCATAGTAGTCCTGCTCGGTGCGGAGCGCGGTCTCGTATCTCGCCTCGGTCTCGCGCGCCGCTGCGCGGGCGATCTCCGCGCCCGAGCGGCGAAGCTCGGCCAGCTTGCGTCCGCCCAGAAAGAGGTCGTAGCGCGCGTCGATCTGCGCGCTGACGGCGACGTCCTGCTGCAGTCCCGTGCCGAAGTTGAACTGCGGCGTGGAGAACTTGCTGGCGTTCGACGTCGCGTTGATGGTCGGGAGGAACATCGAGGACCAGGCGGCGCGCCGCGCCCACGACGCGGTCCCCACCGCCCGCTCCGCGGCCACGTATTCCGGGTCGGCCGTGCGCGAGCGGCGAAGCGCCTCGTCGAGCGTGATGCTCGGGAGCTCGGTGGTGGCGACCTGCAGCATGAGCAGCAACGACAACATCAGTCACCCTCCGCCGGCACGAGCCGCGGCGCCATCACCGCGCGTCGCCCTCTGAGCGCGTCGAGCATCACGTACACCGACGGCACGAGGAAGAGCGTGAGCGCGGTCGAGAAGAGCAGTCCACCGACGATGGCGTAGCCGAGCGGGCGGCGGCTGGTCGCGCCCGCGCCGAGGCCGAGTGCGATCGGGAGGGCGCCCATGATCGTCGCCACCGATGTCATGAGGATGGGACGGAGACGGATGCGCCCCGCCTCGCGCACGGCTTCCACCGTCGCCAATCCCTTGGCCTTGAGCTGATTCGAGTACTCCACCAGGAGAATCGAGTTCTTGGTGACCAGCCCGATCAGGAGGATCATTCCGATCTGGCTGTACAGGTTGAGCGTCGATCCGACCACCAGCAGCGTGCCGAGTGCCCCGGCAACCGCGAGCGGCACCGAGAGGAGCACGGTGAGCGGGTGGAGGAGCGACTCGAACTGCGACGCGAGCACCATGAACACGACGACGAGCGCCAGCGCGAAGGCGAAGTAGAGCGCGGTGCCGCTCTCCTTGAACTCGCGCGACTCACCGGCCAGCTCGATCGTGCTTCCGCGCGGGAGAACGCCGGGCGCCGCCGCGTTGAGCGAGTCGAGCGCCGCGCCGAGTGTGAAGCCGTCTTTCAGGCCGGCCGTCATCGTGAAGGAGCGCACTCGATTGAAGTGATTGAGCTGGCGAGGCCCGATCCCCTCGTCGATGCGCGCCACGGCGCTCAACTGCACGAGCTCTCCATCGCGCCCGCGCACGAAGAGACCGGTCATGTCGCTCGGAGTCGCTCTCGCCTCCGGCTTGAGCTGCACCATCACGTCGTAGAGCTTGTTGTCGCGCGTGAAGGTGCTCACGCGGCTCGAGCCGAGCATCGTCTGGAGCGTCCCCGCCACGTCGCGCACCGAGACGCCGAGGTCCTCGGCTCGGTCGCGCTCGAAGCTCACGGTCAGCTCGGGCTTGTTGAAGCGAATGTCGGTGTCGACGTTCGTGAGCCCGTTGATCTTCCCCGCGCGCTCCTTCAGGCGGTCCATCGCCACGCGGAGCGAGTCGTAGTCGGGGTGCCGGACGACGTACTGCACGGGGTTCCCGAAGCTGAACGCCGGCGGGTTCGCGGCGAAGGCCATCATCCCCGCGATCCCGAAGAACTGCGGCTGCACCTCGTTGATGATGTCCTGCACCTTGCGGTCGCGCTCATCCCAGTCGTTGAGCCGGACGAACACGATCCCGCTGTTGACGCGTCCGCCGAACCCCACCACGCTGAAGTAGGAGCGAATGTCCTTGGTCTTCGCCAGCACCGCCTCCACCTGCCGCTGGTAGCCGTCGGTGTAGCCGAGCGACGCGCCTTCGGGCGCGACGCTGAAGATCACGAAGTAGCCGCGGTCCTCGGGCGGGACGAACTCGCGCTCGAGCGACCGGAAGATGACCACCGACAGGAGCACGATCGCCACCCCGCCCACGACGGTCGCCCACCGGTGCCGGAGCGCGCGGTCGAGGAGCCGCGCATAGCCGTCGGCGATGGCGTCGAAGGCGCGCTCCAGCGACTTGTACACGCGCCCATGGCTCTTCGGCACGCGAAGGATCTTGGCCGAGAGCATGGGGGTGAGGGTGAGCGCGATGAAGCCGGAGATGACCACCGAGCCGGCGAGCGCGATCCCGAACTCGTTGAACAGGCGTCCGGTGGTCCCCTGGAGGAAGGCGAGGGGCGTGAACACGGCCACCAGCGCGATCGTGGTCGCGATCACCGCGAAGGCGATCTCCCGCGTGCCGTTGACGGCGGCCTCTTCCGGGTTCTCCTCCAGCTCCTCCTGATGCCGGTACGCGTTCTCCAGCACGATGATGGCGTCGTCCACCACGATGCCGATGGCGAGCGTCAGCGCCAGCAGGGTGAAGTTGTTGATGGAGTAGCCGAGGAAGTACATGATCCCGAACGCGGCCACGATGGACGTCGGGATGGCGAGTCCGGGGATGATCGTGGCGCGCAGGTTCCGCAGGAAGAGGAAGATGATGGCCACCACCAGCACGCCGGCGATGAGCAACGTCTCCTCGGCCTCCTTGATGGAGCGCTTGACGAAGACCGACTGATCGAAGGCCGCGTGCAGCTCGACGCCCGGGGGGAGCGACGCCTGGATGAGCGGCACCTCGCGATGAATGGCATCCGCCACTTCGACCAGGTTGGCCTTGGACTGGCGGATGACGCCGATCGCCACCGCCGAGGTGCCGTTGTAGCGGAGCGTGCTGCGGTCGCTCTCCGGACCCAGCTCGACGGTGCCGAGGTCTTTCAGCTTGACCAGCTGTCCGTTGGCGCTGGACACCACCAGCTCGCCGAACTCCTCGGGCGACTTGAGCTCGCCTAACGAGCGCACGGTGAACTCCCGCCGGTCGGACTCGATGCGTCCCGCCGGGACCTCGACGTTACGGCTGCGGATGGCGCTCTCCACGTCCTGCACGGTGAGCCCGCGCGCCGCCAGCTCCGGCGCCGAGAGCCACACGCGCATGGACATGCGCCGCTCGCCGAACACCTGCGCGCGCCCCACGCCCGAGAGCGATTGCAGCCGGGTCTTCACCAGCCGGTCGGCGATGTCCGAGAGTTGGATGAGGTTGTAGTTGTCCCCCGAGAGGGCGAGGAAGAAGAACGGCTGCGCGTCGGCGTCCTGCTTGGCCACGACGGGCTCGTCCACTTCCTCGGGGAGCCGGCCGCGCACGCGCGAGACCTTGTCGCGCACGTCCTGCGCGGCTTCCTCCACGCTGCGATCGAGCGTGAACTCGAGGGTGATGTTGCTGAACTGTTCCTGGCTGGAGCTGGTGATGGTGCGCAGCCCTTGCACCGTGCTCAGCTCCTCCTCCAGGATGTCGGTGACCGCCGACTCCATGACGCGCGGATTGGCGCCCCGCAGGAAGGTGGAGACGGAGATGATCGGCGGGTCCACGTCCGGGAACTCGCGCACGGAGAGCTTGGTGTAGCCGATGCCGCCGAAGAGGACCAGCGCGGCGCTGAGCATGCTCGTCAGCACCGGACGGGAAATCGAGATGTCGGAGAGCTTCATTGGGCGGAGCAGTTAGGCGCGGCGATGCGCGCGCGTGCGGAGCCGGCGGTGGCGCAAGCTACGTGAGTGACCGGGGCGGAACCAACCGTCCAGCCCGTCAGAGTCCCGTCAGACCCTTCATCATTAGCATACGTGACGACCCGGCAAAATGTTTGGGGGATCGGTGCCCCACCCGCTGGGACGAACGGTCGTTCGATGGGGGGTCGGTCGTGCCGATCTCCCCGTCAACGACATCGACTGGGTGGGCCCCGATGGCGACTACGTGCGGATTCAGCCGGCAGATCCGAGTACCTGATCCGGGCGTCGCTGGCCGTCACTACAAGGAGTCGCTCGAGCGGATCCTGGGCTGCCGGCTGTGGCGACGAGTCGCGCTCGTCAGGCGGACGTCGGCAGCGTGAGCGTGAAGACGGATCCCTCCCCCACCGTGCTCTCCGCCACCAGCTCCCCGTTCATCGCCCGCGCCAACTCGCGACTGATCGCCAGCCCCAGGCCCACTCCCTCGCGGCTCGCCGCCCGTCGCTGCTCGACCTGCACGAAAGGCTCGAAGATCGATTCCAACCGGTCGGCCGGGATCCCGATCCCGGAATCCTTCACCTCGATGTAGACGGTCCCGTTTTCCCGCCGCCATCCCAGGGTGATCCGGCCACCCTCGTCGGTGAACTTCGTGGCGTTGGTCAGCAGGTTGAGAATGATCTGAAGCAGTCGCTCGCGGTCGGCGAACACGGTCACCCCGTGGTCGCCTCCCTGATACTCGTAGCGGAGCTTCTTCGCCTCCAGCTGCGGCCGGATCAGCTCCACGGCGCCCGCCAGCGTGGCGTCCACCGGCACGTCCGTCGGCTGCACGGTCACCCGCCCCGCCTCCATCCGCGCCAGGTTCAACACGTCGTTGATCAGCGTCAGCAGGTGCTCCTGATTGGCGCGGATGCGGGTGAGGCTCTTCCGCTGCTCGGGGGTGATGGGCCCGTTCACGCCGTCCTCGATGAGCTGCGCGTAGCCGCCGATGGCGTTGAGCGGCGTCCGGAGCTCGTGAGACATCATGGCCAGGAACTCCGACTTGGCCTTGCTCGCGGCCTCCGCCTCCTTCCGCGCCTGCTCGGCCTCCGTGGTGCGCGACTCCAGCACCCGGTTCGTCCGCACCAGCTCCTCGTAGCTCGAGATCAACAGGTCGAGAATCTGCTCCTTCTCCGCCGTGATGACGAACGTCTCCCCCATGAACTGGATCTCGACGCCGCCATCGCTCCGCGTGCGGCGGCGGATCTCGCGATTCGCCAGCACGCGGTTGACGCGGCTCACCAGATGCTCGGGCTCGTACGGCTTGGTGATGTAATTGTCGGCGCCCGACTCGAGCCCCCGCACGATGTCGAGCGGATCGGAGAGCCCCGTGAGCAGCACCACCGGCAGATCCGTCTTCCCCAGCTCGAGCTTGATCCGGCGGCACACTTCGTAGCCGCTGATCCCGGGCATGATGATGTCGCTCATCACCAGATCGAGCGGCTCGGTGCGCACCAGCTCGAGCGCCGCTTCGCCGTCGGTGGCGACCACGATCTCGTGTCCCGCCTGCTCGAGCAGGGAGGCCAGCAGCGTCGCCTGGGTCGGGCTGTCCTCCACGATGAGGATGCGGCTCATGCGCGCCTCATGCGACGAGCTCCGCCAGCCTGGACGCCATCCCCTCGAGGGGGAGCACGTCGCTCACCACGCCGGCCTTCACTGCCTCCTGCGCCATGCCATACACTACCGACGACCGCTCGTCCTGCGCGAGCACGCACCCTCCCGCGGCGCGGAGCGCCTTGAGTCCGGCCACTCCGTCGCTTCCCATGCCGGTGAGAATGAGCGCGATGCAGCTGGACCCGCACGCCTGCGCCGCGGTCTCGAAGAGGAACGTCGCGCTCGGACGGAAACCGCCGATCGGCGGCCGGTCCGAGATGAGCGCGCGCCAATCGGATCGCACGCCAAGGTGACGATCGTCAGGCGCGAGGTACACCGTGCGCGGTAACAGCTCTTCTCCTTCCTCCGCCACCTTCACGTGGAGCGAGCACCCCGCGTTCAGCCAGCTCGCCAATCCTTGCACGAAGCCGCGCGCGATGTGCTGGACCACCAGCATGGGCGCGCCGAAGTCGCGCGGCAGGTCCATGAGGATGCGCTTGAGCGCGGCCGGTCCGCCGGTGGAGGTGCCAATCACCACGATGCGCCGGTCCTCGGGCGGCATGGCGGGGCGGCTCGGCAGCGCGGGAGTGGCCCGAGTCCGCAGGCGGCCGGGACGCGGACCCCAGCGGCGAACCACCTTCACCTGGGCCATGGCCTTCACCATCGCCACCAGCTCCTCACGCTTCTCCTCGAAGCCCGCGCCGAGCGGGTTCTCCGGCTTCGCCACCACGCCGAGCGCGCCGGCCTGCGTGGCATCGAAGGACAGCTCCACCGAGTTCTGGTTCTCCATCGAGGCCACGATCAGGATGGCCGTCGGCGCGGAGATCATGATCTCCTTGGTCGCCTCCAGGCCGTCCATCTGCGGCATGACGACATCCATCGTGATCAGGTCCGGCGCCAGCGCCACCGCCTGACGAACCGCCTCCGCGCCATCGGCGGCTTCCCCCACCACCTTGATTCCCGAGTCCGCCTCCAGCACGGCGCGGATGAGGGTGCGAACGGTCGGAGAGTCGTCCACCACCAGGACGCGAATCGGCTGCGTCATCGCAGGAGCTGGCGGATGGTGTCGAGCAGCGAGGCCTGATCGAAGCTCGACTTCACGATGTAGGCATCGGCGCCCACCTCCAACCCGCGCGCCTGATGCTCGGGCGACTCCAGCGACGTCACCAGCACCACCGGAAGATTCCCGAGCCGCGACCGCCGGATGGATTCGGTGAGCGCGAAGCCGTCCATGCGAGGCATCTCGATGTCGCTCACCACCAGGTCCGCGCCGCGCTCCTGAAGCACGCGCCACGCATCGGCCCCATCCACGGCGGTGAGCACCTCGTATCCCGCCGCTTCCAGGACGCTCTGCTCCAGCGTGCGCGTGGTCAGCGAATCGTCCACCACGAGAATGCGGCGTCGCGCCCGACGCTCCGGCGCGGCCGGCGCCTTCGAGAGCTGGAGCGCCGCCGTCGCCTCACGCATCGCTCCCCACCGCACCAGCGCGCCGGGATTCACCACCAGCGCCACGCGGCCGTTCGGCAGAAGCGCCGCGCCGCTGAGTCGCGCGATCGGCTGACGCAGCCGCTCCAGCGGACGAATCACCAGCTCCTCCTCGGCCAGCAATGCATCCACCACCACGCCCGCACGACGCTGCCCCACGGCCAGCAGCACCACCAGCAGATGTCCCTCCACCGGCCGCTCCGGGAGCGGCGGGCCGAGCAGTCTCGCCATCGTGGCGAGCGGAACCGGGCCGTCGGGCGTGGGGAGCACGTGCTGACCGTCGATCTGCCGTACCTCGCTCGGATCCAGCCGCATGAGACGCTCGACCACGCCCGTCGGAATGGCCATGATCTGCGAGCCGACGCCCACCAGCATGGCGCGCACCGTGGCCAGGGTGAGTGGCGCCAGCAGCGTGAACGTCGTCCCCTGCCCTGGATTCCAGCTCACGTCTACCGAGCCGCGGACGCGCGCCATCGTGGCCCGCACCACATCCAGTCCCACGCCCCGACCGGAGATCTCGGTCGCCTCCCGCCGGGTGGAGAACCCGCCCTCGAAGAGGATCTGCGCCACCGTCGCGTCATCGGCCGGGACGTCGCGCCCGAGCGACACCAGCCGGGCGCGAATGGCGCGCGTGTCGAGCCCTCGTCCGTCGTCGGCCACGCGCACCTGGAGTTGATCGCCGCGCACCCCGGCGCGCACCACCACCGACCCCTGGCGCGGCTTCCCCAGCCGCGCCCTCTCGTCAGGGGGCTCGATGCCGTGATCGACGGCGTTCCGCACGAGGTGGAGCAGCGATTCGCGGAGTGCCTCGAGAATGACGCGATCGGCTTCGATCTCGGTCCCCTCCACGCGCAGCTCCGCCTCCTTCCGGGTGGCGGCCGCCACGTCGCGCACCGCGCGCGGGAGCGCTTCCACCGCTTCGGCGAAGGGGCGCATGCGGAGCGTCCGCCCCCGGTCCATGAGGTCGGTGGAGAGGAGCCCGAGCGTGCGCGACTCCTGCGCCGCGCGCTGCGCGCCGCGGGCGACGTCGCGGGCGAGCTGCTGGATGTCCGATTCGAGCGCCGCCAACGCGGTCATCACCTCGCGCGAGGCCGCCGTCCGCTCCAGCGCCTGACGAATCGATCCGCTCTGCCGCCGCCACTCCGACGCCACGCGGCCCGCCACCTCCTGCATCGCGCCGATCTCCTCGCTCGTCTCCTGCGCGCGCTGCACGGACACCAGGAGCTGCCCCGTGGTCGCCAGCAGGCCGTCGAGCTTCTCGGAGGGGATGCG
>DATFFZ010000059.1:0-2840 GCA_035249845.1 Gemmatimonadaceae bacterium
GCACTCGGTGTAAGTCGGCTCGCTCACCATGCGATTCCTGAGCACCACCGCCGGCGCCAGCGCCTTGATCTCCTCCATCGTGATCAGCTCGCACGCGTGCGGCGGCGCGCCGGCAGGGGCAGGCGACGCGGTGCTCACCGGACGCGCGGAGGCTGTGGAAGAGTCATCGGTCTCGGCGGCGTCGCCGGCGCAGGCGGTGAAGAGGGAGACAACAGCGATCGATCGAACAACGCGCAGGGGTGTCATCGCTGCCTCCTTCGCCGGGGAAGTGCGTAAGCGCCGGATTACATGTCTGCTCTCCTTACAGCATACTGCGTTACCCGATCGATGTCAGTAATTGTCCCGATCTACCCGCGTGGAGCCGCGCCGTGGCGAACGTGTCGGTGCTGGATGGCGCTCCCGCTCGTTACCGCCGGGAGCTCACTCGACCGTCATCGAAGACCATGCGTCCCTCCCGGTCTCGACGCACATCGCAGTGCTCATCGAGCCAGGCGAGGATCTCGTTCCACATGTGGCGTATGTTGGCGGGTGATGCCCCGATGCTGTGCCCTTCGCCCCAGTAGCGCACGAACCGCGCGCGCTTCCCCTGCCGGTACAGACTCGTGAACAGCTGCTCCGCCTCGCTGATGTGGACGAAGTCCTGATCGCCATGGATGAGCAGGAGCGGTGTCCGGATGCGGTCAGCGTAGAAGAGAGGACTGTTCCGGATGTACGCCCACAGGTTCTCCATCAGCGACGCACCCAGGTTTGCCTGTCCGGCCTCTGCCCAGTTCATCTGAAACGTGCCATCGCGCACCGCCATGTCGGTATAGCGAAAGCGCACATCGAACGTACCGACGACGCTGGTCAGGTTCGACATCCCGGCCATCGTGATCGCCGCCCTGAACCGGTTGGTCTGCGTGATGATCACGTTCGTCGTGTAACCGCCGTTGCTGTGACCGCCTACCGCGAGGCGGTCCGGATCGGCGATCCCAAGCTCGATGAGTCTGTCCACGGCGCCGATGACCGGCGGCACGATCGACAGATACTGATCCCTGCGCACGGTGTCCGGAGCGAGCGGGATACTCGGGAAGAGCACCACGTATCCGCGCGCCGCGAGCAGCTGCAGGTTCATCGCCGAGCTCGGGCGGTTTGAGAGCACGGTGTTATCGATGTTCGCGCTCCGGTAGGTGTTACCCGCGTATACCCAGGTGAAGACCGGATAGCGCTTGCCCGGTCGGTAGCCGGGCGGAAGGAGGACCACTCCCTTCAGCGCCTCGCCGTCCTTGCCGCGATACTCGATCAGCATGCGGCGGCCGTGCGCGATGCCGGCAAGATAGCGATTGAGGACCATGAGCAGCGTCCCGCGTCCTGTCTGCCAGCTCGTAACGTGGGCGAACGTCCCGCTGTCGGTCCGCATCACGTAGAGAGTGACACCTGGGACGGGAAAGTCCATCACCGATCGGGCACCGGCTGGAAGACGGATGCTGGCCGGACGCTCCCGCTCGCCGCCCGCTCGAATTAACTCCTCACCGGCGCTGGCGGAATCGACGGTCACGCCCGTCGCGCCGATCACCGCCCTCCACCGCGTCCGCTCGGTGCGATCTGCCTTGGCGCCAACGATCTCGACGGTGGAATCGTCAGGCATCCAGCGCACGGTCGAGCCTTGCCGCAGCCCGCTGGTGAGCCACCGCGGCTCGCTTCCCGGCCGGAGCACGAAGGCCCCGACGAGCTCTCTCCACCCGAAGTCGATGGTGAGCGGGGTATCACCAGACGGGGTGGCCTTGTCCGCTGCACGCACCACCGCTCGACCCGTCCGTGGCGACAGATGAAAGAACACCCGCCGGTACCGGGCCGGAATGGCCGGCGCCGCCAGGACCCGGCGAGCGCCCGAGCCGGGGTGCGCGATGGTGAGCCGCACGGTGACGGAGGCGCGAGCAACCCCGGTCACGCCGCTTTCCAGCGCGTGTGCCGATGGGTGGACGCCGCGCTTCATCGTCTCCCACATGCGCGGCGCAACCTCCATGAAGAAGCTCTCGGGCGATCGATCGACCGTGGCGATCGCGCTGTCTGGCACCTGCGCATACACGATCGTCGTATCGTCGAGCCAAACCGCCGGCGCCAGCGGCGACGAGCCTAACGAGAGCTGAAACGCGATGGGACCGCTGGAGACCTGCTCCACGCCTGTACTCTCGCTCCACACGTAGAGCCGCGGGTGGCCGTCAGCCAGCGATCGGGCAACGATGGCGAGGCGACGGCCATCTGGTGACCACGCGACATGCTCCAGCCAGTGGCGCGGCAGCTCCTTCTCGCCGAGCGGGCGTCGCGCTCCTGTAGCCGGCGACACGAGCCAGAGCCGGCCGCCGAACACAGGCTCGTAGCAGCACCCGTTGGGCTGCGTCACGACCGCGACCCATTCCCCCGAGGGAGAGGGCGCCAGCGGACCGAAGACTGCTTCGTTGAGCACATCATCGACCGTCATCGGGCGCTCCGCTCGCACGGGCCGCTGACCGTCGACAGGTGCGAGCGACGCGCTCAGAACGGCCACGAGTCCCATCAGGCGCACGAGCACCCATCGAGCCGCCGCGAGGATGACCACTCGCCCTACCTGGCCGTGCTCACGCGCAGGTTGGTGTCCAGCCAATCGAAGATCTGCGTCCACAGGTGTCGCACGTTCACCGGCGATGCGACCACGTGGCCCTCACCCCAATACCGAACGAATCGCGCCCGTCGGCCGAGGCGATAGAGCCCGGTGAACGCCTCCTCCCCCTGCTGGATCGGCGCGCCATCCATGTCCCCATGCACGATCATCAACGGGGTGCGCACGCGGTCGAGGTAGAAGAGCGGGCTGTTCCGTACGT
>DATFFZ010000060.1:0-2986 GCA_035249845.1 Gemmatimonadaceae bacterium
GCGTTATAGTCGCGCGCCGCGTTGTTGTAATCGCCCCGCGAAACCGCGATGCGATTCTCCGTCCCAGTCAGCTCATCCTGCAACTGCAGGAAATTCTGGTCCGACTTGAGCTGCGGGTACTGCTCCACCACCACCATCAACCGCCCGAGGGCGCTCGTCACCGCCTCGTTCGCCTCCGCCATCCGCGCCGGGTCCCGCGACTGAATGGCGTTCAGCAGACCCGACCTCGCCTGCGCCACCTGCGTGAACACCGCCTGCTCCTGCTGCGCGAAGCGCTCCACGGTGCGCACCAGGTTCGGGATGAGATCCGCGCGCCGCTGCAACTGGACCTCGATCTGGCTGCGCGCCTGATCGGCGTTCACGTCGAGCGTCTGGATCGTGTTGTAGCCGCACCCGGTGGTGAGCGCCGTCAGGAGCGCCAGCGCCGGTACGAGCGCCAATCGAGTCATGGAGCTTCCCTCGTAGATGTAGTCCGCCACCTTACGCGCGAATCGTACCCACGGCCAACCTCAGGCGGGAGCGAACCTCAACGGCACCAGGTACCGCCCGGAGCGCACCACGCCCGGCTCCAGCTTCCACGCCTGGGCCGCGCGCTCGTTGATGCACTGGTTCACCGCCTTCCCGGCAGAGGACGTCCAGGAGTCGGCCGCCACCGAGGCCGCGGTCACGCCGCCGCTTCCGACCGTCACTACTACGGAAACTCCGCCCGCCAGTGTCGGGTCGGCCTTCTGCCCGAACTCCTGGTAGCAGAAGCGGGTGAAGCTCTGCTGGCGCGACACCACCTCCATGAGCGCCGGAGGCGCGTTCGGCGGAAGCTGAGCCGCGCGCCGCGGCTGCGGCTTGGGGATCGGCTTGAACGTGTCGGGCGCCGCCGGCGGGATGGCGGCCTGCACGGAATCGAGATTCACCGGCGTCGTGTCGAGCTGCGTCGCTTGCGGCGGCGGCGGCTTGTCCCCGGGGCAGGCGGCCAACGCCACGGTGAAGAGCAAGACCAGCGGCACCCAGGCGAGTCGTCGCACTCGGCGGTTCATTCGGCGGATCATGCGGCTCCCAATTGGTCGATGTGAACAACGATGCGTTGCGCGCCGGCGAGATACCCGGCGAGCACGGTGAGTACGGCGTCATCCGACAGCTTGGCTTCTCCTCTTATATGACGCACGACCGCCACGAAGGGCGACGTGTCCACGCCGGAGAAGTCCGACAGCTGCGCAGAGAGCGCCGCGTAATCGGTGTCCGGCTGAGCGCCGTGCAGCCGCACGACGGAACGGAAGATCACCATGAACGTGCTCAGGCTGGCGGCCAGGAGCTCGACCAGCGCTCGACGGTCACCCCCCGACCGCAGCACTCCCTGCCGAAGCTGAAGCAGCTTCCCCATCGCCTCGTGCTCGGCCTGGAGTCGCAGGTGCTCACGGTCGACGCGAATCCCCTCCGTGGGCAGCACGCCATACAGTACGCGATGGCGCTCGAGAATGTCCGAGTACTCCATCGGGAAGATGTCCGCCGAGGAGCGCCACTCGTCGCTGGTCAACGTGAGCGGCGGCGGACTCCCGGTCTCGCCCCAGGCGCGCCCCACCGCGGCCTCGCGCTGCAACGTGTCGGTGGTGATCGCATCCACGATCACCAGCACGTTGTAGTCGGATCGCTTGGGGATGTGCTCCCCCGCCGCCGCCGATCCGTACAACACCACGGCGCGAAGCCCTTCTCCGAACACCTTGCCGAGCTGCACCACCAGCTCGTCGAGCGTCATCTTGGCCATGTCTACCAGCTCCTCCCGGCGCCACCACCACCGAAGCCGCCACCACCGCCGAATCCTCCGAATCCGCCACCGCCAAAACCGCCGCCGCCGAAGCCGCCGCCGCCCCAGCCGCGACCGAAGCCCCCTCCGCCCATCGGGAACGGCACGATGATCGGAAGACAGCCGCCACAGCCGCGCCGTCGCCCGCGTCCGCTCATCGAGCTCAGCAGGAAGAAGAGCAGGATGAGGCCGAGGAAGATGAGCTGCGGCGGGATGTTGAATCGCGGCACGGTCCGCTCCACGGGGAGCGGCTGCGGCGACGCCAGCGATGTGTCCAGCGTGAAGTTGTACTCGCGCGCGTATCGCTCGGCCACCCCGAGGGTCATTGCCTCGAGCGCGCTACCATAATCCGCCTGACGAAGGTATGGCAGCGCGCCGTCCTGAATCCGACCGGCCGTGGCGTCGGTGATGAACCCTTCGGCGCCCAGGCCAGGCGCGATGAACGAGCGCCCTCTCCCGTCCGAACTGGTCTCCTTGGGAACGACGAGGATGACCGTACCGGTATTGCGATTCGGATCGCCGGGCTGCCCCGCGCGCCCGATCCGCCACTCGCGCCCGATCTGGAGCGCGACGTCGGCAGGCGCGCGATCGCCGATGTCGGGGAGGGTCACCACCACGATCTCCCCACCCGACTTCGCGCGCACGTCGTCGATGATGGCCTGGATGCGCGAGCGACTCTCGGCCGGCACCACGTTGGCGAAGTCGTTCACGTAGCCGGTGGGCGACGGCAGCTGCACCTGCAGCAGCCACGTCGCTTGCAGCGTCAGAAACGCGCCAATAGCTTGCTGCGCGAAATGCCACACCAGAAGCGGATTCTCCATGTCGCAGCGCGGCGTGCGTCGGTCACGGCCGCGCTGCTTTGCATCGGTGGTTGCTCGGGTACCGCCGGCGATTCGCCCGACAGTGGCGAGCTCGTCGTCATCTCCGGCTCGAAGCGCCCGCCAGGCGCCTCGATTCTGGCATCCACGTCCGACCCGACCGCATCATCTCACGACGAGGACGGCGCCTCCACGGTTCCAGCGGACAGCGCGGCGCTCTTCCACGCGCTGGGCGACAGCGCCGCGCGCTTCGACACGGCTTTCCAGCGCGAGCGCACGGCGCTCAACCGCGAAGCGCTCGCCATGCGCACGGGCGACCGGACCAGCGCCGACTACAATAGCAGATACCAGGCCTTCGATCGCCGCGCCGTGG
>DATFFZ010000061.1:0-17077 GCA_035249845.1 Gemmatimonadaceae bacterium
ACGCGGCGTGCCGAGCGCCATCACCCGGCCGTGGTCCACGATGGCCACGCGATCGCACAGGCGCTCGGCCTCTTCCATGTAATGGGTGGTGAGCACGATCGTGCGGCCGCGCGCTCGGAACGTCTCGATCAGCTCCCACAGTTGGCGGCGCGACTGCGGATCGAGCCCGGTGGTGGGCTCGTCGAGAAAGAGGAGGTCGGGATCGCCGGCGAGCGCGCAGGCGACCGCCAGCCGCTGCTTCTGCCCACCCGAGAGCCCGCCCACGCGCGAGCCGCGCTTCTCGTCGAGCTGCACCAGTCCGACTATCTCGTCGGGCGACGGCCCACGCGGATAGAAGCTCCGGAAGAGCGACACGGTCTCGAGCACGGTGAGCTTCTCGGAGAACTGCGTCTCCTGAAGCGAGATCCCGAGGCGGGTCTTCAGCTCCCCGGCGTCGGTGCGCCACCGCTTTCCCAGCACCAGCACGTCACCGCTGTCAGGCTCGAGCAACCCCTCGCAGATCTCGATGGTCGTGGTCTTGCCGGCGCCGTTGGGTCCGAGCAACCCGAAGCATTCGCCGTCGCCGACGTCGAGGTCGAGTGAGTCGACGGCCACGACATCACCATACGTCTTACGGAGAGAGTGGACTTGGAGTGCGGGCATTGGAGTATTACGCAGGTGCGAACGCCATCGCTGATCGCGCCTGCACCCGTCGTATCGTCAGGTTCGCGATGGCGTTCGCACATCGATGATCACTGCACGTATCTCAGAATATCGTAGACGTACCTCACCGCGAATCCCACGTTCTCCACGCTCACCCGCTCGTCGTTCCCATGCACGCCGCGCTGCGAGTCGGAGCTCTCCACGCGGAAGGGGTCGAGTCCATACGTGATGATGCCCGTCTTGCGATACGTGGGCCGATCCGTCGCCCCGGTGAGCATCGGGGTGGTGACCACGGCGTTCGGGTCGCGCTCCTTCGAGGCTCGCTCGATCGCGCGGAAGAGATCGGTGTCGATCGGGTTCTCCAGCGGCGTCTTCGGCGCGAGGAGCGTCTGCCAGTGCACCGCGGTGTCGTTCACGATGCGCTTGAGCGTGGCCAGCATCGAGTCGGCGCTCTGGTCGGGGAGGAGCCGGATGTCGATCACCGCCGAGGCTTCCGGCGGAATCACGTTCGTTTTGTCGGAGCCGTAGAGGCCCGTCGGCGTGATCGTGTTCCGCAAGATGGCGTTCCAGTACACGTCGTTCGTCAGCCAGGCGCGCGCGCGAGGGTCGCGGATGGCCGCCCGCACGTCCCGGAGCCAGCTTCGCTGCTGCCCCGTGTAGTTGCGCGAGATGTCGCTGAAGTACTTGGCCACACCGGGCGTCACGTGCAGCGGCGTCTCGTACTGCGCGATCTTGTTCACGGCCGCCACCAGGCGCGGCACCGGATTGTGCTTGGTCGGACGGGAGCCGTGCGATGGCGTCCCCTTTACCGTGATCTTCTGCCAGAAGGTACGCTTCTCGGCCACGCTCAGGCCGAAGTACTCGAGCTTTCCATCCTTCACCGGGTTGTCCCCGCCTTCGGTGATGAGAAACTCCACGTCGCGGATCAGATCGGGGTGGGCGTCGACGAACTCGATGGCGCCGGTGGAGGTCAGCTCCTCATCGGTGTTGGCGACGAAAACGATGTCGCGCGTGAGCGGCACGCCGGCCCGCTTGAGAGCGATCATGGCCATGAGGTGCACGATCCCCTCGCCCTTCATGTCGAGCGCGCCGCGGCCGTAGATGTAGCCGTCCCTGATCGCTCCCGAAAACGGCTCCACCGTCCAGTACGCCGGCGTCGCCGGTACCACGTCGATGTGGTGCACCAGCGCGATCGCTTTCTTGGAGCCGTTCCCCTCGAGCCTGGTGTACAGGTTGCCGCGTGAGGCACCGAGCTTGGCGGTGTCGAGCACCTGCACCTCGAACCCTTCCTTCTCCAGGACCGCCTTGAGGAACAGGATGCCGCGCATCTCGTTCCCCGGCGGGTTGCTGGTGTCGAGCTTGAGATAGTCCGAGAGAAGGGTCACCGCCTCCCGATTGATCGCATCCCAATCGAGTGGTCGCCCATCCTGGGCGACGACAGGCATTGCCGGAGCGACGAGAAAGCCTGCAAGCGCAACGGTCTGGATCGAGCGACGCACGAAGACCTCGGGGAGCGGTGAGCGGGGAGCGGTGAGCGGGGAGCGACAGGAACGTCGGTAATCGAGCGCGTGGCCCCGGCGGTCGCAATGGTCGGCAAGCGTACGATGATGCAGATTTAGGTCGTCGCCTCCGATTTCCCGCTCCCCGCTTCCCGTGGACGTCCTGGATCGCGCTCTCGAGCGCGGACTCATCACCCGCGAGCAGTACGACGCCATTCGCGCGCTCGACGCGCCCGCCCCGGGTGCGCCCGAAGCGCCGCGTGGATTCAACTGGATCTCCGTCGCCTACTTCGCCGGCGCGCTCATCGTCATCTTCGCGCTCGGCTGGTTCCTCGCCGACCAGTGGGAAGACCTCGGCGCCGCGGGCGTGCTGCTCGTCTCCCTGGCGTACGCGGTGCTCTTCATCGCCGTCTCCTGGAAGCTCCTGCGCGAGGGCTATCGGACCGCCGGCGGCCTGGCGGCGGCGCTCGCGGTGGCAACCACGCCCCTCGTCTTCTGGGCGATCGAGAACCTCACCGGCCTCTGGAGCCCGTGGCGCCCGCCGGTGCCCTTCACCTACCATGGCCAGGAGTGGGAGTCCGGACGCTGGACGATCATCCAGCTCGCCACCATCGGCTCGGCGCTCTTCGCGCTGCGGCGCGTGCGCTTTCCCTTCCTCACCGCGTTCATCGCCACCCCGTTCCTCACCATGGCGATCCCGGTCGCCGAGCTCGCGTTCGGCGGACAGCTGGGCGGTCTCATGGCGCCGTGGGTCGTGTTGCTCTTCGGGACCGCGCTCATGGCCATCGGTTATGCCGTCGACCGCGCCGACCACGAGCGGGAGGGGTTTGCCTTCTGGTTCTACCTCGGCGCCACCTGCGCCATCGCCTACGGCGTGGTGTCGCTGGTGGACCAGGTGCGGTGGACCCGCCACCTGGCGCCGCTCCTCGCCGTCGCCTTCTTCGCCGCCTCGCTCTTCCTGCGCCAGCGCGTCTTCCTGGTGGCGGGGGGGATCACGCTCTTCGGGTATCTCGTCTACCTCGCGGCCGACGTGTTCGAGGACACGGCCATCTTCCCCATCGCGCTGGCGGCGATCGGGCTCCTCATCCTGCTGTCGACGGTGTGGCTCCAGCGCGCCTATCCGCGGCTCGTCGAGCGCATCGGTGGAGACAGCGCGACGCGGCCCAGCCTTCCCGGCGGAATGCTCGCCGCCCTGGTCCCGCTCGCCCTGGCGGTGGTGATCGTGGTGGCGCGCTATCCCGCTGAAACGCGCAAGGTGCGCGAGCAGGAGCGCGCCATACAGGAGATGCGCCGGCTGGAGGCGACGGAGCGCGGGGCGCGGCGCGCGCCCCGACGCGAGCCGGTACCGCCGCGTTAGCGCGGTCCTCCGAGCCCAGCGAAACCTCGGCCGGTCTGGCGGCGTACGATGAGACGCCGCCTCACTGAGCGCTTCGTATGCTTTCCTTCCTCGCTGGCGCGTTCCTCCTTCAGGTTCAGATCGACATCAGGCGCGACGAGAAGCCTGAGAGCGCCCGCGCCGCGCGCGCCGAGGCGCGTCGAGATTCTTTGCGCGCCCGCTACGACTCCATACGTCAGGCACGAAGCCAGCGCCGACCTCGGCGTATTCCAGTGACCGCCGAGCACCTCGCCACGGCCTTTCGTACGCCGGCGGCGGGAGCGCTGCTCGCGCGAGCGCGCCGGCAGCGACTCGTCCACGACTCGACGCTCGAGTCCTACGACGCCAAGACGTATCAGCGCTTCTCGGCCGGCTTCTCCTTTCGCCGGGGCGGGCGCGAGCGGCTGGCCTTTCGCCACGAGGACGCGGCCCGTGTGCGCTGGCAGCGCGGACAGGGCGTGCGCGTCGACGTCACCGGCGCCCGAACGGTGTTGCCGATCGCCGACGCCGACGCCGACATGAGCGGCGATGATCTCTATCCGATCCCGTACCATCCCGGACAGGAGCAGCTGTGGATCGGGAGCGGAGTGGCCAAGACGGAGGTGAACGAGCGCGACCTCGTGCATCCAATCGCCGAGGGGGCGGAGGCATACTACCGATACTCGTTAGGCGACTCCACCTCGCTGCGCCTGCCTGACGGGCGCGTCATCTCGCTCATCGAGCTGCGCGTCGAGGCGCGCCGCCCACGGTGGAATCTCATCGTCGGGTCGCTCTGGTTCGATCGGTCCTCGGCGCAGCTGGTTCGGGCGGCGTACCGTCCATCGATTCCGATGGACATCGCCATGATCGCCCGGCAGGAGGCGGACAACGACGCGGACGACGACATTCCGCGATGGCTGCGCCCCATGACGGCGACCATCACGGCGGTGACCGTCGAGTACAGTCTGCACCAGGGCGAAGCGGGCGGATTCTGGTGGCTCCCTCGCACGCAGTACGCGGAGGGCGAGGTGGTGGTCAACGTGATGCGCCTCCCGCTGCGCATCGAGCAGGGATTCCAGTACACGAGCGTGAACGGCCGCGTGGAGCTGCCACCACCGCCGGCGCTGGCGTCGCGCGATTCGGCGATCCTGGCCGACACCATCGGGCTCTCCGACTCGACGCGCGCGGAGGCTCGCCGGCGGCGTGCCGCCGGATACGACGTGGGCGAAGACAAGGTCTACGTCTCCACCAGGCACGAGGCGACGCTGCCGGTGGTGGTCGCGGTCCCGAAGGATACCGTGAAGCTCTGGCGCTCACCGGATCTCCCCAAGTCCATCTACGAGGAGAACGAGGCGCTCTTCTCGCGGCGCGATGCCGACGAGCTCAAGGAATCGCTGGGCTTCGGACTCCAGGCCGGGTGGGACCCGCAGCCTCCCACGGTGCACTACCTGATGGAGGATGGGCTGCTCCGCTACAACCGGGTGGAAGGACTCTCCGCCGGCATCGCGGTACGGCAGACGTTCGGGCGGGGCTACCGAGGCAGGGTGATGGCGCGCGTCGGCGTGGCCGACTGGGAACCGAACGGCGAGCTCGGCCTGGAGCGGGGAGACGGTCGGCGATCGTTAGGCATCACCGGCTACCGCCGGCTGGTGGCGGCCAACGATTGGGGCGATCCGCTGAGCGTCGGCAGCTCGCTCTCGGCGTTGCTCTTCGGTCGCGACGAGGGATTCTACTACCGCACCATCGGCGCGGAGCTGAGCGGCACCTTCGATCGGGGGTCGATCTTCGCCTGGCGCGTTTTCGCCGAGCGTCAGCAGAACGCGCGGAAGCGGACCGACTTCTCCGTGCCGCATTGGATCAACGACGTCGAGTTCATCGACAACATCCGGTCGCAGCGCGCCGAGCTGGCCGGAGTGGCGATTCGGTTCGGAACGTCGCACGGACTCGACCCGCACGGGTGGCGCCTCTTCACCGACACGCGAGCGGAAGGCGCGATCGGCGGCTTCGACTTCGCGCGTGGAGCGGTGGACGTCACCGTCTCGCACGGGATCGGGAAGCGGCTGGACGGCGCGATCACGCTCGGGGCCGGCACCACCGCCGGGGACGTCCCGGTGCAACGCCTCTGGTACCTCGGCGGCGTTCACACCGTTCGAGGCCAGCCCGCGTCGCTCACCGCCGCCAACGCGATCGGCAACTCGTTCTGGATGGGACGCGCCGAGCTGGGGAGCAGCTTCATCGCCGCGCGGCCGGTGGTCTTCTTCGACATCGGTTGGGCCGGGGATCGGGCGCGCTGGAGCGAGCCTGCTCGGCCGATCAGCGGGGCCGGCGCGGGAGCGTCATTTCTGGATGGCCTGATCCGCCTCGACGTCGCGCGCGGGATCCGCCCGTCACGCGGCTGGCGCGCGGACCTGTACCTCGAGTCGAGGTTCTGATCGCGAGCACGGCGCGCCTGACGCGATGCGCCGGTTACCTGCCTAGCTCCCCGGCACCACCGCGACCGCGCGCAGCGGTCCGCCCGATCCACCCTCGATCTTGATGGGGAGCGCGATCACCACCGCGCCGGTGGGCGGGAGCGCGTCGAGGTTGGCGAGGTTCTCGAATCCGGGGACGTTCGCCTCGGCGGCGATCCGGTGGACCATGAAGTCTCGCGACTGGCCATAGTCGATCGATGCGACGTCCGCGCCCAGCGCGGCGACGCGACGCTCCTCGACCAGAAGGCGCGCCGCCTCGGGCCCGAAGCTCGGAAAGTGGAGCTTCGACGCATCGTTGGGCGTGTCGTCGCCGAGGTACGACTTGCGGTCGGGCCAGCGCGTGCTCCATCCCGTGCGGAGCAGGACGATCGTGCCGGCCGCGATGCGGCCGTGCCGGCGCTCGAAGTCGAGCACATCCTCTCTCGTCAGGCGGTAGTCGACATCGCTCGCCGCCTTGGCGCTGACGTCGATCACCACCGCGCGCGCCATGAGCTGCTCGAGCGGAAGCTGGTCGGCGGTTCGCTTTCCCTCTCCGAAGTGGATGGGCGCGTCGAGGTGCGTTCCGCCGTGCTCGGGGGCGCACAGGGAATAGGCGGAGTAGAACCAGCCGCCTTCGGTGCGGCCGTAGGCCAGCCGCTCGAGCTTGAAGGTGGATGGCGACGTGGGCCAGTACAGCGTTTGCGCGTTGAGCGCGTGCGTGAGGTCGACGATGCGAGCGCGAGCGAGGTCGAGCTGCTGCGCCTGGAGCGCCGGCGCGCTGGCCGCGACGAGCGCCAGCAAACAACGGATGCGAAGCATCAACCCTCCTGGGATCGGCGTGGGCAGCATCGATGATGCGGGCGAGGAGGCGGGATGGCGAGCGTCTTACGCCCTCGGGCCGGCGGTGATAGCCTAGTGCAACCCCTGCACGAGGATTCCAGGCATGTGGCGCGAGTTCAAGGCATTCCTGATCAAGCAGAACGCGTTGGCGCTGGCGATCGCGGTGGTGATCGGAACGGCGCTGAACGATGTCGTGCAGGCGATCGTGAACGACGTGATCATGCCGATCGTCGCCCTCACGACGCCCGGCGGGGATTGGCGGGAGGCGACGTGGGGATTCGGGTCGCTCCAGTTCGGGGTGGGACACCTGGCCAGCGCGGTGCTGAACTTCCTGATCGTCGGATTCGTGGCCTGGCGGATCAGCAAGGTGTTCATCAAGCCGGAGCCGGTGGGCGAGGCGACGACGAAGCAGTGCTCCTTCTGCAAGATGACCATCGACGTGGGCGCCTCGCGCTGCCCGCACTGTACCAGCCAGCTGGCTCCCGCCTGAGACGCGAGGGGAAAAGGCACCCTTGTTCGCGCGCCGGCGCTTATACTAGAGGGACCTGAACGCCCGGCCGTGGCCGGGCGTTCGTTCTCGCATTGAAGGAGACGAGGGAATGCGCCGTACCATGGCCAAGTCGAAGATTCACCGCGCGGTGATCACCGGGGCGGATGTGGACTACGAGGGTAGCCTCACCGTCGATCGTGACCTGATGGACGCCGCGGACCTGCTCCCCTTCGAGAAGGTGCAGGTCGTGAACGTGAACAACGGCGCGCGGCTCGAGACCTACGTGATCGAGGCGGAGGCCGGGAGTGGCACGATCCAGCTCAACGGCGCCGCCGCCCGGCTCGGCGTCCCCGGCGACATGGTGATCATCATCAGCTACGCCGAGTACGAGTCCTCGGAGCTGGAAGGGTTCCAGCCGCGAATCGTGTTCGTCGACGGGGAGAATCGGATCGCGAAAGCGAGGATACGGAGGGAGAAGTAGCATCGGCATCGGGACTCGATCATCGGGACTCGGCCATCGGGACTCGGGACTCGGCTTCTGAGGCGAGATCTCGACCGGGCGCCGAGTCCCCAGTCCCGATGGCCGAGTCCCGATGATCGATGGCCGAGTCCCGATGCCGATGCCCGAGCCCCGATGAGGGCGCACTTCTTGAACACGCTCTCCCCGACTTCAGAGGAGAGATCAGTATGGCGCTGGAATCATTGCAAGACCTTTACCTGGAACAGCTTCGCGACCTATACAGTGCCGAGAAGCAGATCATCGAGGCGCTTCCCAAGATGATCGAGGAGACGGAGCACCCGGAGCTCCGCAAGGGATTCGAGATGCACCTTCGCCAGACCGAGGAGCAGGTCCGTCGTCTGGAGCAGATCGAGAAGCGGCTCGGCCAGAAGCTGAGCGGGCACAAGTGCAAGGGGATGGAGGGGCTGCTGGAAGAGGGCGAGGAGCTCATGGAGGAGCACGCCGACTCCGACGTCCTCGACGCCGCGCTCATCGCCTCCGCGCAGCGCGTGGAGCACTACGAGATCGCCGGTTATGGCTGCGCCCGTACTTATGCCCGGCTTCTGGGTCTGGAGGACGACGCGCGTCTTCTGCAGCGGACGCTGGACGAGGAGGGTGAGACCGACAAGCTGCTCACCGAGATGGCCGAGAGCGTGATCAACATCGAAGCGCTCATGGGCGACGGCGACGCGAGCGACCGAGAAGTTCGCCGCTCGGCCCAGCGCGACGTGGCGGGCGGGAAGTCGGCGGGGCGGACGAAGAGTGGTGGGAGGGAGGAGAAGCGGATTTAGGAAGGGAGCGGGGAGCGGGGAGCGGGCGGGGGGAAGCGCAGGCGGAGACGGTAGTCATCGGTGTGCCGGCGCTCCCCGCTCCCCGCTCCCCGCTATTTCACGATTGGCGTCTCCACTGCCTCTCGGCTCTCGTCCACCAGAAGCTCCAGCTCTCGCTCACGGAGATCGAAGGTGTAGCCGGCGCCGATGATGCCGACGCGCAGGTAGCTCAGCGTGAGGGGGACGCCGCGCTTGGCGACGTCCTCGGCGTTGTCGAATCGAACGCCGCGGCCATCCACGTACGTCACCGAGCCGTTCCCAACCACGTGACCGCGGTGGCCGTTCACCACCATCGCCGTGTCCTCATCGATGCCCAGGCCGAGCAGCTCGGGGTTCTCCGCCACCTGACGGAAGAGACGCTGGAGACGACCCCGCTTGGAGAAGTGCGTGTCCACCACCGAGGAGAAGCCGAGGAGGCCGAGTCCGGAGCCGAGGTGGAGTGCCACGGGCTCTCCCGTCTCGTCGATCTCGCCGCCGGCGAGCACGGTTTCCGAGAGCGCGGCGGCGCCGGCGCTCGTGCCGCCCACGATCGCCCCTCCCGCGTACGCTTCGCGGATGGCGCGCCACACGCGCGAGCCGCCCAGCGTCGAGATCAGCGTCACCTGATCGCCGCCGCCGAGGAAGATCCCCTTGGCGCGAAGAACGAGCTCGGCGATGCGCGGATCCTGGGCGCGTGCACGGCGGTCCACGATCGGGAACTCCACGTTCCGCGCGCCGGCACGGGCGAAGTCGTCCTTCCAGGCCATGGCCGAGCTCCCGGGGTCGACCGATGCGGTGGTGAAGCCGACGATCAAGCCGCCGTCCCGCGCGCTGGCCAGATCGAGGAACGTACCTAACGCGTCGCCGGTCGCGGTACAGGCGCCGCCGATCAGCACCAGCGAGCCGGCGTGCTCATCTTCGCGACGGCGTGCCGCGCCGGCGGCGGACTGGTTTCCGTCAGGACGAGCGGACATTGGCGGCCAGCAGCTCCGGCTTCAACGACTGCGCGGCGAACGCGGCGAGCGCGCCGGCGATCTGCGCGCACGGCGGCGCGTCGGCGCGCAGCGCGCCCGCATTCGATGATCCGTCGAATCCCTCGAGCAGGATGTGCCCGTCCTCCACCCACGCCGACGCGACGGCGCGCTTCCGATCGGCGGCCGAGATGTCGGCGTCCAGCGCGAAGACCGCCACGCGACAGTCGACGTCGCGCGCGTAATCCTGGATCTCCCATTCCCGAGCCGGACAGACGAGGATCCCCCCGCGCCACACGCCGTCAGCCAGCACGCTCATCAGCCTGCGCGCGCGCTCCGGCTCGCGGTAGCGCTCCGGCACGTCGTTCACGTCTGTGTCGAGCACGATGCCGAGCTCGGCGCGCGAGAAGGGGAGCCCGGCCTGGAGGATGTAGGCGGGCGACACGTCGACGATGACCGCGTCGTCCGGGAAGCCGAGCCGGACGAGCTCCTCTCGCGTCTCGTGACGCGAGCCGCCGCCGGTGATGCCGATCAGCACGTGGTGATGGAGGGGCGACTCGTCAGGGGTGTCCATCAGCGACCGGAGCTCGCTCACCGCGGGGCTCACCGTGTCCAGCGTGCCGGCGAAGGCGCGCTGCACGATCTCGAGCGCCAGGGCGGCCGCGCGGAGGCCGACGCCGGCGTGCCCATGCTCGAAGACGAGCGTGTACTCGCCCGGCGCGTCGCCTCCACGCGTCTTCCCATAGCCCACCTCGAAGCCGGCCATCGTCTGCAGCTCGAGCGCCACATGCTCGACGATGTGCGGCGCGTACGTGCCGCGCTTGAGCCGCCTGAGGAAGCCGCCGCGCTCCCCGATGCTGCACCGATGCTCGATGAGTCCGGGCAGGGCGCGCGTCAGGAGGGTGGCGACTTCCGCCACGTCGGCCGAGGAAATGTCGTCGTAGGCGCCGACGGCGAGGTCCATGCGCGTCACGGGACGGGCCGACCAGAAGTTGGCCCCGCGCAACGCCTGGAGCGCGGTGATGCGGATCTCGGCCGACGGGTCGGGGAGCGACATCAGATGTTCGCAGTACCGGTGATGTACGGGCGCACCGTCTCCAGCACCCCGCGCACGTCGTCGACCAGAATGACCACGAGGTCGCCGCTCTCCAGCCGGTCGAGCACGTGACGCACGGCCCTCCCCTCGGCGTGCACGACGTCGATCTGGTCGTCGCGCACCCCGCGGTCGCTCAGCGCGGCGCGCTGGAGCGCCACCACATCGCCTGCCTGACGACCGCGGAGGTCCGAGTCCTCCTTGAGGACGAAGCGGTCGAAGCGCGCGAAGGCCTGGGCCACGCCGCGGACATCCTCGTCGCGCCGGTCGCCCGGCGCGGTGAGCACGGCGATCCGCCGCGCCGCGGGCAGGTGAAACGCGAGCTCCACCAGCCCGGACACCGCGGCCGGATTGTGCGCGTAGTCGACGATCACGCGCGCGCCACCGATGCGCAGCACGTTGAGGCGGCCGGGCGTCATCGACGGCGAGGGGAAGAAGGAGAGCAGGCCGGCGCGGATGTCGTCGTAGCGCACGCCCTGAACGTACGCCGCCAGGATCGCGGCCAACACGTTCCCGCGCTGGAATCGCGCCGCGCCTCCCAGCATCAACGGCACCTCGTGCTCCTCGGCGATCGGGATGCGGAGCCGGCCGCGCCGGATGACGAAGGTCCCATTCTCGAGGCGCGCCGCGATGCCGTTGCGGGCCACGTGCTCCTCGAACTCCTCGTTCTCCCCTTCGGGTGCGGAGGAGAAGAGCACCAGGTCGCCCGGCGTGCGGTCGCGCATGGCGAGCACCAGCGGGTCGTCGGCGTTCAGCACCGCGTGGCCGTCGCGCCGCACCACCGAGGCGATGACGCCCTTCACGTCGGCCAGCTGCTCCAGGGTGTGAATGCCGCGCAATCCGAGATGATCGGAGGCGACGTTGAGCACGATCCCCACGTCGCACTCGTCGAAGCCGAGTCCGGCTCTGAGGATGCCGCCGCGGGCCGTCTCCAGCACGGCGACGTCCACGGCCGGATTGGAGAGGATGATGTTCGCCGAGAAGGGACCGGTCATGTCCCCTTCCATCACCAGGCGGTTGCCGAGGTAGACGCCGTCGGTGGTGGTGAATCCCACCGCGCGATCGGTGTGCCGGAAGAGGTGCGCGATGAGACGGACCGTGGTGGTCTTCCCGTTCGTCCCGGTGACCGCGACGATCGGGATCGTCGGCTCCTTCCCCGGCGGATAGAGCATGTCGATGATCGGCGCCGCGACGTTGCGCGCGTGTCCTTCGGTGGGATGCGTGTGCATGCGGATGCCGGGCGCGGCGTTCACCTCCACGATCACCGCCTGGTTGTCGCGGAAGGGGACCGAGATGTCGTCGGTCAGCACGTCGATGCCGGCGACGTCGAGCCCGACGACGCCGGCCGCCATCTCGCAGGCCGTCACGTTGTCCGGGTGGATCTCATCGGTACGGTCGATGGACGTGCCGCCGGTGGAGATGTTGGCGGTCGGTCGCAGGAAGACGCGCGCGCCGAATCGCGGGACGCTGTCCAACGTCAGTCCGCACTGGTCGAGGAATTCCTCGGTGCGCTCGTCGCGTGGGAGCCGGGTGAGCGTCTTCCGGTGTCCTATGCCGCGCCGTGGATCGCGGTTCTCGCGCTCGATGAGCTCGCGCACGGTGGCCGCCCCGTCGCCCACGACGTGTGCCGCGACGCGCTCGGCCACGGCTACTACCTTGCCGTTGACGACCAGCACGCGATGGTCGCGCCCGTTGGAGAATTTCTCGATGACCACGCGCTTGGAGACCGCCGCCGCCGCATCCCAGGCGGCGCGGACCGCCGCGTCGTCGTCGAGGCGCCCGGAGATGCCGAGTCCATGGCTGGCGTCGAGGGGCTTCAAGATGACGGGATACCCGATCTCCTCGGCGATACTGACGGCGTCGTCCACGACGGCGGCGACCTGCCCCGCCGGGACGGGCAGCCCGACGCCGCCGAGCACGCGCTTGGTGTCGCCTTTGTCCTGCGCGATCTCGGCGGCGATGGTGCTGGTGTAGTCCGTCATCGTGGCCTGAATGCGGCGCAGGTTGCGGCCGAGTCCGAGCTGGATGAGGGAGCGCGAGTTGAGGCGTCTGACCGGGATGCCGCGTCGTCGCGCCTCCTCGACGATGGCGGCGGTGGAGGGACCGAGTCGGACCTCCTCGTAGAGCTCGTGCAGCGCTCTCACGATGCGGTCGGCGTCCAGCGGCTCGCCGGTGATGCAGGCGCGCAGGATGCGCGCGCCATCGCGGACGCTCTGGAGTCCGACGTCTTCCTCGTCGTAGGCGACGATCACCCACCACACGCCCTCGTCGCCCGATTCCACCACGCGTCCGAAGCTGACGTCGCTGCCGGCGAGCGCTTGGAGCTCGAGCGCGACGTGCTCGAGGATGTGCGGCAGATAGGTGCCTTCGCGGAGTCGCTCGACGAATCCGCCCGGCTCGCCGCGCGAGCAGCTGTGCTCGTGGAGGGTGGGGAGGAGACTCGTCAGGCGGTCGGTGAAGCCCTCGAGGTCCGCCGAGGTGAGGTGCTCGAGGGAGCCGAGCGCGACGTCGCAGGCGATGACCGGAGCGAGGCGCCAGTAGTTGGGGCCGCGGAGGGGGCGCAGGCGGGAGATGCGCAGGTCGTCGGCGTTCAGGGCTCCGGCGATCGTGCCGGAGCCGGCGATGGGAGCTGACATGTGCGGGTGATGCGTGGGTCGCCTATCGGGCCGGCGGGCCTCGGTGGCCGTTGCCTAACGAGCTCGCATCGCGCGCATCGCGCGCATCGCGCGTCCCGCGTCCGCGGGGCGGATGGTTGAGGGTGCGCTCCGGCGAGCCGTCGGCGCTGCAGTCGATCCGGCGCGACCGATGTGGCGCGGGGCGCCGACGCGCGTCGTCTGTTCGGTCTCTCGCCGCGTGGCGAAAGGCCGGCGTGGTCGTGGGTTCAGTGGGCATCCTGCACCTGCCTGCATCGTCACCGGGTGGGGAGCGGGCCAGTCCTCGCGCCACGCCACGGTACGTGTGTTTCGGCACAAAATGGACCACCCTCGGCAAGCGTTTTCACGATTCCGGGGGGTGTGGCAGAACTCCAGTGGTTGGCGCAAAAGGCGTGAGGGACGGGGGTGATCCGGGAGGGGAGGTGGATGCGGAAGTGGTTCATTTACCGAGTGTTGAGGGATTCGCGGGTGCGTGGCATGGCTGTGGCTCAATGGGCAGGCGCAGCAGGTACGACAGACAACAGAATTTCACCCGACAATAGCACACCCGTCGCGAGGCGGGGCCGCAAAGCCAGGAGTCTCCCATGGAGATCGTCCGGTTGCCGAAGGTGAACGACGCGCGGGCTCATCCGGGCCCAGACGGCGCGCTCGTCGGGACGTACGCGCATCTCTCGAACCCGGGGGTGGCGCTGAGCATTCCGACGCCTTCGCTCCAACCTCGAATAGAGCCGGATACCGGTGGCCGAAGCTCGGCGCACGCGAGTGCGTCGGTGATTCGGCGGCACGGGGTCTATCGTCTCGGACTCGCGCTCTTGCTGGCGACGATCGGTGTCGCCGCCAAGGCCGCGGGCACGATCGCGAATCTGCCGGCGGCGAACCTGATCGCCGTGCTGGCGTACGTGACGGGCATCTCCGCCACGCTGCTCTTCGTCCGTCAGCGTGGCGACGCGCCGCGGTGGGCCATCGTGGCCACCATCGCGGCCGATCTGCTCCTCGTCTTCACCATCACGTTCATGGTGGTGCCGGCGCACTACTATGATCGGGCGCTGCTGCTGGCGGGCGCGGTGATCGTGCTGACGGAGTTCCATTTCGGGCGCGTCTTCGCGTGGGCGGCGCTGGCCGCTACCACCATGGCCTATCTGCTCATGGTGGCGCGCGCGATCGGCGCCGGCGCGGCACTCTCCTTCGGGCAGGAGCTCTGGTCGCTGGGCGTGTTCGTGGTGGTGGCGGCGTACTTCATCGTGCAGTACGGCAGCTTCCGTCACCGCCTGGCCACCATCGTGACGCTCTTCGAGCGGGCCGAGGAGGGGGATTTCTCGGGTACCTACGACGTGGCGCGCGACGGGCGGAACGACAGCGTGACGATGGCGGGGCGCGCCTACAATCAGATGCGGGCGCAGCTGGCGACGATGGTGTTGACCGATCCGCTCAGCGGGTGCTTGAATCGTCGCGGGCTCGAGCTGCAGATGGCGCGGGAGATCGCGCGGGTGGCGCGGAGTGGCCGGGAGCTGGCGTTGATCGTGCTGGACGTGGACTACTTCAAGCGCATCAACGACACGTTCGGTCACCTGGCGGGTGACGGTGTGATCCGCGAGGTGGGCGGCCTGCTGCTCGAGGCGGTGCGTGGCGCCGACGTGGTGTCACGACTCGGCGGTGACGAATTCGCGGTGCTGCTCCCGGACACCAACGCCGCCGGTGCCTACAAGCTGGCCAAGCGCATCCACGAATCGATCTCGCATCACCCGTTCCACGGCGTGAGCGGGCGCGTGCCGATCACGGTGAGCATCGGGATCGTGGCGGACCAGGTACCGGACGAGGACGTGGCCCACGACCTTCTGTCGCGCGCCGACGAAGCGCTGTACGCGGCGAAGGACGGCGGGCGGAACCGGGTGTCGATCTGGACGCCGAACCTGAGGGCGATCGCGGTGCAGAGAGCGGCACGTCGAGGGAAGTAGATCTGCGATGTGCGATCGACATACGACGATATGACGATTGCATCGCGGATGTGCGAGTGGATGTGCCATGTGCGAGGGGCTCCGACCTGACATCGGAGCCCCTCGCACATCCTCGATCCACATCGCCCATCGCACCTGGCATCGTCATATCGTCATATGTCGATCGCACATCGCAGATCACAGATCGATCTCGCCGCGGCCGACCATCACCGCCTCACCCTCCACCCGGACACTGGTGATCTCCCCGCCCACTTTGTCGACCTCGAGGTCGATGAGGCTGGGGCGGTTCATCTCGAATCCTTGCTCGATGCGCCAGCGGAGCGTGCCGTCGGTGGCCGGGTCACGGGCGCCGAGGTAGCCGCCTAACGCGGCGGCGGCACCGCCGGTGGCGGGGTCTTCGGGGATGGCGGGGGGGACGAAGACACGGGCGCGGATGTGGGAGCCGGGAAGCTCCGGATCCCGGGAGAACACCACCACCGGCGGCGCCCAATAGGCGCGCAGCGTCGCCTCCCACAGATCCATGCGAAGACGCGCCCGCCCCACCGCCTCGCGGTCCCTCACCGGGACGAAGAGAAAAGGAACGCCGCAGGAGAGTGCCTGCGGCGCGAACGTCCCGCCCTGAAGGTCACCGATCTCCAACGACAGCAGCTCGGCCAGAGCGGACCGGCCCGGTGGCGGCGGACCGGTGTGCGGGAGCTTGGCCGCGGTCAGCTGCGCCGAGCGCGGCCGGCCGTCCCGCGACCGGATCAGCACCGGCACCGGACCCACGCCTTCCTCGAGGATGATCCTCGTCTCCTCCCCCTGAAGTGGAATCTCCCCGATGGCCGCTAGCGCGAAGGCCGCGCCGATGGTGGGATGCCCGGCGAACGGGAGCTCGTCCTGCGGCGTGAAGATCCGCACGCGGCGCGTGTGCGCCGGATCGTGAGGCGGATAGATGAAGACGGTCTCGGAGAGATTGAACTCTCGCGCGATCGGCAGGAGCAGACGATCGGGGACCGAGCGCGCGTCGGGAATCACCGCCACCGGGTTCCCGCCGAAGCGGTCGCGGGTGAAGACGTCGAGGGTGAGAAATGGAAGTGGCATCGGGAAGCAGGCGCGCCGTGCCTATTCCTCCCCCATGAACGGATACCGATAATCCCGCGGCGGTGAAAACGTCTCCTTGATCGCCCTGGCGCTCACCCACCGGACGAGATTCAGCACCGAGCCGGCCTTGTCGTTCGTGCCCGAGGCGCGCGCGCCGCCGAAGGGCTGCTGGCCGACGACGGCGCCGGTGGGCTTGTCGTTGATGTAGAAATTCCCGGCGGCGTTGCGCAGCGCGAGCTGCGCCTGATTCACGGCGCGGCGATCGGTGGCGAAGACGGCGCCGGTGAGCGCGTACGGTGACGTCTGATCGACGACGCGCAGCGTCTCCTCCCACTTCGCGTCGGGATACACGGTGGCGGTGAGCACCGGCCCGAAAATCTCCTCGCAGAGAAGGCGGTACGATGGATCGCGCGTCTCCACCAGCGTCGGATGGATGAACCAGCCGGTGCTGTCATCGGTCCGCCCACCGGAGAGGATCCGCGCGTTCGCGCGCGCGTCTTCCACGTAGCCGCCGATCTTGTCGAACGCCTTCCTGTCGATCACGGCACCCATGAAGTTCCGGAAGTCGCGCACGTCGCCGACGCGGATCTCCTCCATCATGGCCACGGTGCGATCGCGCACCTCTCCCCAGAGGCTCTCGGGCACGTACGCGCGGCTGGCCGCCGAGCACTTCTGCCCCTGATACTCGAACGCACCACGCACGATCGCCACCGCCAGCGCCTCCGCATCGGCCGAGGG
>DATFFZ010000062.1:0-7906 GCA_035249845.1 Gemmatimonadaceae bacterium
AGCGCCCCCTCGAGCGCGGCGGCGCTCACGCGGCGGTCACTCCGTGGAGGACGTTGAGCGAGCCCGAGCGGAAGCCGCGAAGGTCGAGCGCGACGCGGGTGAAGCCGGCGGCGCGCACGGCGCCGACGATCAGCGCCGACCGCTCGGGGCGCAGCCACTCGCCAATGAGCGCGGCGGAGATCTCGACGCGAGCGAGCGTGCCGTGATGTCTGACGCGGAGGTCCCCGGTGACGCCGAGGTCGCGCAGCGCGCGCTCGGCGCGCTCCACCTGGCGCAGCCGCTCGACGGTGACCGCCGTGCCGTACGGGATGCGCGAGGACAGGCAAGGTGACGACGGTTGCGACCAGGTGGGCAGGGCGCGCGCGCGCGACCGCTCGCGGATCTCCGCCTTGGTGAAGCCGAGCTCGGCCAGCGGCGAGCGAACGTGATGCTCGCGCGCCGCCTGTGCGCCGGGGCGCCAGTCGCGCAGGTCGTCGGCGTTGGTGCCGTCGACGATGGTGGCGATGCCGTGTTCTGCGGCCACGGCGCGAAGGCGCTGCCAGAGCTCCGTCTTGCAGAAGTAGCAGCGGTTCGACGGATTGGCGGCGTAGCGCGGGTCGTTCATCTCGTCGGTGCTCGCCTCGAGCACGCGCACGCCGAGCCGGTCGGCGGAGTCGCGCGCCACACGCCATTGCTCCTCGGGATACGACGCACTGCGGCCGATGACGGCCACTAGCTCGTCGGAGTCGAGTGACTCGGCCGCCACGGCGGCGAGGTAGACGGAGTCGACGCCGCCGGAATAGCCGATGAGCACGGGAGCGCGCGCGCGCAGCCAGGCGGAGAGCGCACGCTCCTTCTCGAGCGAGGTGCCAGGGATCGATGCGGACACGACGTGAAACGTATCCTGTGGAGGCGAGGCATGGGAGGACCCGAACGGCGCGACGCCGCGTCAGACGTCGGTCGCCACGGGCCGATAGCGCAACGCCTCGGCCACGTGCGCGGGGAGGACGACGTCGTTTTCCTCGAGATCGGCGATGGTGCGCGCGACTCTCAGCACGCGATGGTAGGCGCGCGCGGTGAGCGCCAGGCGCTCCGCCGCGGACAGCAGCAGCTCGCGCGCGTGGTGGTCGATGCGCTCGTGGCCATTCGTGTGGCCGCGCGAGAGCTGGCGCGCGCGGGCGCGCTCGACGCGCCCTCGGATACGGGCCGAGCTCTCCGCGCGCCTGACGTCGTGCAGCTCACGCGTCGGAACCGGTCCCACGTGCACGTGCATGTCGATGCGGTCGGCGAGCGGACCGGAGAGGCGGGCGCGGTATCGGGCGATGTCACCGGCGGCACAGTGGCAGGGGCGCGCCGCATCGCCGGCGTTACCGCACGGACAGGGATTCATCGCGCCCACCAGTGTGAAGCGGGCGGGAAAGGTGATCGCCGTGGCGGCACGCGCGATGAGGACGCGGCCATCCTCCATCGGTTGTCGCAGCGACTCGGTGACGTGACGACGGAACTCCAGCAGCTCATCCAGGAAGAGCACGCCGCGATGGGCGAGGCTTGCCTCGCCGGGGCGCGGCGGATTTCCTCCGCCGATCAGGCCGGCGTCGGAGATGGAGTGGTGCGGGGCACGAAAGGGACGACGGCCGACCAGCGGCTCGCCAGGCGGGAGCAAGCCGGCGACGGAGTGGATGGCCGTCACTTCCAGTGCCTCGCTCTCGGTGAGCGCCGGAAGGATGCTCGGCAGCCGTCGCGCGAGCATCGTCTTCCCCGCTCCCGGCGGTCCCACCATGAGAACGTTGTGCGATCCGGCCGCCGCGATCTCCAGCGCGCGCTTGGCCGTTTGCTGTCCGACGACGTCGGCGAAGTCGGCCGAGTCGTACTCGCACGGTCGCGTCTGTTCCGGTGGCGACGCGTCGGGAAGGGCGCGCCCTCTGAGGTTGGAGAGGAGCTCCGCGAGCGTGACCGGCGCGGAGACACGGAGGCCGCTCACCAACGCCGCCTCGCCCACGTTCGGCGGGGGGAGGACGAGCGTCGCGTCGCCATGCGATCTGGTCAATCGCGCCACGGGCAGCGCGCCGCGCATGGCTCGCAGGGATCCATCGAGGCCGAGCTCGCCGACGAAGAGTGCGCCAGCGAGCGTCGCGGGGTCGAGCTGCCCGGTGGCCGCGAGGATGCCAAGGGCGATCGGGAGATCGAAGGCGGTGCCATCCTTTCGTACGTCTGCAGGGGCCAGGTTGACGGTCAGCCGCCGTGGCGGGAGCGTGCATCCGGAGTTGGTGAGCGCGGCACCAACCCGCTCGCGGCTCTCCTTTACCGCGCCGGCGGGGAGCCCTACGATGGAGAATTGCGGAAGCCCCGGAGATGCATCCACCTCGACGGTGACGTCGTAGGCGTCGACCCCGAGCACCGCGGCGGAGCGGACGGCGGCGAGCATGGCCGATCTTACCGGACGCTCGCGCGGCGGCCGCACCAGTCGCACGCGGGCGCCATCGACAACCCCCGCGCGTCCCGGGCGTGACGAACTGGCGGAACCACTGATCGGAGACTCTTGGTGCACGCACGCTCGCTCCCTCTCGCCGGCGCACTGTTCCTCGTGGCGCTCCGCCTTCCCGCGCAGGCGATCGACACCGCGGTCGCACTCGGCGCGCTCCGCGATTTCGCGGAGGCCTGCCGTCTCGACGACGGCAGGACATGGGGACGCTCGCTGTGCGGCCCGATCGCGCTGGTGGAGCCGGCCACGCGGCTGGTGGTGGCCAGCGACACGGTCGCCGGACAACGCTTCGTCTCGCTGGGAGACGCGTACGTCACCACACTTCCGGCCGCCGTCACCCCGTCCAACACGTCGTTCACGTGGGGTGGCCGGCCGTGGGCCATGGTCATCCTTCAAGCGGTCTCGCCCAATCGCTTCGGGCGCGTGTCGCTGCTGGCGCACGAGTCCTTCCACCGCATCCAGGACTCGTTAGGCTTCGAGCGGCTCGACGCCGCGAACACCCACCTGGAGGAGGAGGAGGCGCGGCGACTGCTGCGCCTGGAGCTGCGTGCGCTGGCCGCCGCGCTGGACGCGGACGCCGCCGCGCGTCGCACGCACGTGGAGAATGCGCTGATCTTCCGCGCGCACCGGCACTCGCTCTTCCCGGGCGCCGACAGCGGCGAGGCGCGTCTGGAACGCCACGAAGGGTTGTCGGAGTACACGGGGATGCGTGTGGCGCTGCTCCTCATGCCCGACTCGATGAGGCGGGTGGCGCGCGGCGTGCGCTCGGCGGAGTCGCGCCCGACGTTCGTCCGCTCCTTCGCCTACGGCACCGGGCCGGCGCTCGGGCTGCTGCTCGATCGCTTCGCCGGCGACGCGTGGCGCGACACGCTGCGAGCCAACCCCGCCGCGCCGAGGGAGCTGAGCGCGATGCTAGCCTCCGCCGCGCGCATTCGCCTCCCGTCGGCGGCGCGTCTGAAGCGCGAATCGAGCGCGCGCGCCGTGCGATATGACGGCGTGGCGGTCGCCCGCGAGGAGCGCGATCGGACGGCCGAGCGCGCGCGCCGCACCACCGCGTATCGCGCCAGCCTCGTGACCGGTCCCGTGCTCGTCATCACGGCCAGCGAGATGAACCGCGCCTTCAACCCGAACGAGCTCTTCCCGCTCGGCGAGGATGGCGTGGTCTATCCGACGGGCACCTTCACCGCCCCCTGGGGAACGCTCACGGTGACCGACGGTGCGCTGTTGTCCCACGACTTCCGCACCCTCCGCGTGGCCGCCCCGTCGTCGGACGCCTCCCTCACCGGCCCCGGCTGGTCGCTCCAGCTGGCCGACGGCTGGAGGCTCGGCCCCTCCACCGACAGGGCGGGCGACTTCCGCCTCCTCGCGCCCCGATAACAGACTCGGCCATCGGGCTCGGCCAGCATCGGGACTCGGCCATCAGTCATCGGGACTCGGCTGGGGCGGTGAGATCCCGACCGGCCGCCGAGTCCCGAGTCCCGATGGCCGAGTCCCGATGGCCGAGTCCCGCTCTACTTGGCGCTCCCTTTGCTCTCCTCCGGCACATGGACGAGCTTCGTGTGTCGAGCTGGGGCGAGCTGAACGAGATGCTCTATGAAGGGTCCTGGCAGCCCGACATCAGGCGGCATCGCGCCACCTACGCCTATCGCGGAATGTCCGACGCCGGCCACGATCTCTCGCACTCGCTGAGCCGGCTCGGGAAGGAGTCCGCGCGCCTCGAAGGCCACATTCTCCGCAACTTCCGGAAGTACGCACCGAGGGAATCGGTGCCGGGGGATTCGGTGTGGAACTGGCTGGCCGTCGGGCAGCAACATGGGCTCCCCACCCGACTCCTGGACTGGACCTACTCCCCGTACGTCGCGCTGCACTTCGCCACGCAGGACCTCGAGGCATTCGACCGGGACGGCCTGGTCTGGTGTCTCGACTACGCGGCTGCCAACGAATACCTCCCGTCGCGGCTCCGCGAGATCCTGAGGCAGGAAGGATCCGACACCTTCACCGCCGAGATGCTGGCGTGCGTCGCGCGCACGGTGCGAGAGCTCGAGCAGCTGGCCGAGGAGCCCTTCCTGCTCTCTCTCGAGCCCCCATCGGTGGACGACCGCATCGTCAACCAGTTCGCGCTCTTCTCCCTCATCTCCGACCCCACCGTCTCCCACGACCGCTGGATCGGAGAGCACCCCCGGCTGGTCAGGAAGATCGCCATCCCTGCCTCCCTCAAGTGGGAGATCCGCGACAAGCTCGACCAGGCCAACATCACCGAGCGTGTCCTCTACCCGGGACTGGACGGCCTCGGGCGGTGGCTCGCGCGATACTACACCCCCCGCACCTGAAGACGTTGGCTTCCGCCGATTTACGCCCGCCGGTGCGAGTACTTTCTCGGATTCGCGGCTGGTGGAACGGAACGTGACGCACAGCGGGTCATGGCGCAGACCGTGACGACGTTCGACACTCCCCGCAATCGGATCCTCTCCTCCCTGCCCGACGAGGAGATGGATCTGGTGCTGTCCATGCTGGAGCCCGAAGAGCTCGCATTCGGACAGGTCCTGATCGAGAGCGATCGCCCGATCGAGTACGTCCACTTCCCCGAGCGGGCCCTGGTCTCGATGCTCGGCGCCGCCGACGATAGCGCGGCGGTGGAAGTGGCGATGATCGGCCGAGACGGGATGGTGGGGCTCCCGCTCTTCTTCGGCCTCGATCGCACCCTCATGCGCGGCTACGTGCAGATCGCCGGGAGTGCCTGGCGGATGACGGCCGAGCACTTCCGCGCGCTGCTCTATCAGAGCGCGACGCTGGAGCGGATGGTCCGGCGATACGCGCACGCCAGCTTCTTCTTCGCCGCCCAGTCCTCGGCGTGCAACCGGCTGCACAACGTCATGCAACGCTCCGCGCGCTGGCTGCTCACCACCCAGGACGCCGTGGGCGCCTCGCGGTTCCGCATCACCCACCTGGTGCTGGCCCAGATGCTGGGCGTCCGTCGCGCCACGGTCACCGAGACGGCCGGCTTGCTCCAGCGCGCGGGCCACATCGCCTACAATCGGGGGCAGGTGCAGATCGTCGATCGTGCCGGGCTCGAGGAGGTGAGCTGCTCCTGCTACGCGCTCATCCGCCGCGAGCAGGAGCGCGCGATGTCGGACCGTGAGGTCCCCGTGCGGGCCGACGTCACCCGAGCGGCGCCCCAGCCGCGTTCCGTCGTCGAGGACGCGTCGTCTCATCTCGAGGGCTGACCAGGCGGCACTGATCGCGCTCGTGGGTTGCGTCCGGAGCGGGCGCGGCGCAGCGTAATGGCCGCCTGACTCCGGGAGAGATCGCGTGACGGACTCGCACCAGGACATCGACGCACGACTCGCCGCGCTGCACGCGCGGCGATGGCGCATCGCGGTGGCACTCACCGCGGCCATGGTCGCCAACTACTTCGGCTTCGTCGCGCTGGTGGCGTATCGCAAGAACGTTCTGGCCACCCTCATCGTCCCCGGGCTGAGCCTGGGGATCCTGCTTGGCGCGCTGGTGATCGTGCTCTCGTGGATCCTCACCTGGGTGTACGTGCGCTGGGCCAATCGGCACTACGACGTGGCGCTGGAGCGAGTGCGAGAGAGCGCCTCGTGACGGCCGCGTTCGTCGTATGGCTCGCCCAGGCGAGCGCGCCGACCGCCGGCACTCGCATCGGCGAGCCGAACGTGGTGGCCATGGCCTTCTTCTTCATCTTCATCGCCGTCACCATGGGGATCACCTACTGGGCGGCGCGCCGCACGCGGACGACCGAGCACTTCTACGCCGCGGGCCGATCGGTGAGCGCCGCCCAGAACGGCTTCGCCCTGGCCGGCGATTACATGAGCGCGGCCTCCTTCCTGGGCATCGCCGGGCTGGTCTCCACCACCGGCTTCGATGGGCTCATCTATTCCACCGGATGGCTGGTGGGGTGGCCGGTGGTGCTCTTCCTGATCGCCGAGCCGCTGCGCAATCTCGGCCGCTACACGTTCGCCGACGTGGTGGCAGCCCGGCTTCGCCAGGCACCGGTGCGCATCGCCGCCGCGACGGGCACGCTGGCGACGGTGATCTTCTACCTCATCGCCCAGATGGTCGGCGCCGGGGGGCTGATCCGGCTCATGTTCGGCATCGGCTACGAGCCCGCGGTGGTGATCGTGGGCGCGGCGATGATCGCCTACGTCCTCTTCGGCGGGATGATCGCCACCACCTGGGTGCAGATCGTCAAGGCGGGGCTCCTCCTCACCGGTGCCTTTCTGCTCGCCGTGCTGGTGCTGGCGCGCTTCGGCATGAGCCCGGTCGCGCTCTTCGCCGCGGCGGCGGAGCGCTACGGCGCGGGCGTGCTCTCACCCGGCAAGCTGGTGTCGAACCCGCTGGACGCCATCTCGTTAGGCATGGCGCTCATGTTCGGGACCGCCGGGCTCCCGCACATCCTCATGCGCTTCTACACGGTGCCCGACGCCCGCGCGGCGCGCACCTCGGTCTTCTACGCCACCGGCCTCATCGGCTTCTTCTACCTCATGACCTTCGTGCTCGGCTTCGGGGCGATGGTGCTGGTGGGCCCCGACACGATCATGGCGGTGGACCGCGGCGGGAACATGGCCGCGCCGCTCCTGGCGGAGATGATCGGCGGCACGGCGTTCCTCGGCTTCATCGCGGCGGTGGCGTTCGCCACCATTCTGGCGGTGGTGGCCGGCCTCACGCTCTCCGGGGCGGCGGCGCTATCGCACGACCTGTGGGTGAACGTCGTGCGACGCGGGCACGTGGAGGCCGCCGAGCAGCTGCGGGTGGCGCGGGCGGCGACGCTCGTGCTCGGCGTGCTGGCGGTGCTCCTCGGCATCGCCTTCAAGGGACAGAACGTCGCGTTCATGGTCTCGCTGGCGTTCGCCATCGCCGCCAGCGGCAACTTCCCGGCGCTGGTGCTCTCGATCTTCTGGCCACGCTTCACCACCGCCGGCGCGGTGGCCAGCATCACCGTCGGGACGGTGGCCACGCTGCTCCTGATCTACATCTCGCCCGCGATCCAGGTGGATGTGCTCGGACGCGCGGGCGCCATCTTCCCGCTCAAGAATCCGGCGCTCATCACCATTCCGCTGGCGTTTGCCACCGGCATCGTGGTGTCGCTCGTCAGGCGTGAGCCGGCGGCCGTCGAGAAGCACGGCGCGCTGGCGCGGCGGATGATGCTCGGTCCCGCGGCGGGCGACTAGCGCCCGCGCGTGGGGCGCTCAATAGCCGAGCCAGCCGGTACGACGACCGGCGGGGGTGGGGAGCGCCGCGCCGAAGAGCTTCTCCGATCGCACGTCGGCATCGATGGCGGTCAGCACGCGCTCCAGCTCGTCGCGCCCCTTCCGCAGGCTCCAGCGGTAGAGCGCGCCGTATCCCACGATCGTGGCGCCGCCCGCGAGCAGCGCGCCACCGAGCGCGGGGAGGGCGAGCAGCGCGCCGGTGAGCGCGGCCAGCTTG
>DATFFZ010000063.1:0-4787 GCA_035249845.1 Gemmatimonadaceae bacterium
AGGAAGGTCCACAGCACGATGGTCAGCGACGCCGCGATGATCGCCGGCAGCGCCAACCGCTCGCGCCAACGCCGCCGCCCACGGATCACGCTCGGCGGATCGAACGCCCCGCTCGAGATGCTCGGGTGCTCGAGGCGCTGGAGGAGATCGTTGGCCGTGCGCGGACGCGCCGCCGGCTCCTTCTGCAGGCAGTCCATCACGATGTTGGCGAGCGCCTGCGGCACGTCGTAGCGCCGCGTCGTGATGTTGGCCGGCTTCTCGGTGAGGTGCGCGGTGAGGATCTGCTGCGGCGTTCGCGCGCGGAAGGGCGGCGCCCCGGCGAGCATCTCGTACGAGACGATCCCGAGCGCGTAGATGTCGGCGCGATGGTCGAGTGCCGGGTCGGCGGAGACCTGCTCCGGCGCCATGTAGGCCGGTGTCCCGATCGAGATGCCGACCCCGGTGATCGTTCCCGTGGCCTGCTCCGCCGTCTGGCGCAGGCGCGAGGCGACGATGGCCTTGGCCACGCCGAAGTCGGTGACCGTGGCCGACCCGCCTGACAAGAGAATGTTGTCGGGCTTGATGTCGCGGTGGATGACGCCGCGCCCGTGCGCGTACGAGAGCGCCCGCGACACGTCCTTCATGACGCTCACCGCTTCGCGGACGGAGAGCGGACCGCGCCCTACGCGCGCGCGCAGCGACTCTCCTTCCACGAAAGGCATGATGTAATACGGCAGCCCTTCCAGCTCTCCGGCGCTCAGTACCGGCACGATGTGCGGATGCTGGAGCGCGGCGGCGAGCATGATCTCGCGGTTGAAGCGCTCCACCGAGACGGCGGCCGCCAGCGTCGGGGGGAGGACCTTGATGGCGACGCGGCGGCGCAGAAGCGTGTCCCACGCCACGAACAGGCGCGACATCCCACCCGCGCCGAGCTCGCGCTCGATGGTGTAGGTCTTCCCGAAGGTCGCCTGTAGCTGCTCGACGAGGTCAGCCAAACGCCAGTCTCCCCTTGGTTGGGCTCCACGCGAAGCTCACTCCCGGACGCGCCCGCGCAAGCCCCCTGCCTTCGCGCCAGGTCGTGGAGTGGCGGCGGGAGCCCGTCACGGCGGTCTCGGCCCGTCGTTGCGCGCGCGACCCGGTCTTCGTACCGTAGCCGGCATCGCGCGCGGGGGTGCGCGCGAGCGCCCGGACCCCTGACGGGCGCGGGGACGGCTACTCCGTCCGCATGGCGATCAACGGGTCCACGCGGGTGGCGCGATACGCCGGCAGCAGCGTGGCCAGCAGGCCCACGCCGGAAAGCGCGACCGTCGCCAACATCCACGTCACCGTGTCGAGCGGACTCACGCCGTAGAGCAGTCCGCGGAGCACCCGCGTGATGGCGGCGCCGCCCGCCAGGCCGATCAGCGTGCCGAACGCGACCAGTCGCATGCCGCGTCCCGTCACCAGTCGTAGCGTGCGCGTGGTGGTGCTCCCCAGCGCGCTCCGGATCCCGAACTCGCGCGTGCGTTGCGCCACGGCGTAGCTCATCACGCCGTAGATTCCCGACACGGCCAGCACCAGCGCCACGCCGGCGAACACGCCGATCAGCGTCACGAAGAAGCGGGGACGGCCGACGCTCAGCGCGATCACCTCGGCCATCGGACGCGCTTCGGTGATGGCCACGTTGCGATCCACCCCCATGACGGCTGCGCGCACGGCGGCGAGGACGGCCATGGGGTCATCGCCGCGCACGCGCACCACGATCGAAAAGACCGACCCGTCCGGGCTCTGCCTGTAGGGTCGATACACCTCCGGCCTCGGCGCCTCCACCGGGCCGAAGTTCCGGATGTCGCTCACCACGCCCACGATGGTGGCGAAGGTCGTGTCGCCGGTGTGAAAGCGCTGGCCGACGGGATCGCGTCCCTCGAAGTCGCGCCTGACGAGTGCCTCGTTGACCACCACCACCGCCGGCGCCTCCGGCCGCTCGTCATCACCGGCGGCGAGCAGACGACCGCTCCTCAGGCGCTGACGAGTGACCGCGAAGAACTCCGGCGTCACCACGCGATTCTCCACCAGCGGTTTCTGCGTCGGGTCGTCGGCCGGCTGTCCCTCGTAGCGCACGTTGAAGTTCCATCCCCAGTTCTCGTACGGCAGCAGCGTGATGGCCGACGCTTCCTCCACACCCGGCAGCTGTCGGATGGCCGCCAGCGATGGCTCGAGGAAGCGGCGCACGGCGCTGTTGTCGGGATAGCGATCGGGTGACACCGTGGCCTTGAGCGTCAGGAGCGGCTTCGGGTCGAAGCCGGGATCGTTGCGCAGGAGCTGCGTGAATCCCTTGAGCACGAGCCCGGCACCGATGAGGAGCACGAGCGAGAGCGCCACCTCGGCGACGACCAGTCCGTTGAGGGCACGGTGATGCTGCGCCCCTGTCCCGCCGCCGTGCCCGCGCAGTGCATCCTGCGGATCCACCGTGGAGCCGCGCCAGGCGGGGATCGCTCCACAGAGAAGACCGACCACGATCGAGACGAGGGCGGCGAACGCGATGATGCGTCCGTCGATCTCCAGCCCGAGGAGGTGTGGCATGCGAACCGCGGCCAGCGCGCCGATCGTGCGCACGCCCGCGAGCGCCAGCAGCAGTCCCAGCAGGAGACCGCTCCCCACCAGCACCACGCTCTCGGCGATCGCGGGGCGCATCACCTGCCATCGCGCACCGCCCAGCGCCGTCCGGATGGCCACCTCGCGGCGGCGGTGTACGCCGCGCGCGAGGAGCAGGCTGGCGACGTTGGTGGCCGCGATGAGAAGCACCATGCCGACGGCGCCGAGCACCATGAGGAGCGGCGCGCGCACCGCGCTCACGCTCTCACCGGGCATGGACACGACGCGCACCGACTCGCCGTGCAGTTGCGGGAAGGACTCGACGATGCCGTCGAAGGCCCGCACCAGCTCCGCCGTCGCCGACTCGAGGGTCGCGCCGTCCGCCAGGCGGCCGATGACGCGGAGATAGTTGGAGCGCCGGCGCCCCAGCTGCTCGGGCGTGAAGCGCATGGGGACCCAGGCGCTTGGTCGGAGGAGCAGGCTCGTGTGTGGCACGCGGAAGTCCGGCGGCAGGACGCCGATCACCGCGTGCGCGCGACCGTCGAGTGGAATGGTGCGTCCGATCAACGACGAATCGGCGCCGAAGCGCTCGCGCCAGAGCTCCTCCGAGAGCACCACGACGGGGACCTCGGAGTCGGAGTCGTCGGAGTCGAGGAAGAGGCGGCCGAGCAGAGGCCGGGCGCCGAGGGTGCGAAAGAGGTTGCCGCTCGCACGATAGGCGGTGATCTGCACCGCTTCATCGGGGAGAGAGAGAAGCGCCGTGCCCTGGGCGATGGCGGCCATGGCCTCGAGCTGCCGCGCGAGGCGCGCGAGGTCGGAGTAGTTGGGCGCGGAGAACGGGCCGGTCGTGAAGTGCGGCGTGGTGCGATACACCATCACCAGCCGCTCGGGGTCGCGGAAGGGAAGCGGTTGAAGGAGCGCGCGGTCGATCGCGCTCGTGATGGCGGTGGTGGCGCCGACGCCGAGTCCAATGCACACCACCGCGGAGATCGCGACCACCGGGGCGCGCAACAGCGAGCGCGCGGCGTTCCGAAGCTCCTTCAGGATCGACGACATGCCGTGCTCCCTCCTCGTGAGATCTCCGTCCGGTGCATCCGGGCGCCGGATGAGACAGGGCGCGCGCGTGAAGGGTTGGTCCGCTCCATCGGCATCCGCGGCCGCCGACCTTGCACCCCCTCCTCCCAACCGACAACGTTGATGGGATGGCGGAGGACGGCCTCGCGCTGTTCACCATCCCCCGGGACGCGCGGCTCCTCGCCCGCGCCGGGCGCGGGCACTCGGAGATGGGGAGAGAGAATGCGGTCCCTTTGGCAGGAGCCGGCGCGGCGGGAGCTGTTGACGCGCCTGGAGAAGCTCACTCCCACCACGCGCGGCGCCTGGGGACGCATGACCGCACCGGAGATGATCTGCCACATCAACGAATCCATCAGGATGTGCTTCGGCGACATCGAGACGAAAGCGAAGCGCGTCCCCTGGCGACACCCGCCGCTCAAGCAGCTGGTGATGTACTGGCTCCCCTGGCCGAAGGGTGTGCCGACGGCCCCGGAGCTGTTGGCGCGGGTTCCGACATCGTGGGACACCGATGTCGCCGAGTGTCGCGCGCTCATCGAACGGTTCGGTACCGAGACGCGGAAGCGTGACGTCTGGCCGCGGCATCCCGCCTTCGGCTCGATGACCGCCGAGCAGTGGGGGCGATTGACGTATCGGCACATGGATCACCATTGGACGCAGTTCAACATTTGAATCGATTCGGGGAGGTCTCATGAAGCGCCTGACTCTCGCCACGCTGGGCATGGTTACCGCCGTGGTCGCCATCGTCGCCGCCAGTTCGGCCATCGACGCTCGCCCATCCGCCGGCTCGGCCACCATGGCGGTGGCGACCCATCGCCAGCTCTGGCAGCAGATGACCGGATACATCACCACCGCCGCCGAGGAGCTCCCCGAGGCGGACTACGCGTACAAGCCCACGGAGAAAGTGCGCTCGTTCGGCGAGCTCGTCGGGCACGTGGCCGGGGCGCAGTACATGATGTGCGCCGCCGCGTTAGGCGAGCCTCCCCGTGCGGAGGATGAGGTCGAGAAGGCGGCCAAATCGAAGGCCGCGCTGGTCGCCGCGCTCAAGGCATCCACGGAGTACTGCGCTCGCGCGTACGCGCAGACCGACGAAGCCGCCGGCGCGCAGACCAAGCTCTTCGGTCAGGACTACTCGCGTCTGTTCGCGTTGGGCCTCAACGCGA
>DATFFZ010000064.1:0-26877 GCA_035249845.1 Gemmatimonadaceae bacterium
CTCCCTCCTCCCTCCTCCCTCCTCCCACCCGCTCATTCACCGAGTTTCTCGCCCACTTTCACCCCCCGCCCTCTCTCCCACAGATGCGCCGGCAATCGCTTCTTCCCCGCCGGGTGCGCCTCTGCGATCCAGACCGCGCCATCGCCGGTGGCGACCAGCATGCCGCGCTCGTCCACGACGAGCACCTGGCCGTGCGCGCGGTCTCCCTCGTCGCCGGCTTCCTCGGTGGCAACCGCGCCGAAGAGCTTCACCCGCGCGCCGCGATGGAGGGTGAAGGCGCCGGGCCTGGGGTCGTAGGCGCGGATGAAGCGCGCCACCACGCCGCACCCCTCGCGCCAATCGATGCGCGTGTCGTCGCGCCCGATCTTGGGGGCGTAGGTAGCGGCGCTGTCGTCCTGCGCGCGCTCGCTGGCCTTGTCGAGCTCGAGGAGGGTGAGCGCCTCCACCAGCGCCAGCGCGCCCAGCTCCGAGAGACGGAGCTCCAGCTCGCCGAACGTCTCGTCCTCGTTGATCGGCGTCCGCGCCTGGAGGATGATCGGACCGGCGTCGAGCGCGGGGACCATCCTCATGATGGTCACGCCCGTCTCGATGAACCCTTCGCGGATCGCCGCCTGGATGGGCGCCGCCCCGCGCAGCTTGGGGAGGAGTGACGCATGCACGTTGACGGTGCCGAGCGAGGGAAGGTCGATCAGCTCCCTGGACAGGATGTGCCCGTACGCCACCACCACCGACAGCTCCGGCTCGAGCGCGCGAAGCTGCTCCGCGAACTCGCTCGCGCGCGGCGATTCGGGTTGGAAAACGGGGAGACCGTCGGCGACGGCGATCTCCTTGATCGGTGGCGGCGCCAGGCGCGAGCGCGAGCGCCCCACCGCGCGGTCGGGCTGCGTCACCACTCCCACCACCTCGAACCCCTCGCCGATGAGCGCCCGCAGCGACGGCGCGGCGAAGCCCGAGGTCCCCCAGAAGAGCACGCGCAACTCAGAGCTCCTCGTCGCGCCGGTGGTGTGCGGCTACCTCCTTCGGCCCGACCGAGCGGGTGAGCGACTTCTCCCCCTTCCGGAGCTTCTCCCACTTGGCGAGCGCGCTGCGCCGCTTGAAGTGGCCGAGGTAATCGATGAACAGCTTGCCGTGCAGATGGTCGATCTCGTGCTGGAGACAGCGCGACATGAGCTCGGTGGCCTCGATCTCGAACGGCTTCCCCTCACGGTCGAGCGCCCGCACCACCACGCGCTCGGCGCGCTCCACGTCGCCGTAGATCTCCGGGATGGAGAGACATCCCTCTTCGCCCTTCTGCGAGCCCTCGCGGAGCACGATCTCCGGGTTGGCGATGACGAGCGGATTGTCGTCCACGTCCACCACCGCCACGCGCTCCCTCCGTCCCACCTGCGGCGCCGCCAGCCCGATCCCCTTCGCCGCGTACATCGTCTCGAACATGTCGTCGATGAGGCGGCGGAGATCATCGGTGATGACCTCGACCTTCGTCGTCTCCTGCCGGAGGATCGGCGCGCCCAGCAGGTAGATGTCCAGCAGGCTCACGACGCGGCGGGCTCGGCGCTCTTGGTGATCACACGGGCGATGCGTCCACGCTCCACCACCAGGCGCGACTCCCCCGACTTGATGGTGACGCGGTCCTCCAGCGTCCTGGCCGGCTGCCCGTCCTTGATCCCTTCCTTGATGTGCACCACCTCGGCCACCAGACCACCCGCCGTCACCACTTCATCACCCTTCTTGAGCGCCATCAGCGATGCCTCGAGCTGCTTGCGCTGCTTCGCCTGCGGACGGAAGACGATGAAGTAGAAGATGAAGAAGATGAGGAGGATGGGCAGGAACCCCGTGAAGGGGCTGCCGGCGCCACCCGAGGGAGGGGCCAGGAGGAGAAAGCCGGCGACGAGTGCGTTCATGTTGTCCGTACGGGTCTGGAGTGGTAGCGCGCGAGCCAGTCGCGACTCCACGCGTCGAAGGTGCCGGCACGAATCGCCGCTCTCGCGTCGCGCATGAGCGCCAGCAGGAAATGTACATTATGCAGGGAGAGGAGGCGGAGCCCCAGGGTCTCCTCGGCCACGAAGAGATGGCGAACGTAGGCGCGCGTGAAGCGGCGACAGGTGGCGCACTGGCACCGCTCGTCGAGTGGACGCGCGTCGGTGCGGAGCGACGCGTTGCGCACGTTGATGCGCCCCTCGCTGGTGAACGCCGTCCCCGTTCGTCCCATGCGCGTGGGCGCCACGCAGTCGAAGAGATCGATGCCGCGCCGCGCCCCCTCGATCAGGTCCTCGGGGAAGCCGACGCCCATGAGGTAGCGCGGGCGATCGCGCGGGAGCGCGTCATCGCTCACGTCGAGCATGGCGTACATGTCGGGCTTCGCTTCGCCCACCGAGAGCCCGCCGATGGCGTAGCCGGGCCAGTCATCCATGCCGCGTATCGCGCCGGCGGCCGCGCGCCGGAGCTCGGCGTGAATCCCGCCTTGCAGAATGGGGAAGAGCGCCTGCGGGGGCAGTCCGTCGCGGAGCGGCGACGACAGCTCGAAGGCGCGCCGCGCGCGCTCCAGCCAGCGGATGCTCCGCTCGCTCGCGTCACGCGCGTCGGCCAGCTCCGACTGCCCGGGGATCACGTGATCGAACTGCATGATGACGTCGGCTCCCAATGCGCGCTCGATGCCGATCACCGACTCGGGGGTGAAGTGCTCGCGCGAGCCGTCGATGTGGCTCTGGAACTCCACACCTTCCTCGGTGACGCTGCGCAGCGTCGCCAGCGAGAACACCTGGAAGCCGCCCGAGTCGGTGAGGATCGGGCCATCCCATCCCATGAAGGCGTGGAGACCGCCCATGGCGCGCACCACCGCTTCGCCGGGGCGGAGATGCAGGTGGTAGGCGTTTCCCAGGATGATCTGCGCGCCGGCCTCGCGGAGCTCGCGCGGGTCGAGCGTCTTGACCGTGGCCTGCGTGCCCACCGCCATGAACGCCGGCGTCTCCACCGCGCCGTGCGGCGTGACGAAAACGCCGGCGCGCTCGGCGCCGGCGGACGCGTCGATGGCGAAGGAGAAGCCGGACGCCGTCACGGATTCAGCCGGATCGTGGCGATGGCGATGTTCGGCGCGCACGAGTAGCCGATGGCTACCGTCCCCTCGGCGACGCTGCCGTTGGTCGCCGACGTCGGCTGGAGGCGCATGCGCGTGGCCAACGTGCCGAAGAGATCATCCACCGCGCGATCACCCGAGCTCTCCTCGATGCGCGCGCGGTGCACCACGCCCCGCTCGTCCACCTCCACCACCACCAGCGCCTCGCCGGTGGCCGACGAGCCGCCACGCAGGAGACGCGGACACTCGGTGCGCAGGGCGAGGTCCGCCGCCTGACGAAGGTCATCCAGCGCCATCGTCTCCTCGCCGGCCGTGGGGACGTACCACCGCCGCACCATCGTCGGACAGCCGGCGGCGATGGCGCACGTCAGGAGCACCATCGCATGCGTAAGCCAACGCTTACACGACAGCCATCGCATCGCCGTAGGAGTAGAATCGGTATCTCGCGTCAACCGCCTCGCGGTAGGCCCGCATGGTGAGCTCGTAGCCGGCGAACGCCGCCACCAGCATCACCAGCGTGGAGCGGGGAAGATGGAAGTTCGTGATCAGCTTGTCCACGGCGCGAAACCGGTAGGGCGGACGGATGAAGATGCGCGTGTCGCCCCGCGCGGCGTCGAAGCTCCCATCCTCGCGCACGGCGCTCTCCAGCGTGCGCACCGAGGTCGTTCCCACGGCGCAGATGGCGCCGCCGCGAGCCCGCGTCTCGTTCAGCACCGCCGCGCTCTCCGCCGGAAGGGAGAACCACTCCTCGTGCATCACGTGCGCGGCCGGATCCTCGGTCTCCACCGGCTTGAACGTTCCGGCGCCGACGTGCAGCACCACGTCCGCCCGCCTCACGCCGCGCGCCGCCAGCGTTGCCAGCAGCGCCGGCGTGAAGTGCAGCCCAGCGGTGGGCGCCGCCACCGACCCGCGCTCTCGCGCGTACACGGTCTGATATCGCTCGGCGTCCTCCGGCCGGTCGGCGCGCGCGATGTAGGGTGGGAGCGGGACGTGACCATGGCGCTCCACCGCCGCGTCCGGATCCTCGGCGATGAGACGCACGATGCGCGTGCGACGGTCGGTGATCTCCTCGATCGCCACGTCGAAGCCGGGCGCGATGTGTAGCGTGCGGCCGGGGCGGAGCTTTCCGCCGGGGTGTACCATCGCCTCCCAGCGCGCCTCGCCCTGCGGACGGAGTAGAAGCACCTCCCCCGGCGCCCCGGAGTCGCGCGTGCCGAGCAGCCGCGCGCGGAGCACGCGGGTCGTGTTGAGGACGAGTGCATCGCCCGGCGCGATGAGCTCCACGATGTCTCGGAAGCCGTGGTGCGAGATGCGCCCGGCGGCCCGCTCGACCACGAGCAGACGACTCTCGTCGCGCCGCTCGAGCGGCTCCTGCGCGATGAGGTGAGCGGGGAGGACGAAGTCGTAGTCACTGGTGCGGGAGCCCGGCAGGAGACGGCCGGACGGCTCCCCGGCCGCCGAGCTCAAAAGAGCGTCGGCTGCGCGCTGTGCTCGCCGGGAGGCGTGTAGCCGAAGTGGCGGTACGCCTGCGGCGTCGCCACGCGCCCGCGCGACGTGCGGTGCAGGAAGCCGTTCTGCACCAGGAACGGCTCGTACACTTCTTCGATGGTGGCCGGGTCCTCGCCCACGGCCGCGCCGATCGTCGCCACGCCCACCGGTCCGCCGTCGAACTTGTCGATGATCGTCTTGAGGATGCGCGTGTCCATGTCGTCGAGCCCGAAGGTGTCGACGTCGAGCAGGAGCAGCGCCTCTTCGGCCACCTGCTTGGTGATCACGCCATTCGCCTTCACCTGCGCGAAGTCGCGTACGCGACGCAGGAGCCGGTTCGCCACCCGCGGCGTCCCGCGCGACCGCCGCGCGATCTCGCTCGCCCCCAGCTCGTCGATCTCGACGTTGATGACCTCGGCCGTGCGGTGCACGATCATCTCGAGGTCCTCGTACGGATAGTAGTTGAGCCGCTGCTCGATCCCGAAGCGCGCGCGCATGGGAGGCGTGAGCATCCCGAGCCGCGTGGTGGCGCCGATCAGCGTGAAGCGCTCCACGGGCATGACGATGGTCTGCGCCTTGGGCCCCTCGGAGAGCCGGATGTCGATCTTGTAGTCCTCCATCGCCGGATAGAGGAACTCCTCGATGATCGGCCTCAGGCGGTGGATCTCGTCGATGAAGAGGATGTCCCCCTCGCGCATGTTGGTCAGCGTCCCCACCAGGTCCCCCGGCTTCTCCAGCGCCGGCCCGGAGGTCGTGCGGATGTTGACCCCCATCTCCCTGGCGATCAGCTCGGCCAGCGTGGTCTTCCCCAGCCCCGGTGGCCCGTAGAACAGCGTGTGATCGAGCGGCTCCCGCCTCGCCATCGCCGCGTCGATGTAGATGCGCAGGCTGTCCTTGACCTTCTGCTGCCCGATGAACTCCGCCAGGCGCTGCGGCCTGAGCGACAGCTCGACGACGGACTCCTCGGCGACCATCTCGGGGGTGGTTATTTCAGCGCGGGACATGACCCAAATATATACCGAAGATGAAGGATGTGCGAAAGCTCACACCCGCGCTCGGAGGTCCGCCAACTTCTCCGCCGCTCGTTCGAGCGTCTCCATCCGCTTACAGAACGCGAATCTGGTGTGCTTCCGGCCCAGCGACGGTTCGTGGTAGAAGCTCGACCCCGGCACCGTCGCCACTCCGATCTCCTTCGTCATCCACCGCGCGAACTCGGCGTCGGGCATGTCGCTCAGCGCCGAAAAATCCGCCAGCACGTAGTACGCCCCTTCCGGCGGCGTGAACTGGAAGCCGGCTTCCTGAATCGCCGCGCACAGTAGATCGCGCCGCGCCCGGTATTCCAGCGCCAGCGTGTTGTAATAGTCCGCGCCGAACGCCATCCCCACCGCGCCCGCCGCCTGGAGCGGCGCCGGAGCGCCCACGGTGAGGAAGTCGTGCACCTTGCGGATCGCCACCGACTCCGTGGGCGGCGCGATCGCGTAGCCGAGTCGCCACCCCGTGCAGCTGAACGTCTTGGAGAGCCCCGAGATCGTCACCGTCCGCTCCCGCATCCCGGGCCACATCGCCAGCACGTGGTGATTCCCGGCATAGCGAATGTGCTCGTAGATCTCGTCCGTGAACGCCCACGCGTCGTGCTCGATGCACAGCTCGGCGATGAGCGCGATCTCCTCGCGGGTGAGCACGCGTCCGCTCGGGTTGTGCGGCGTGTTGACGACGATCGCCTTGGTGCGGCGCGAGAAGGCGGCGCGCAGGCGCGCGGGGTCGAGCTTCCAGTCGGGCGGCTCGAGCGGCACGAACACCGGTTTCGCCTCGGCCAGGATCGCGTCGGGCCCGTAGTTCTCGTAGAAGGGTTCCAGCACGATCACCTCGTCCCCGGGATCGATCAGCGCGAGAAAGACCGCCGCCATCGCTTCCGTGGCGCCACAGGTGACCGTGATCTCCCGCTCGGGGTCCACCTCCATGTCGTACCACCGGCGGTACTTCTCGGCGATCGCCAGTCGCAACGGCGGCGAGCCCCAGGTGATCGCGTACTGATTGATGTCCCCCCGCACGGCCGCGCACGCCGCTTCCTTCATCGGCTCCGGCATGGGGAAGTCGGGGAAGCCCTGCGCCAGGTTGATCGCCTCGTGCTGCTGCGCGATGCGCGTCATCTCGCGGATGACGGATTCGGTGAAGGTCGCGGTGCGACGCGCGGTCATCCTCGTCCTCCGATCTTGGCCAGTGCCGAACGAATGAGCTCCGCCGCTCCCATCCCGCGTCCCCCCGAGTCGAGCGCCGCGCGGACCGCCTTCTCGGCATCCACCGTCGTGTAGCCGAGCGACACCAGCGCGCGTACCGCATCCTCGGCGGCCGCGCCTTCGGGGCGAGCGCCGCCCGCCGCTGCTCCAACCTGCACGTCGTCGAGCTTGTCCGCGAGATCGAGCACCATCCGCTCCGCCTTCTTTCGCCCGACGCGCGGGATTCCCTGGAGCGTGGGGAGGTCGTGCTCGCGGATGGCGCGCACCAATCGCTCGGCGCTGAGCGCCGAGAGCATCCCGATCGCCAGCGCCGGCCCCACGCCGTTGGCGGTGAGCACCCGCTGGAAGACCTTCCGCTCGAAGACGGTGGAGAATCCGTAGAGCAGCCAGGCGTCCTCGCGCACCACCACGTGCGTGAAGAGCGACACCTCCTCGCCGACCTTGGGAAGCGTCTCGTACACGCCCAACGGGATGATGACGTCGTAGGCCACGCCGCCGGCGGTCATGATCTCCACGCGATCCAGCTCGCGCACCAGCAGCATCCCTTTGAGCTGCGCGATCACCGGCCGCTCCGTGGTCTGCCTGACGCGTCGATCCGGGGAAGGCGCGCCGTCATGATGTGCGCCAGCGCGGCCGCCGCGCCGTCGGCGGCGTCCGACGGGTGCGGCGCCGACTTGAGGCGCAGCAGGCGCGACACCATGAACTGCACCTGCTCCTTGGTCGCCCCGCCGCTCCCCACCACCGCCTTCTTGATCTCGGCCGGCGGGTACTCGTGGATGTCGAGCCCGGCCTGCTCGGCGGCCAGCAGGATGACGCCGCGGGCGTGACCGAGCACGACCGTGGTGCGCACGTTCTTGGCGTAGAACACATCTTCGATGGAGAGCGCGTCGGGGGAGTGCCGGGCGATGAGCGCGCGCACGTCGTCGTAGATCTCGCGCAGCCGCCGGGGAAGGGGATCGCGCGCGTTGGTGCGGATCACGCCGCATTCCACGAGCGAGAACGAGCCGAACGGCTCGCCCGTGACCACGCCGTAACCGGTGGTCGCCGTGCCCGGATCGATGCCGAGCACGATCACGTGCGGCGGCTCACGCCTGGGCCATTTCGGCCACGTCCATGTCGAAGTTGGCGGAGACCTTCTGCACGTCGTCCAGGTCCTCGATCTCCTCGAGCAGCTTGAGCACGGACTCCGCCGTCTTCCCCTCCACCCGCACCGTCGTCTTCGGGATCATCGTGATCTCCGCCTCGGCGGCCACGATCCCCTTCGCCTCCAGCGCGGCTTTCACGGCGTGAAAGTGCGTCGGCTCCGTCGTCACCAGATACTGCTCACCCTCTCGCCCGAAATCTTCCGCGCCCGCGTCGAGCGCCGCCTCGAGCACCGCATCTTCGTCGGGGTGGGCGGCGGCATCGATGTAGAGCTGCCCCTTCTTCTCGAACATCCACGACACCGAGTTGGCGGCGCCCAGGTTGCCGCCGGCGCGGGAGAGCTTGTGTCGCACGTCGGCCACCGTGCGCGTCGGGTTGTCGGTGAGCGTCTGGATGATCAGCGCCACGCCGCCGGGTCCGTATCCCTCGTAGGTGACGTCCTGGTACTCCACCCCTTCCAGCTCTCCCGTCCCCTTCTTCACCGCACGCTCGATGTTCTCCTTCGGCATCGACGCGGCGCGCGCGGCGTCGATGGCCGTTCGCAGGCGCGGATTGCCATTCGGATCGCCGCCCCCCTGCTTGGCGGCCACGGTGATCTCGCGGATAAGCTTGGTGAACAGCGCGCCGCGCTTGGCGTCAGCGGCGGCCTTGTAGTGCTTGATCTGCTTCCATTTACTGTGGCCGGCCATCGGAGGACACCGGGCGGAGAAATCGATGCGGGCCGGCGACCGATGCCGGCGGACGACATAGAAAAATATAGCCGTCCCTGCCGGAGGCGGCCAACGCGTGGATGCTGCGTCGCCGAGCTCAGCTCATGCTCGAGATTGCATCGGCCGGCACGCCCGCGCGCAGCACCAGCTGTTCGCCGGGCCACGGGTGCTCGAACCGACTGCGACACTCGAGCTCGAAGCCGCGGTCGGCCATCCGGCGGATCAGCTCGGCGACGTGCGGCCACACGAGACTCTCGTAGAACCCGGGCCGCCCACCCTCCTCGCTGCCGGGACCCACTTCGGCGATGAAAAGCCCGCCCGTGGCGAGGACGCGGCGAACTTCGTCGAGGATGCGGTCGAGATCGAACGCGTGGTCCAACGCGTTCGTGTAGACGACGTCCACGGAGCCGGCGGCGAACTGGAGGGCGTGAAAGTCACCGGAGACGACGTAGCGGTTGTCACGCCCGGGATTCAAGTCGACGCCTAACGCGAACGCGCCGGCGTCGATGAACGCGCGAACTTCGCTCCCCTGTCGCGCGCCGAGGCAGAGAACCGACTTCCCATGCAGCGCGTGAGGAAGCGAGCGGAGCCGCGAGCGGAGCACCTCGTAAAAGCGGCTGTCATGGTTGCGCAGCGACCGGTGCCGCATCGCGTCGAATTTCGTTCGCTGGTGCTTGACGTACGCGGCGTAATCGGGGTAGACGCGCGACGTAAGACGCTGGGAGGAAGGTGACCAGCGATCTCGGAGGCGCCACCGAAGCATGGTCCTGGTGAGTTGCCCGACGATGCGCCTGACTTCTCGACCGACGACGGCTCGTGCGCCGAAGCTACTCATCAACCTCCCGGTTGCCGCTCGCGAACCAGGCGTCGGGAGCAGGTCACACGACCCGCCTGCGTGGTTCCCTCAGCGGTCGGGCTCGACCATGTCCTCGAACCGGAGCCACTGGCGGTAGAAGTATAGATCAACGTAGCTCGTCGTTCCATTTCGGTTCTTGAGCACGGCCAGCTCCGTGGCGCCTTCGGCGGCCCGGTCGGGGCGGTACTGCTCCTCCCGGAACAGCCCCAGCACGATGTCGGCGTGGTGCTTCACGGCGCCGAGGGCGCCGAAGTCTTCCAGCGTGGGGCGGGGGTCCGGGCGGTCGGGGCGGTGCAGGGGGAGGTGGGCCGTCAGCAGGATGGCGAGGTTCCCGTCCACCGCCAGCCCCTTCAGGCGGCGCAGCGCGCTGGCTAGCTCCTCGTCCTGCCCGCGCGCGCCGTCGGGGATCGATTGGAGGGAGTCGAGCACGGCCATCTCCACCTCGACCGCGCTCCGCAGGAAGTCGGTGATCGCATCCGCGCCGCCCCGGGGCATCCGCGCGATCTCGGGCATCCGGTGGCGCAGCCTGAGCGCGGCCGCGCCAACACCGGCCCGCGTCGCGTCATCCAGCGATCCGCCCCGCATGTCGTCGATCCGCGCCCTCCCCTCGATCGCCAGGGCGCGCTCCAGCACGCGCTCGATCGACATCTCGCCGGAAAGGAAAGCGACCCGGCGACCGCCCTGGCAGGCGCGGAGGGCCACGGCCAGCGCCAGCGCCGACTTCCCTGCGCCCACCTCGCCCCCCAGCACCACCAGATCGCCGCGGCGCACGCCCCCGCCCAGCAGCTTGTCCACGCTCGGGAAGCCGGTCTCGATCGTGTCCGGCGCCCGGGCGCCATCGGCGATGGCGTCTACCCGTTGCATGACGAGGGAGAGGGGGGAGATGTCGGTGCGCGATCCCATCCTCGATTGACGAGAGCGAGACGCCGGGAGCAACCGCCCGCCTGTCGTCGGTCAGGCGGGGCCCTGCACCTCCTGCGCGAGCCGCTCCAGCTCCATCCGACTCGACGCGTCGAGCTGTGCCGTGGCCGCCGCGGCCAGCGCCCGCACCGCGCTCGCGAGCTCCCCGGCGTCCTCTCGGCCGCTCGCCTCCGCCACGCGCATGAGCGCCGCGCGAATCGGGGGCGGCACGGTGAGCGATGCCAGCCACGCCCGCGCCGCCACCGACCGCTCGGCGCGCACCGCTACCGGCAGCGGACTCTCGCCGATCCCACCCGCCGCCAGCCGCGCCGCCATCAGACACCCCAGCGCGATCTCCCTGTCTCCCCCGATCGGCTGCCGCCCCGCCAGCGTCGCCAGCGCCCGCCACCGGAAAGGACGCGGTGCATGCAGGTTTCCGCCCTGCGTTGCATTGGGCATGTGCGAAGGATGCATTGGCTCCTGCCACCGCCGCCAGAAATCCTCGTCCATTCCCCAATGCGCATTCCCTGTCTCCCGGTTGTTCGCCCATCAGGCCTCGGCTACCTTCCGAGTATGACAGCACCCGAGAAGTCGGTACTCTGGATCGACGACGAAGCAGACCTCCTCGAGTCGCACCGCATCTTCTTGCGCCAGAAAGGCTTCGAGGTCGACGCCGCCACCAACGCCGACGATGCGGTGGAGATGCTGCGGCGCCGCCCCTACGGCGTCGTCCTCCTCGATGAGCAAATGCCAGGCAAACGCGGCCTCGAGGCCTACCGTGAGATCCGCGAGCTCGACGCCCACCTCCCGATCGTGATGGTCACCAAGAGCGAGGAAGACGCCACGCTCAAGGAAGCCATCGGTGTGGACGTGCGCGACTACCTCGTCAAGCCGATCAACCCTCGTCAGGTGCTGTCGGTCATCACCCGTATCCTCGAGGGGCCGCGCATCCGCCAGCAGGCGATCGCGCGCTCCTTCGTCGAGCGCTTCCGCGCCCTCGAGCTGGAGCGCGAGCGCACGCTCGACTGGCGCGGGTGGATCGCGCGCTACTCGGAGCTCATCGACTGGGACATCGCGCTGGCCGAGGCCGGGGAGCGCAGCCTGTACGAGTCGCTCCAGGCGCTCTATCCGGATCTTCGTCGCGAGTTCGCCGACTTCATGCGCCATGCCTACCCGGCCTGGCTGCGCAATCTCGAGGGCGACCGTCCGCCGCTCTCCATCGACATCATCGGCGAGTTCCTCCTCCCCGTGCTCGGCCGCGAGCGCGCGGCGGTGTTCGTGGTCATCGACTGCTTGCGCCTCGACCAGTGGCGCGTGCTCCAGCGTCTGCTCGCCCCGTACTTCGACGTCGAGACGACGCATTACTTCTCGGTGCTCCCCACCGCCACGCCCTACTCGCGGAACGCGCTCTTCAGCGGGCTCTTTCCGGGTGAGATCGCGGCCCGATTCCCCGACTGGTGGGGTGAGCGTGAGGACGAGACGCTCAACGCGCACGAGCGCGAGCTGCTGGAGGAGCATCTCAAGGAGCTCGAGGTCAAGAAGCCGGTGCGCTACGAGAAGATCTCCACCGCCGCCGACTCCGACGATCTCGAGCGCCGGCTCTCCGGCGCGATCCTCACCGAGGGGGTGAGCGCCTTCGTCTTCAACTTCGTGGATCTCCTCACGCACGGGCGCAGCGAGTCGGCGATCCTCTTCGAGGTGGCGCGCGACGAGATGGCGCTCAGACAGATCTCTCGCCAGTGGTTCGAGCGCTCGGCGCTCTTCGGCCTGCTCAAGGAAGCGGCGCGCCGGCGCATCCCCGTGCTGGTCACCAGCGACCACGGGTCCATCCACTGCCTGACGCCGGCCACCGTGTTCGCCAAGCGCGACGCCACCGCCAACCTGCGCTACAAGTTCGGCGAGGACCTGCGCGCCGAGCGTCCGGAGCACGCCCTCCTCTTCAACAACTCCGATGACCTCCGCCTCCCGCGGCGCGGACTCGGCGGCAACACGCTGCTCGCCACCGGCGATACTTTCTTCGTCTACCCGACCAAGCTGCGCGAGTACCAGTCCCGCTACCGCGGCTCCTTCCTCCACGGCGGCGTCACCCCCGAGGAAGTGATCCTCCCCGTCGCCCTGCTGACCCCCAAGCGTTAGGCAAGAAACCGGCGGGCGCCTCTCGTCCGGCGCGTCGCTCTCCGCTCCCCTTCCCGCTCCCCGCTCTTCTTGCGCGTCCTCTTCTTCAGCAGCGATACCGACTGGACCGGTCGCGCGCGAGCGTTCGCCGCGGCGGCCAGTGCGCTCGCGGCGCGCGGACATCAGGTCACCTATTCCTGCCCTTCGGCCAGCGTCCTCGAGCAGCGGCTCGACCACGACCGCTACCAGGTGGCTCCCCTCGAGCTGCGCGGGCCGTGGCTGGTGCGGGCCTGGCGCCTTCGACGCGTGCTCCTCGACGCCTTCGTGGAAGTGGTGCTCGTCCACGGCGATCGTGATCAGTTCATCGGCGCTTTCGCCGCGCGGTGGGCCGAGCGCGCCGCCCTCGTCAGGCGCTTCGAGCATGGGCACACGGCGCGCCTGGGCTTTGGCGCCAACCTCGCGCTGCGCGTGGCGGCCACCGGTCTCCTCTTCGCCACCGAGGAGGATCGTCGCCGCGCTCCCGCCGTGCGACGCGCGCGCATCGAGCCGGCCGTGGCGCCGCTGGGGATCGACTCCACCGGCTACGACACCGTACGCGCCGCGTCGCGCGCCTCGTTAGGCGCGGCCGGAGACGCGCGGCTCATCGTCTGCGCCGCCGACACCCGAAGCCGCGTGCGCGCCGCCAACGTCCTCCGCGTGGTGAAGCTGCTGGCGCCGCGCCACCCCGAGCTCCGCCTCGCCTTCGTCGGCCCCGGCTCCGACCACGAAGACCTCCGCATGCACGCCGCCGCGCTACGCGTCACGCCGCTGGTCACCTTTCTCGGCGATCGCGACGACGCGCACGCCGTCCTGCGGGCCGCCGATCTCGTCTGGGTCGTCGCCGCTGGTGACGACGCCGCCTACGCCTACCTCGACGCGCAGGCGCTCAAGGTCCCCGTGCTCGCCGAGCGCGACCCCGTGGCCCAGCGCTTCGTGGCCGATGGAATCACCGGCTTGCTGTTCCCCCCCGGAGAGTCGTCGGAGATGGCGGCGACCGTCGCCCGTCTCCTCGCCCACGAGGATCAGCGCGTGGCCATGGGCGCCGCCGCGCGCGCGCGCGTGGCGCGCGACTTCCCCGAGGTGGAGATGGCCGACGCGCTGGAGCGCGCGGTGATCGTGGCCGGCGACCGCTCGCGCTGGTAGCCCCCGCCGCTCCCATGAAAGGCTCCCCCCTCGACTGGCTGGTGTACGCCCTCCTCCGCGGCGTGGTCGGCATCCTCGGCCTCCTCAGCTGGGAGCGCGCCGGCAGGCTCGGCGCCGCCATCGGTGCGCTCGGCTATCGCCCGCTCGGCATCCGGCGTCGCGTGGTGGAGACGCAGATCGCCGAGTCGTTTCCCGAGCTTCCGCCTGACGAGGTGCGCCGCATCGCGCGCGGCGCCTACGAGAACCTCGGTCGCCTCACCGTCGAGACCGCCCTCCTTCCCAAGCTCCACCAGGAAGATGTCCTGGCCATGCTGGAGCGGATCGAAGGCGTGGAGCACATCGAGCGGGCGCGCCGGGAGGGCGGCTTCATCTTCGTCACCGGACACCTCGGCAACTGGGAATTCTGCGGCGCCGCCGCCGCCGCGTTGGGCGTGAAGCTCGACGCGGTGGCGCGCAAGATCAACAACCCGCTGGTGCACGACTACGTGACCCGCACCCGAGAGGCGCTCGGCATCTCCATCGTCTTCGACCGTCAGGCGGTGCGCCGCACGCCCAAGGCGCTCAAGGAGGGACGGGCGGTGGCCTTCCTCGCTGACCAGTCGCTCCTCAAGTCGGCCTCGGTGTGGGTCCCCTTCTTCGGCCGGCTCGCCAAGACCCCGCGCGGACCGGCGACCTTCGCCCTTCGCCTCGGTGTACCCATCCTGTTCGGCGCGGTGATCCGCCAACCCGACGGCAGGTTCGTGGGCATCGTGGAGCCGATCCCGGTGGAGGACACCGGCGACGCCGACCGCGACGTGGAGCGCATCGTCGCCCACTACACACGTGTCCTGGAACACTGCGTGCGGCGCGCGCCGGAGCAGTATTTCTGGCATCACCGCCGGTGGAAGCGCTCCCCGCCCGGGCAGCAGGACGGGAAGGATGACGACCAGGAGGAGCAGGAATGACCGTCCCCGCGCCAGAGCGTAACACCGAGCGATTCGTCTCGGCGTCCGAGCTGGCCGAGTACGCCTATTGCCGCCGTGCCTGGTGGCTGCGGGCGGTGCAGGCCGTCGAGACCAGCGCGCTCGGCGATCGCTTCGAGCGAGGGCACCGGGCCCATCGCGCCCACGGCCACACCCTTCGCGCCGCGCGGCTCCTCGCCTTCGCCGCGGCGGCGCTCGCGCTTGGCGCTCTGGCGTACCTCTTCACCCGATGACCCTCGTCCTCCTGTTCCTGCTCCTGGGCGCCGTGGCCGCGATCGCCAGCGCGGTCCTCTACCGGCGCTTCGGCGTCGGCGGGCGCGTTCGCTCCAGCGACGCCGGCGTCTCTCGTCAGGCACGCGTGCTCCGCTCGGCGCGGCTCGGGCTCGCCGGGAAGCCGGACTATCTCGTGGAGGAGAACGGACGCGTCGTCCCGGTCGAGCTCAAGCCCGCGCGGCGCAGCGCCACGCCCTGGCTGCGCGACGTGGTGCAGCTCGCCGCCTATTGCGCGCTGCTGGAGGAGATCGAGCCGCGCTTCGCCGGCTATGGCTATCTGCGATACGCCGACCGTACTTTTCGCATCGACTTCACCGAGAGCCTGAGGTCGGAGTTGCTTCGCACGCTCGCCGATCTGCGCGAAGATCTCCTCGCCGCCGATGTGGCCCCCAACCATGGCGATCCCCGGCGGTGCGCGCGCTGCTCGCTGGTGGTGCAATGCGGGCAGGCGATCGGCAGCGCGCCCGCGGCCCGAGCGCGGCGCGCCGCCGCCCGCTCGCCGCGGTGATCGCGCTCCTCTGGGCGCGCCTTCGCCACGATGGCCGCGCCATGACCGGGATCGTGGTGGTGGTGCTGATGACCATGCTCGCCGTCGCCGCGCCCCTCGTCGCCCGGCACGATCCGATCGACATCGATCTCACCAACCAGCTCCAGCGCCCCTCGGTCACCCACTGGATGGGCACCGACTTCCAGGGGCGCGACGTGTGGGCGCGCCTCGTGTTCGGCGCCCGCATCTCACTCGCCGTCGGCGTCATCTCGCAGAGCATCGCCCTCGCGCTCGGCGTCACCCTCGGACTCATTGCCGGCTACTACGGACGCTGGGTGGATGAGCTGGTGATGCGGCTGGCCGACGTCACCCTCGCGTTCCCGACGCTGCTCCTGCTCATCGCCATGGTGGCGGCGCTGGAGCCATCCATCGGCGTGGTGTTCGTGACCATCGGGGTCGTCGGCTGGGCGGGGATGGCGCGCCTGGTGCGCGGGCAGGTGCTCGTCGTCAGGCAGCTGGAGTACGTCCAGGCCGCCCGGGCGCTCGGCGCGCGCGACCGCACGATCATTCTGAGCCATCTCCTCCCCAACGTCATCGCGCCGGTGGTCATCGCCGCCACGCTCGGGATGGCGGGCGCCATCATGGCCGAGGCCGCGCTCTCGTTCCTCGGGCTCGGGGTGCAACCACCGACGCCGAGCTGGGGGTCGATGATCGCCGACGGGCGCGACCTGAGCCAGCTCCGGACCGCGCCGTGGACCTCGGTCTTTCCGGGGCTGGCCATCGGCGTCGCCGTGCTGGGCTTCAACTTGTTGGGCGACGCGCTCCGCGACGCGCTCGACCCGCGTCATCTCATCGACCCCGAGCGGGTAGCCGCCGCCGTCCCCGCCACCTCGCGCACCAGTCCATGATGTACGACGTCCAGAAGCTCCGCCGCGAGGAGTTCCCCTGGACCGAGCGCCGCGAGGTCACCTACCTCAACAACGCTTCCATCGGCGCCATGCCACGCCGCAGCGTCGAGGCGCTCAACGCCTTCAACACCGCGCGCGCCGAGCCCTTTCGGCTGACGCTCGAGCACGAATGGGGGACGACGCGGCGCGCCCGCGAGCTGGCCGCCAGGCTCATCGGCGCCACGCCGGCCGAGATCGCGCTCGTGCCCAACACGTCGGGGGGGATCAATCTCGCCGCCCTCGCGCTCCCGCTCTCCGCCGGCGACGTGGTGCTCTCTCCCGACAAGGAGTTCCCGGCCAACGTGTATCCGTGGATGGCGCGACACCGCGCGGGCGTGCGTCTCGAGCAGCTCCCCGTGGTGGACGACCTGCCTGACGAGGACGCGCTCCTCCGCGCCCTCGAGCGACCCGAAGTGCGCGTGCTCGCCATCTCCTGGGTCGGCTTCGCTCACGGCTACCGCGCCGATCTTCAGCAGCTCGGCGACGCCTGCCGCGCCAACGACGTGTATCTGGTGGTGGACGGCATCCAGGGGCTCGGCCCGCTGGCGCTCGACGTCAAGCGCGTGCACGTGGACATCTTCGCCTGCGGCGCGCAGAAGTGGCTCATGTCCCCCTGGGGGACCGGCTTCGTGTACGTGCGACCGGAGCTGGTGGGCGAGCTGGAGCCGGCCGCCGTGGGCTGGCTGGCGGTGAAGGGCTCCGACGACCTGTCGCACCTCACGGACTACGACCTCACGTGGCGCGACGACGCGCGGCGCTTCGAGGTGAACACCCTCAACGCACAGGACTACTCCGCCTTCAACGCCAGCGTCGAGCTCCTCCTCGAGCTTGGGCCGGCGGAAGTGGAGCGACACGTCGCCGCGCTGCTCGACGCCGCCATCGCCTGGGTCGCCGACCGCGACGACGTGAGGCTGGTGACGCCGCACGACCGCGCGCACCGGGCCGGAATCCTCTCCGTCGTGCCACGCGATCCGGCGGAGGCCTCCAAGCGCCTGCGGCGGGCGCGCGTGTGGCACGCGCTCCGCGAGTCGGCCATCCGGCTCTCACCGCACGGCTGGAACACGCGCGAGGAGCTGCTGCGCGCGCTCACGGTGATGGTCGGCGAGGGCTGACGCCCCCGCAGCTACTCCGCGCGGAGCGCCACCAACGGATCGACGCGACTCGCGCGCCGCGCGGGAAGGAGACACGCCGCCAACGCCGCGCCCAGCAGCAGCACGATGCTGGTGCCGAAGGTGAGCGGATCGGTGGGCGTGACGCCGGCCAGCTGCCCCGCCAGGAGGCGGGTAAGGGCGAGCGAGCCAGCGAGCCCCAGCACGATCGCCACGCTCGTCAGGCGGAGGCCCCGTCCGATCACCCCGCTCACGATGGCGCGCGGGTTCGCGCCCAACGCCATGCGAATGCCGATCTCCTTCGTGCGCTGCGCCACGCTGTAGGCGAGCAGTCCGTACGTCCCGACGGCCGCCAGCACCAGGGCCAGCGTGCCGAAGGTCGCCAGCAGCACCGCGGCGAAGCGCGGCCGCACCAGCTTCTCCCCCAGCCAGTGCTTCATCGTCCGCACCTCCGACAGCTGCAGGTCGGGATCGAACGCCGCCAGGCGAGCCGGGATGGCGCGCGCCACCGCCGACGGATCTCCCGCCGTTCGCACGATGAAGTACGTCGCCGGGCGCGGCGCCTGACGATTGGACCAGTAGATCTCCGCCGGTGTCGGATCCCCCGGCCGTACCGGCGGGACGTCGCGCACGATCCCCACGATCCTGAAATCGGCCTCGTGCTCGAGCATGCGAATCGTCCGTTCGATCGGATCGGTGCCCGGGAAGTGGCGCCGCGCGAACGTCTCGTTGATCACCGCCACCAGCGGGCCGCCGAACTCGTCCTCGTCGGTGATCCCACGCCCGCGCAGGATCGGCAGGCCGAGCGCGCGGAAGTACTCCGGTCCGATGTCGTACCAGAGCGTGGCCTGACGAGTCTCGGCGCTTGCGGGCTGGCCGTCGATGGCGAAGTGCCCCTCGCCGTCACCGCCGAAGAGCGGACCGGCCGAGCCCGAGCCCACCGCGACCACCGACGGAATGGAGCGCAGCTCGGCCGCCGCGCGACTGAGATGCTCCGCCACCGCGCGACCATCCTGAAAGCGCCCGGGCGATGCCAGCACCCAGGTGGTGAGCAGATGCTCCTGGTCGAAGCCGGGGCGCCAGCTCATCACCGCCACGAAGCTGCGGACGAGGAGCCCCGCGCCCGACACCAGCACCAGCGCCAACGCGATCTCTCCCACGATCAGCGCCGGTCCGAGGCGCGCACGGCGCGCGGTGCCGGTGCGTCCCCCCTGCATCAACGTTTCGTGCAGCGCGCCGCTCGTCGCCCGCAGCGCCGGCGCCGTTCCCACCAGCACCGTCGTCAGGATGGAGACGCCAAGCGTGAACGCCAGCACGGTCGGGTCGAGCGACACCTCGTCGAGCCGTGGAATCCCGCTGGGCGCCAGCGCCACGAACGCTCGCGCGCCCCACACCGCGATCAGCAGTCCGGCGGCGGCGCCCGCCAGCGCCAGCGTCAGGCTCTCCAAAAAGAGCCCCCGCACCAGCTGCGCGCGCGACGCGCCGAGCGCCGCGTGGAGCGCCATGTCGCGCCGCCGAACCGTCGCCTGCGCCAGCAGCAGGTTGGCGACGTTGGCGCAGCCGATCAGCAGCACCAGCCCCACCGCGCCGAGGAAGATGTACATGCTCCGACGCACCGACCCCACGACGACATCCTGCCAGCCGCGAAGCTCGATCCGCCACCCGGGCTTGGCGGCGAAGTGCTCGCGCTGAATCGTCGACGCGATGGTGGCCACCTCGACGCGCGCCTGCTCGATCGTCGCGCCCGCCCGAAGCCGCGCGTAGGGGCGGAAGCCGCGCCAGTCGCGCACCTGCTCGCTCCGCGGGTCGAAGTGAATGGGGCGCCACAGCTCGATCTGCTCCAGCTCCGGGATGCTGGCCGACGGCGGGAGGATGCCGACGATCGTGTACGGCTCCTCGTCGAGCACCAGCGCCTGGCCGACGGCGTCGCGCCGTCCGCCCAGGCGCGCCTGCCAGAACGCATGGCTGACCACCACCACCCGGCGGAAGGTCTCGCCCTGGTCCCCCTCCTCGATCAGGCGCCCCGCCAGCGGCGTGATGCCTAACGATGCAAAGGCGCCCGGAGTGGCCAGCCCGGAGCGCACGCCATCGGCACCCTCGGTCGTCTTCATGATGAGCGGCCAGCCGCGCGCCGCACCGGCCACCTCGATGGACCGGCTGCGCTCGGCAACGTCGTAAATGTTCGGCACCGACGCGCCGCACCAGGAGTCATCCTGCCCGCGCTCGAGCTCGCAGAAGGCGACCAGGCGCTCCGGCTCGGAGACGGGAAGGGGACGAAGCACCACCGCGTTCACGATGCTGAACACTGCCGTGGTGAGCCCGATGGAGAGCGCCAGCGTGACGATGGCGACGCCGGTGAGCACCGGCGAGCGCCCGAGCGACCGCAACGCCCGGCGGAGGTGTGACGTCAAGTCGGTCATGGGTCGTTCCGGAGTGGAAGATCTGCTTCCGACTCGTTAGAGCGTTTCGAGCGGAGGATGGTTTGCTTACGCCCTCACCCGCACCAGCGCGTAGTCGCGCGCGCCCTTTCGGAGGAGGAGGTGTCGCCCGGGGAGAAGCGCATCCGTGGGGATCGCGCGGTCGCCGGCCGCCAGTCGTCGCCCATTCACGGTGAGCCCGCCCTGCTCGAGAAGCCGCCGCGCCGCGCCCTTGGACGCCGCCAGGCCGGCCGCCGTGAACAGCTCCAGCGCGTCGATCGCGCCATCCGCCGGCGGAGCGATCTCCGCGAACGGGATCTCCTCGCGCAGCGACGCCAGCACCGCCTCGTCCACCGAGGCCGGGTCGAGCTCCTTGTCGAAGAGGAGCCGCGAGGCGCGCTCCACGATCCGCGTCACTTCCGCGCCGTGCACGCGCGCGGTCACGTCGCGCGCCAGCGCCTGTTGCGCCTGACGACCAGCCGGACGCGCGCGCAGCTCCTCCTCCAGCGCCTCGATCTGCTCGCGCGGGAGGAGGGTGAAGAGACGCAGGTAGCGCGAGGCGTCGCGGTCGTCGGTGTTGATCCAGAACTGGTAGAACTTGTACGGCGAGGTCCGCTCCGGATCGAGCCACACCGAGCCCGCCTCGGTCTTCCCGAACTTCGTTCCCGACGTGTTGGTGACGAGAGGGAAGGTGAGCGCGTGCGCCTGGACGCCTTCCACTCGGCGGATCAGCTCCACCCCCGCGGTGATGTTTCCCCACTGATCGCTCCCGCCCACCTGGAGCGTCGCTCCGGTGCGGCGGTGGATCTGCAGATAGTCGTACGCCTGAAGCAGCATGTAGGCGAATTCGGTGAAGGAGATCCCCGCCTCCATGCGCCCCTTCACCGACTCCTTCTGCAGCATGTAGTTCACCGTGAAGTGCTTCCCCACGTCGCGCAGGAACTCCACGGCGCCGAGCGACAGCAGCCACTCGGCGTTGTTCATCATCGTCGCCGCGGCCGAGCCCTCGAACGAGAGAAAGCGCGCCAGCTGCGCGTGCAGCGACTCCGAGTTCCGTTGCACCACCTCCGGCGTCGCCAGCGGTCGCTCCGACGCCTTCCCGCTCGGATCGCCGATCATCCCCGTTCCGCCGCCCACCAGCAGGATGGGACGGTGCCCCGCGCGCTGGAGGTGGACGAGTCCCATCACCGGAACCAGGTTGCCCACGTGGAGGCTCGCCGCCGTGGGGTCGAAGCCGCAGTAGACGGACGTCCGCTTCTGCGCGAGGGACTCTCCGACCCCGTCGGTGTACTGATGGAGCAGACCGCGCCACGCGAGCTCGTCGAGGAGTGAAGCAGTTGCCGGCATTCGTGGATAATAGGAGGATCGCGCACGCATGTCACCCGCCGGTGACGCCTCGCGTTGCTGCATCCCTGGGGGGACATTACCTTCACTACACCCGGGCCGCGTGCGCCTGGGCGACCCGGTCTCTCGTGATACTTCTCCCCCCCGCGCAGAGACTCGTCACCCAACGTCATGGCTGATCTGCCGTACCAGCGCCGCTTCTGGCGCCAACGCCCGCGTCTCACGCGCGCCGTTCTTCTCCTCAGCGTCTTCGGGATCGCGTTCTTCGGCGGCCTGGCGTACGCGTCGTGGACGCTCGTCTGCCGCGGCGGACAGTGCCCCACCATCGCCGTGCTGGAGGACTTCACCCCGCACCAGACCTCCAAGCTATACGCTGCCGACGGACGCTTCATCGCCGAGATCGGGCTCGAGCGCCGCACGCTGGTCAAGCTCTCCGACATCCCGAGGCCGGTGCGCGACGCCTTCGTCATCACCGAGGACAAGCGCTTCTACAACCACGCCGGCATCGACTGGATTCGCGTCGCCGGCGCCGCGGTGCGCAACGTCCTCTCGCGCGAGTACGCGCAGGGCTTCTCCACCATCACCATGCAGCTGGCGCGCAACGTCTTCCCCGAGCGGCTGAGCCGCGAGAAGACGCTCACCCGCAAGCTCAAGGAAGCCAAGGTCGCGCGCGCCATCGAGGCCAAGTACTCCAAGGACAAGATCCTCGAGCTCTACCTCAATCAGATCTACCTCGGCAACGGCGCCTACGGAGTGGAGACCGCCGCGCAGCGCTACTTCGGCAAGTCGGTGCGCGACCTCAACGTCGCCGAAGCGGCCACCCTGGCCGCCCTCCCCAAGGCGCCGGAGCGCTACAACCCGCGCCGCTTCCCCGATCGCGCCGTCACGCGCCGCAACACCATCATCGCCCTCATGCGGAACGAGGGCGCGCTCAACAACGCCGACGCCCGCCTGGCGAGCGCCTATCCGCTGCGGCTCGGGAGACGCGAAGAGTCCGGTGAGCTGGCGCCCTACTTCGTGGAATGGGTGCGACGCCAGCTCGAGACGCAGTTCGGTCAGAGCCTCTACCGCGACGGGCTGAAGGTCTACACCACGCTCGACTTCGACATGCAGTCCGCCGCCGAGCGCGCGCTGGAGCGCCAGCTCAAGGCCATCGAGGCGGGGCGCTTCGGGCGCTTCCAGCACCCCACCTACGAGCAGTACATCGCGCGCTCACAGACCGGTGAGAACGGCGGACCCAACTCGCCGTATCTCCAGGGCTCCTTCGTGGCCGTCGATCCGCGCACCGGCGCCGTCCGCGCCCTCGTCGGCGGACGCGACTTCGAGGACTCCAAATTCAATCGCGCAACGCAAGCGCTGCGTCAGCCCGGCTCCACCTTCAAGCCGATCGTCTTCGCCGAAGCGGTGCACACCGGCCACCCGCCCAGCACCATCCTGATCGACGACCCGCTCTCGATCCCACAGGTGGATGGCAGCGAGTGGACGCCGCAGAACTACGACCTCAAGTTCGAGGGGCCGATCCCGCTTCGCCGCGCGCTCTACCTCTCGCGCAACCTGGCCACCATCCGCCTCGGCATGGAGCTGGGTGAATCGAACGTCATCCAGATGGCGCGCCGCTTCGGCCTCTCGACGCCCATCCCCGCGTATCCGTCCATTCACATCGGCGCCGCCGACGTCTACCCGCTGGAGATGATCGCCGGCTTCAGCACCTTCGCGTCGATGGGGATTCGCGCCGTGCCCTACGCCATTCAGCGCGTGGAGAGCGCCGGCGGCGAAGTGCTCTGGGAGCCCACGCCGCAGCGCTTCGAGGTGCTGTCGCGCGAAGAGGCGTGGCTCATGATCGACATGATGAAGGACGCGGTGCGTCGCGGCACCGCCGCCAGCGTGTGGGGCTCCGGCTTTCGCGTCCCCGCCGGCGGCAAGACCGGAACCACCAACGACTACACCGACGTCTGGTTCATCGGCTTCACCCCCGATCTGGTGGCCGGCGTGTGGATGGGCTTCGACAAGCCGACCAAGATCATGTCCAACGCGCAGGGCGGCCGGCTCGCCGCTCCCGCCTGGACGACGTTCATGACCGAGGTGTACCAGCGGCGCCCCACGCCGAACGACTGGCCGCGCCCCGAAGGGATCATCGTGCGCGAGATCGACCGCACCAACGGACTCTTGCGCAACCCCTTCTGCCCACTCGAGGACGTGGCCGCCGAGTACTTCATCCAGGGCACCGATCCCATCCGCGAGTGCGATGTGCATTCGCCCTTCACCGTCGGGCAGGACTCGCTCTCCCCGGGCACGCCCGGCGCCGTGACGCCGGGCACCGCGCCCACCCCGCAGTCCTCGCGTGACACCACTCGCGTCGACAACCCCTTCCGCCTTCCCCGGTGACCACCGGCCTCCGCTGGCAGCCCATCGACTGCCACGCGCACACCAACTTCTCCGACGGGGAGCTGACCGTCGCCGAGCTGGTGGAGCACGTTCAGGCGCGCGGCGTGCGCCCCAGCGTCGCCGACCATCTCTCGGTGGACGTGCGCTCGTCGGTGAAGTCGCCGGCCGCCGTGCGCGCTTACCTCGACGAGCTCTCGATGTACGACGTGGCGCGCGGCGGCGAGTTCTGCTGGCACGACACGCTCTGGCGCGAGCTGCCTGAGGAGCTCACGCGCCGCTTCACCCATCGCCTGGGGTCGCTGCACTCCGTCTTCCTCCCCGGCGGCACGCGCACCATGAGCCTCTTCTCGCGCACCGTCCCCGACGGGATGACCCCCGATGCCTACATGGAGATCCACCTCGACAACCTCGAGCGCCTCACGACGGACATGCCGGTGGACATCCTGGCCCACCCCACGCTCATGCCCATTCCCTTCCGGCGCATCCCGCTGGAAGAGCTGTGGACCGAAGAGCGGGAGGAGCGCGCGGTGAGCGCGCTCGCCGCCGCCGGCATCGCCCTCGAGGTCTCCTCGCGCTACCGGCCGCACGAGCGACTCGTCAGGCGCGCCTACGATCGCGGCGTCCGGCTCGCGCTCGGCTCCGACGGCCACACCGCCGAGCAGGTGGGCAACATCGCGTTCTCCCTGTTCATGGTGCGGGAGATCGGCGTGGCCGCCGACGAGCTGTTCGATCCCTTCGTGCACGGCACGGGCGCGCGGTCGAAGGCGCGCGCCCACTAGCCACCGCTCGCGCACGTGATCCGCTACCACGCGCGCTGGATCGTCCCCATCACCGGGGCGCCGGTCGCCAGCGGCTGCGTGGCGGTGGACGAAGGCCGGATCGCCTTCGTCGGCAGCGCTCGCGAGGCACCGGCCGGTATCGACGACGACCTGGGCGACGCCATTCTCCTCCCTGGGCTGGTCAACGCCCACACCCACCTCGAGCTCACCGCCTTCCGCGGACTGCTCGACGACCTGCCTTTCCGCGAGTGGATCGCCACGCTCCAGAGCGCCAAGGAAGCGGTCATGAAGCCTGACGACTTCCTGAACGCCGCCCGGCTCGGCGTGGCCGAAGGGCTGTTGGCCGGCGTCACCACCTTCGCCGACAGCTGCGACTCCGGCGTCGCGCTCCGCGCCATGCGCGAGCTCGGCGCGCGCGGCATCATGTACCAGGAGGTGTTCGGCCCCGACCCCGCGCAGAGCGACCGCGCCGTCGCCGACCTTCGCGCCAAGATCGATCGCCTGCGCGCCGACGAGACTCCGCTGCAACGTCTCGGGGTCTCTCCGCACGCGCCGTACACGGTGTCGGACGCGCTGTTCGCGGCCGCCGCCGCTTACGCCGGCGAAGCGGAGCTCCCGATGGCGATCCACATCGCCGAGAGCGACGCCGAGGCGCGTCTGGTGCGCGGCGCCGGCGGACCGTTCGCCGATGCGCTCCGGGCCCGCTACATCGCCGCCGCCCGACGGGGCCGGTCACCCATCGAGATGCTCCAGCGCCTGGGTGTGCTCGCTCGCCGCCCGCTGCTCATCCACTGCGTGCACGTCGACGCCGATGACGTGAATACTATCGCGCGCGCCGACTGCCCCGTCGCCCACTGTCCCGCGTCGAACGCCAAGCTGGGCCACGGCATCGCCCCCGTCACCGACATGCTCGCCGCCCGCATTCGCGTCGGACTCGGCAGCGACTCCATGGCCAGCAACGATTACATGGACCTGCTGGCCGAGTCGCGCCTGGCGCTGCTGGCGCAGCGCGTTCGCACCAGGCGCCACGACACGCTGTCCGCCGCCGCCGCGCTGGAGCTGGCGACGTTAGGCGGCGCCCGCGCGCTCGGCCTCGACGCGGAGATCGGCTCACTCGAGCCCGGCAAATCCGCCGACCTCGTCGCCTTCGAGCTCGATGACCTGCGCGCTACGCCGACCTACGATCCGAGCACCGCGCTCGTCTTCGCCCACGCGCCGCGCACGGTACGTCTCTCGATGGTCGCCGGGAACGTTCTGGTGAGAGATGGCCGCGCCCAGCTCTTCGATTCCGCCGTTCAGTCGCGCGTCGCCGAAACCGCCCGCCGCCTGGCCGATTGGAAGTCCCGTAAGCCCTTGGATTCCCGCCACTAAGCTCCGCTCGCCGCTCCCTCCCCGCTTCGGGCGATGGCAATTACATTTATATGTCTGCCCCAGGCGGCCAGTCCCGATGGCCGAATCCCGCTACCCATGAGTCCCGATGCCTGAAAGCACCGGCCGCACCTCCCGGATCTGGCGGGATGGTCAATTCGTGAACTGGGAGGACGCGACCATCCACGTGATGAGTCACGTCGTCCACTACGGGTCGAGCGTCTTCGAGGGCATTCGTTGTTACGAGACGCCGAATGGACCGGCCATTTTCAGGCTGGCCGATCACGTCCGGCGGCTGCGGGATTCCTGTAAGATCTACCGCATGCCGCTCAGGCACGATGCCGAAACGCTGGTGCAGGCGTGCGTCGACACCGTCGGCGCCAACGAGCTGCGGCACTGCTATCTGCGCCCCGTGGTCGTGCGGACCGGCGAGCAAATGGGCATCTATCCGGTGGAAGTACCGGTGGAGACCTTCATCATCGCCTGGCGGTGGGGTCGCTACCTGGGCGAGGATGCGCTGGAGTCCGGGGTGGATTGCTGCGTGTCGAGCTGGCGCCGAGCCGCGCCCGGCACGCTTCCGACGCTGGCCAAGGCGGGCGGGCACTACCTGAGCTCGCAGCTCACCAAGACGGAAGCGCGGCTCGACCGGTATCTGGAAGGGATCATGCTGGATTCCTTCGGCTTCGTGGCCGAGGGGAGCGGCGAGAATCTGTTTCTGGTTCGTGACGGCGCGCTGTACACGTCGCCGATCGCGTCAGGCATCTTGCAGGGGATCACCCGCGACTCGGTGCTCCGCATCGCGCGCGACATGGAGATCGAAGTGCGCGAGCAGCAGATCCCGCGCGAGATGCTGTACATCGCCGACGAGCTGTTCCTCACCGGAACGGCCGCCGAGATCACGCCGATCCGTTCGGTGGACCGCATTCAGGTCGGCGAAGGGAAGCCGGGCCCGATCACGCGCGACATCCAGACGCGTTTTCTGGGGATCGCGCAGGGGAAGATCGAGGACCCGTACGGATGGCTGACGATGGTACCGGACCCCATCCCGGCGGCGCGATGAATGCGCTCTGGAGGGCCGGGTTGCGGCACCGGACGGATCTCG
>DATFFZ010000065.1:0-14343 GCA_035249845.1 Gemmatimonadaceae bacterium
AGAGACGCGAGAGCGAGTCCGGATCCTCGGCCGCGCGCAAATCGGCCCCCATGACCAGGGGAGGCACGATCAGCGCTCGCTCGGCCGACAACAGCCATCGACCCGCGCCGTCGCGCGCGATGCGAGGGTGGTCGGCAAAGAGCGCCGCCGCCATCTGCTCCGCGACGCGGGGCGGCGCGCCCGGCATCTGGCAGACGTACTCGATGAGCGGGACCGCGTCGGCCGGTCCAGACTCGAGGAAGGTCAGCGCGCGCTGGGTGAGCAGCGTTTCCATCGGACGCGCCGTGACTCCAGCGCTCGCCATGGTGCCGCTCCCGCCCCCGCCCCCGCCCCCGCTGCCAGCCATGTGTGCCTCACTCACTCCCAGGGGTCATCCCGGACCAGCGGCAGCGTCATGCAGCGCGGACCGCCGCCGCCGCGGACCAGCTCCGCACCCTCGAAGGTGATCACCGCCCGCTCCCCCTCCTGAATGCGCTCTTCGCCGGTGAGGAAGCTTACGGCCGGCACCGTACGGAACCCCATCTTTTGCATCTCGGTGAGTGTCGCTTCGTTGCGCGCGTAGGACAGTACCACGCCCGGCCGCACCGCCGTGAAGTTGCAGCCGGAGGCCCACTGCTCGCGCTCCTGCACGATGCGCCGGTCGCCGCCGCAGAAGATCGGCTCCATCGGCGCGCCCACCGCCTGTAGGGCGGCGAAGACGTTCGGCATCTCGCGCATCTGATTCTGTCCCTTGCGCCGGTGGAGGATCGCCAGGCGCTCCGGTCCCACGAAGTGCGGCGGATAGACGACGCACAGCTCGCGATCCACGTGGGTGAAGATCATGTCCAGGTGGATGGCCGTGTTCTCCTTCGGCATGACCACCACGATCACGTCGGTGATGGCCGTGTCGGCGAAGAGGCTGGTGGTGAGGTTGTCGATCGCCGCCGGGCTGGAGCGCTCGCTGAAGCCGAGTATGAGCGTGTCGGAGCGAATGGGGTGGACGTCGCCACCCTCGAGCGTGTAGTTGTGCCGACGTTCCGTGGAACCGTCGTAGAGGATGCCGCTGTTCTCCAGGCGCGGGTGGTGGAGGAAGAGCGTCTTCATGATCAGCTCCTCCGACCACCGCACGGCGTAGCGCATGGAGCCGATCATCACGTGCTTGCCGATGACCATCGCCGTGTCGCGCGTGAAGAAGAGGTTGGGGAGCGGCGGGAGCGCGTAGCCGCATTCGTTCAGCGTCTTGGCCAGCGGTCCCGGGTCCTCTTCGTGTCCTTCCACCAGCATGCGGACGAGGGCGCCCGGGGTGCGCTGCTCGATCTCGCGCGCCAGCGGTCCGGAGCGGACGATGTCCATCGTTTCCTGGATGAGGAGCTGGCGGACCTCGTCGCAGTTGGCGATCTCGCCCAGGAGGTCGGTGACCTGGTGGACGTCGCAGAAGCGCTCCAGGATGGCGAGGAAGCGGCGGTGCTCGCGCTGCGCGTTTTCGGCGTCGATGATGTCGTCGTAAAGGAAGTCCTCGCGCGTAGATGGGGTGACGGCGAGGAGCTCGGGACCGGGCGTGTGGACGAGGACCGAGCGGAGGCGACCGATCTCCGAGGTGACGCTGACGGGCATACCCGAAGATAAGCCACAACCCCCCGTAGAGTGAAGCGCGGCTGGCAAATACGGGCGCGTGCCGTTACTTTGTGAAGAAATTCACAAGACCGCACGACCCGTGAAGCGCATCGCCGACTCGACCGTACGCCGCCTCTCGCTCTACCTGCGTTTCCTCGAGGAATTCGAGGCGCGCGGCCTCGCCACCATCTCCAGCGACGAGCTGGCCGCGCGCGGCGGGACGACGTCCGCCCAGGTGCGGAAGGACCTCTCCTTCTTCGGCTCCTTCGGAAAGCGCGGGCTCGGCTATTCCGTGCCCGAGCTCGCCGGACGACTCCGCGAGATCCTCGGACTCGAGCACGAGTGGCGCATCGTCATCATCGGCGCCGGCAAGATCGGCGGCGCGCTGGCGCAGTATCGCGGCTTCCGCCAGCGCGGCTTCAAGATCGTCGCCGTCTACGACGTGGGCTCCCACGTGGTGGGCAAGAAGATCGACGGCTTCGTGGTGCGCCATCTCGACGACATCGAGAAGGATGCCGCCACCGACCGCCCCGACATCGCGGTGCTGGCGGTCCCGGCCAACGCCGCGCAGCTGGTGGCCGAGCGGGTGGTGAGCGCCGGCATCCGCGCGATCATGAACTTCGCCCCGGTGCAGCTCCAGGTTCCGGACAGCGTGACGGTGAAGACGGTGAACATGGCGATGGAGCTGGAAGGGCTGTCGTTCGCGCTGACGAACAGAGAGTAGCGGGGAGCGGGGAGCGGGCGGGTGCCCGCCGAAGGCGGGCGGGTGGGAGCGCCGGCGGAGACGGTAGTCATCAGGTGTACCTGCGCTCCCACCCGCCCGCTCCCCGCTCTCTTAGCAGCCTCGCCAGTACAGGTGCCGCCACGGTCTCGATGCGCGCCTCCGGAGAGATTCCCGCCGCGCGCAGCATCTCGTCGGCGCGTTCCGCGCTCACCTCCCAGATCTCTCGCAGCACCCGGCGCATCTGCTTGCGGCGCATCCCGAAGGCGGCCTGCACGAACGTGCGAAAGGGCTCCTCCTCGTCGGGCGTGACGACGGGGTCGGCCAGCGGCGTCAGGCGGATCACCGCCGAGTCGACGCTGGGAGCCGGCTGAAAGGCGCCGGGAGGGACGCGGAAGAGGAGCTCCGCGCGCGCCAGCGCCTGGACGTTCACCGAGAGCGCGCCGTACGCGCCGGCGCCGGCGGGGGCGACGATCCGATCGGCGACCTCGCGCTGCACCAGGAACACCGCCTGACGAGGGCGCGGCCGCCGGAGGGCGCGAAAGAGGATCGGCGTCGTGATGTAGTAGGGGACGTTGCCCACCAGAACGAAATCGCCACCGGCCAGCGCGCCCAGGTCGACGTCGAGGACGTCGGCCTCGATGATCCGCACCTGCTCATCGGACGCCCAGCGCTCGCGGAGGCGCGCCGCCAGCGCCCGATCGATCTCGATGGCGATCACGCGACCGGCGCGCTCGCGGAGCAGCTCGGTGAGCGAGCCGCGCCCGGGACCGATCTCGATGACGGTGTCCTCGGGGGTGAGCGCCGCCGCGTCGGCGATGCGCGTCAGGATGCGCGGATCGCTCAGGAAGTGCTGGCCGAGCCGCTTGAGTGGCGGCGGCGGTCGTCGGCCGCTCAGCGCCTCACCCTCGCGCGATCAGCTCTTGAGCACGACGAGCGTGAGATCGTCGCGCTGCGGGGCGGACGCGGTGTGCTCGTTGAGGGTGGCCAGCACCGCGTCGAGGATGGACGCCGGGTGCTCTCGCCGGTGCTCGCGCGCGACGTCCAGCACCCGCTGCTCTCCCAGCCGGATCCCGAAGCGATTGCGCGCGTCGCTCACGCCATCGGTGAAGAGAAGCACGACGTCTTCCCCGCTCTTCCAGAGGCGGGTCTTGGCGGAGGGCGGGTGCTCCACCATGCCTAACGGGGGATCGAGCGCCGCCAGGCGGTCCACCTCGCCCCCGGCGCCGAGCACGTATGCGTGCGGGTGACCGGTGTTGGCGTAGCGGAGCGTCCCCGCCTTGCGGTCCACGATCGCGTAGAAGGCGGAGATGAACATCTCCGTGCTGGCCAGCTCCTCGCGAAGCGTGCCCAGGAGCGCCGACAGCATCTCCCCCGGATCGGACGCCGTCTGTGCGTGGATGGCGGACGCGCTCAACGCCAGAGCCATGATCAGCGCGGCGCGATAGCCGTGGCTCGAGACGTCGCCGATCATGACGCCGCTCCGCCCCGCCCCCAGTCGGAAGAGATTGTAGAAGTCCCCTCCCACGCTCTCGGCCGGCACCACCCGGGCGGCCACCTGTGCCTCCGGCGCCACGATCTCGGTACGGGGGAGCAGCTTCATCTGGAGGTCGTGCGCCAGCTCGAGCTCCCGCAGGAGACGCTGCTGGTTGAGCGAGCTCCGCACGAGCCGCGCGTTCTGGATGGCGGTGCCGATCTGCGTGGCGATGGCGGTGATCAGCTTCTGGTCGCCGGCGGTGAAGGGCTGCCCACTCCTCCGGTCGGAGAGGTTCACGACGCCGAGCGGCTCGGGCTCCTCGTTGGGCTTCGTCCACATGATCGGCACGGAGAGCATTGGCCCTCGCCGGATGGCGGCCTCCTGCGGGCATTCGGGCCCGCTCTCATCCACGATCGCGGCGCGACGCTCGCGGAAGACGCGTGCCGACACGCTGCACCGGTCGTCGAGCGCGATGGGCGGCACCTCCAGCGGGTTGGCGCCAATGGTGGCGACGGTCTGCAGCGTGTCAGTCACCCGGTCGTGCGCCAGAATCGACCCGCGCCGCGCGCCCACGGTCTCCGACACCTCGCGCAGAATGGTCGCCGCCGCCTCCTCGAGCGACACCGTGCGCCCGAGGATCTCGGTGATCGTGTACAGCAGGTTGATCTCCTCGTAACGCTCGGCGAGCTCGTTGGCGGCGTGCTCGACCTCGAGCTCAGACTGGAGATATTGGGTGACGACCGGGAGGAGGAAGCGGAGGAAGCCTTCGAGCGATTGATCGGGGTGGGCGCAGGGTCCGAGCGCGAGCCAGGCGCGCTGTGGACCGGGGATGGGCGCGATGGCAATCGGTCCCTCCGGCGAGTCCACCGTGGCAGGCGGTCCGCTGGCGAGTGGCGGGACCCAGCCCGCGGAGGCGCGTCGCGGGGGACCGGGCTCGAGGCGCACCGGTCCCGAATCCGTCTGCATCCACACCACGGCCGGGCAGCCCGTGGCCTCGCGGAACGCGACGAGGACGTCGAGGAGCTCAGTCATGCCGGTGGAGGGTCATGCGCACGACGTTACCGTCTCTGCTGAACGCCTCCACGTGGTCCATGAGGCGGGACATCAGAAAGAGACCGCGACCGTCCTCCCGCTCGATGTGCTCGGCGTCGGTGGGATCCACCAGGCAGGTGTCGAGGTCGAAACCCTCTCCCTCGTCGCGCACCTCGAGCATGATGCGATCGGCGTCGAGCTCGACGCGAACGTGGACGCGCTTGGCGGCGTCCTCCTTGTTGCCGCGGAGGATGGCGTTGGAGAGCGCCTCGGTGAGCGCCACCGGCACGTTGAGCGAGCAATAGCGCGCGCCATAGCGCAGCTCCTCGCACTGGCGCGCGACGAGCTCCACCACGCGCTCGATGTAGGAGACGTCGCTGGGGATGGCCAGCTGGAGCGCCACGCGCAGCCCATCGAGTCGAGGCTCGCCGCCATGCACGTGACGATGCTCGGGCAAACGCGGCGAGCGCGCGGCGCTCACGGCTCCGCGCGGTGTCTGGGTGCGCTCCGCGGCTTCGAGCGAGTGGCGACGGCCACCCGCATCAGAAGCTCTCGAGCGCGCGTTCTCGGGTGTCCGCGATCTGAAAGAGCGTGTCGAGCTTCGTGAGCTCGAACAACGTCTTGAGATCGTCGTTCAGGTTGGCGAGGCGTAGCTCCCCGCCCTGTTCCCTGATCTTCTTCGAGAGCGAGACGAGCACTCCCAACCCCGAGCTGTCGATGTAGCCCGTTTGACTGAAGTCGATGAGGAACTTCCGGTCGCCGCGCTCGAGCTCGTCCAGCACCTTCTGCTTGAGCTCCTGCCGGTTCCCCACGATGAGCTGACCTTCGACATCCACTACCACCACGTCTCCCTGCTTCTTGATCGTAAAGCTCATGTCTCACCCTCTTTCCGTGCTCCTGAAGTGCGCGCGTCACGGCGCCGCGGCTTACGCCGTCGCCTGCAACGCGGTGATCGCGGCCACGTTAATGATGTCATCACTCGACGCGCCGCGCGAGAGATCACTGCATGGTCGAGCCAATCCTTGCACGATCGGCCCCACGGCGTGGGCGTGCGCCAGCCGCTCGACGAGCTTGTAGGAAATGTTGCCCGCGTCGAGCGACGGAAATATCAGCACGTTGGCGCGCCCGGCCACCACACTCCCCGGCGCCTTCCGCTCCCCCACCCGTGCGATCAGCGCGGCGTCTCCCTGCAATTCTCCGTCCACCAGCAGCTCCGGCGCGTCGGCACGCACGAGTGCCAGCGCCTCACGGACGAGCGCCACCGATGGCCCATCACCGCTCCCCACGCTGCTGAACGATAGCATGGCGACGCGGGGAAGGTCGCCCACGATGCGAATACGGTCGGCCGCCGACGCCAGCGCGATGTCGGCGAGCTGTCGCGCCGTGGGGTACGGGATCACCGCGCAGTCGGCGAACGTCAGTACCTCTTCCTCCTCGATGCGGAAGGGCGGCACGACCATGTAGAAGGCGCTGGAGACGGTCGTCACGCCCGGCGCCACGCCCACGGTCCAGAGCGCCGCGCGCATGACGTCGCCGGTGGTGTGCACGGCCCCGGCCACGCATCCGTCCGCCTCGCCGAGCGCCACCAGTCCGTCCGCGAAGTAGAGCGGAGTCGTGGCCAGTCGCGCGGCCTCGCTGGCCGCGAGGCCCTTCCTCTTCCGCCGCTCCAGCAGATGCGCCGCCACTCGCTCCCGCCGCGGATCGCTCGCCGGGTTCACCGTCGCCACCCCCGTCGCGGCTGCCGCCTCGTGATCGCCGGGCCGTTCCGGATCGACCACCAGAATCGGCTCCGCCATCCCCTCCGCCGCGATCGCCTTTGCCGCCGAGAGCGTCCTCTCGTCCCCACTCTCCGGAAAAACGAGCCGCTTTCGTGCCCCCTTCGCTCTCACCCGGGCCGACTGAAGGAAGCTCACTTGCGCTTCTTCCTCCCTCCTCCCCCCTCCCTCCTCCCCCCTTTGCCGAACTTTTTCTGGAGGGCGCGATTCACCACCGGATGCACCAGATCCCCCGTCTCTCCTCCGAATCTCGCCACCTCGCGAACCAGACTCGCGCTCAAAAAGGTGAGATCGAGGGACGGCACCATGAACACCGTCTCCAGCTCGTCGTACAGGTGGCGGTTCATGAGCGCCATCTGGTACTCGTACTCGAAGTCGCTCACCGCGCGCAGCCCGCGGATCAGCATCGTGGCACCGACCTCGCGCGCGAAGTCCACCAGCAATCCGTCGAACTGCCGCACCTCCACGCGGTCGTCGTCGCCCACCGACGCGCGGATGAGCGACAGCCGCTCCTCCACGGTGAAGAGCGGCTGCTTGGCGATGTTGGTGGCCACCGCCACGATCAGGCGGTCCGCGAAGGACAGGCTTCGCCGGATGAGATCTTCGTGTCCGCGCGTGATCGGATCGAAGCTGCCCGCGTAGATTGCCGTGCGCATCAGGGGGCCCGGTAAAGGGTGATGGCGGTGTCTCCGTAGCGCCTCGTGTCGCCGCCCTCGGGCAGCATCTCGCGTCGCCCATGCTCCACGCCGAGGACGGCGGCGAAGGGCGTATTCAGCCACTGCTCCACCAATCGCTCGGCGAGCCCGAGGCGATACGGCGGATCGGCGAAGGCGACATCGTACGCGCCCGCCGGCAACGCTTGGACGAAGCGCAGCGCGTCGGCCCGATGAACGGTGCTGCCCGCCTCGGCGCCGAGCGTCTCGATGTTCTTCCGGAGCGCGGTGAGACTCCGCTGGCTCAGCTCCACGAAGTCGGCGTGTTTCGCGCCGCGCGACAGTGCCTCTAGGCCGAGCGCGCCTGAGCCGGCGAACAGGTCGAGCACCCGAGACCCGGGGATGTCGAGCTGGACAATGCTCATCCACGCTTCGCGCACGCGATCGGCCGTGGGTCGCACCCGCTCGTCGCGCGGCGCGGCGATCGTGCGGCCCCGCCATCGTCCCGCGACGATGCGCACGGCTCAGCGGCGGATGTCCGCCAGCTTCGCCACCAACCGCCGGTCGCCGTTGTAGTCGTCGCGCTCGAGACGAAAAGCGACGTCGTACGGCACCGCCACGTCGAGCTCCGCGGCGAGGGCGCCCATCCCCCAACCCATCGCGTCGAGGTCGGCGCCATCCTGCGTGAGGCGAAGCTTGAGATGCCCCTGGCCCACCACCCGCGCCGGAAACGCGAGCCGCACGCCGCGGACGGCGATCACCGGCGTGGCGTTCCCCGCGCCGAACGGCTCGAAGTGCCGGAGCAGGCTCTCGAGGTCGAAGGTCACCTCGCGCAGTGGCAGCTCCAGATCGACGCGGATCTCGGGGAGCAGATCCTCCGCGCTCAATCGCTCGCGCGCCACCTCGTTGAAGCGGCGCGCGAAGTCGGCCAGGCGCTCGGCGGCCACGGTGACGCCCGCCGCCGAGCGATGCCCGCCGAAGCGCAGCAGCAGCTGTCGGCATTCGCTGAGTCCCGCGTGCAGATCGAAGGCGCCGATCGAGCGGCCGCTTCCCTTCCCCTGGTCTCCCTCGAGCGCCACCAGCACCACCGGGCGATTGATCTCCTCCACCAGCCGCGAGGCGACGATGCCGATCACGCCGGGGTGCCACCCCGGCGCGCCCAGCACCACGCCGTAGGTTTGGTCGAGGTCCACCGACTCCAGCAGTCGTGAGGCATCGACCAGCGTCTCGCGGTCCACGCGCTGCCGGCGCTGGTTGAGCTCCTCGAGCTCGCGCGCGATCGCGTTCGCCTGGTGCTCGTCCTCGGACATGAGAAGCTCCACGCCGCGGAGCGCGTGCCCCACGCGTCCGGCCGCGTTGAGGCGCGGCGCCAGCACGAAGCCCACGCGGCCGGCGGTGATCGGGCGCCCCTCCAGCCCCGTGGCGCGAATGAGCGCCCGCAGCCCGATGTTGGTGCTCTCCGCCATCACCCGCAGCCCGTAGCGCGCGAAGACGCGGTTCTCCCCGCGCAGCGGGGCCACGTCGGCGATGGTGGCCAGCGCCACCAGGTCGAGCATGCGGTAGATGACGTCCTCCCGACCGCCTAACGAGCGGGTGAGCGCCAGCGCCAGCTTGAAGGCGATCCCCACCGCGGCCAGGTCCTTGTCGGGGTACTGGCAATCGCGTCGCTTCGGGTTCAGCACCGCCAGACAGTCGGGGAGCGGACCGCCCGGCAGGTGGTGGTCGGTGACGATCACGTCGATCCCCGCCTGGCAGGCCGCGGCGATGGCCTCACCGGCGCTGGTTCCGCAATCGCAGGTGAGCAGCACCGCGGCGCCGGCGCCGGTTGCGGCCCGCACCCCGGCCATCGACAGGTCGTACCCGTCCTCCAGACGTCTGGGTATGAAGGGCTCGGCGCGACCGCCCAGGGCGCGGATGGCGCGCAGGAGGAGCGTGGTGGAGCAGATCCCGTCCACGTCGTAGTCGCCGTGCACGAGCACCAGCTCCCTCCGCTGAATCGCGCGCGCGAGTCGCTCCACCGCCTTGTCGAGATCGCGCATGTGCGCGGGGTCGTGGAGCTGCTCGAGGCGGGGGCGCAGGTATCGCTTGGCGGGCTCCACCGACGCGAAGCCGCGCTGCGCCAGGAGCCGGCAGATGGATTCGGGGAGGCGGAGCTCGGCGGCCAGGGCCGCCACGGCGGCAGGGTCGGGGGCGGGTGGTGCTACCCAGCGTGCCTGCGGGCGGGCGCGTGCGACGGAAGCGGTCACGACCGGAAAGCTACCGGGCGCCGATGGGGGCGACAAGCGCGGGCGTGCGCGGGCGTATCACCCCGTCGCGTAGAGCAGCACGCCGCACCCCTCGCAGACGTCGATCGAGCGCCCGCCGGCGATCACGTTGCGACGCTGGAGCGGGATGGCGGTGTTGCAGTTCCCGCAGGCGTTGTTGCGAAGCGCCACGATCGCCTCGCGCGTCCCGCGGCCGCGGATGCGATCGTACTTGGAGAGCGTCGTCCGGGGCACCCTGGTCGCGCTCGACGCCCGCTTGGCGCGCGCCTCCGCCATCTCCGCCTCCAGCGCGCGCCGATCCTCGGCCAGCTGCTCTCGCGCCGCCTGCTGCCGCTCGTCGGTCTCGCTGAGCTCCAGCTCCTGAAGCTGCAGTCCGGTGCGCATGTCGTGGATGCGGGTGGAGAGCCCGTGCAGATCGCTCTCCTCCTGGGCCAGCACCTTTCGCGTCAGGTCGATCTGCGACATCGCCGCCGCCGCCTCGCGCGGTTTTCGCACGACGTCGAGCATGGCCAGATTCTTTTCCTGAAGCTGCTTGTGATCCTGGACCTTGCCCGTGAGCTCGCGTTGTCGCTTCTCCTCGGCGGCCAGGGCCTCGCGGCTCCGGGTGATGGCGTCCACCAGCGACTGTCGCTCCTTGTCGAGCACGGCCACGCGACCCGCCAGCTCGCGCTCGCGCCGCTCCAGCTCGGCCACGGCGCTATCGTCGGCTTGCAGCGCCAGGAGCGCTTCGAGATCAGGATGCACTGTGTGTCCTCATGGTTTTCGTCTCTGCCTCGTCCCCTTCACACGTACCACGCCCAGCTCCTTGAGCGACCGGTTGAGCTTCACCTTTTCGCTGATGAGCGCGTCCTTCTGCGCGTCGTCGGCGAGGGTGATGACGTCGTCGATCTCGGCCAGTCGCTCCTCGATCGTCGTCCCGCGAACGCGGGAGACGCCGTCACGGAGCGCGCTCTCCACGTCGAACCCCTCGCGAATCGGGCGCTCCTGCAGCTCCGCCAGCAGCGCCGCCGCGCCGTCCGACAAGCCGGACGGATCGAGCGGCTCGTCGGGCTCCGAGTGGAGCAGGAGGGCGTAGATCTCCCGGCTCAGCGAATCGGTGAGATCGTCGCTGCCGATCTGCTCGGCGATCCCTTCGACGCGAGCGCGCTCGTGCACCAGCACGCGCAGGATCTCTCGCTCGTAGCGCGCGCCGGGCGGAATCTCGCGCCGCCGGTCCGATCGGCGACGGTCGCCCGTACGGTGCGGCACGGGGTCCAGCCCCGGCTCGCCGCTGCGCGACGCGCCGCCTCCGATGTCGCCCGCTTCCTTCTCGAGCAGCGCCTTGCTCACCCCGGCCACCTCGCTCGTGCGCGTCAGGTACATGTCGCGCGTGAGCGCGTCGGTGGTGGCGCGAATGGTCGGCAAGAGTCTGTCCAGCGCGCGACGCTTCCGCTGAAGGTCACCGAACCATCCCGAGCGCTCCAGCAGCTGCAACTTGCGCTCGAAGACATCGATGGCCTTGCCCAGCTGGCCGAGGAGCTCGTCGCTCCCGTGCTTGTCGACGAAGCTGTCGGGATCGTCCCCCTCCGGAAGGGTCACCACCTGCACCGCCATGCCGTGCCGGAGCAGCTCGTCGCCCGCGCGGAAGGTGGCCTTGAGCCCCGCGCGATCGCTGTCGTACAGCAGGAAGGCGTTCCTGGTGTAGCGCCGGAGGATCGCCGCCTGCGCCTCGGTGAGCGCCGTGCCTAACGGGGCCACCACCGGCTCCACGCCGTGCGACACCAGGCGGACGACGTCGAAGTACCCTTCCACCACCAGCACCCGGTCCTCGCGGCGGATGGCGTGCTTGGCCCAGTGAAGGCCGTAGAGCATCCGCGCCTTGGAGAAGGTGGGAGACTCCGCCGAATTGAGGTACTTCGGCTCACCGGGGCCGAGCAGGCGTCCGCCGAACCCGACGTGGTGTCCGGCCACGTCCTGGATGGGGAAGATCAGGCGATTGCGGAAGCGGGCCCGCGGCTGGTCGGCGTCCTCACGGCGCACCAGTATCCCGCTCTCCAGCAGTCGCTCGTCGTCGAAGCCGAGCGTGTTCAGGTGCGCGCGGAGCGCGTCGGGATCGCGCGGCGCGAAGCCGAGCCCGAACTGGTCCGCCACCTCCCGCGACACGCGGCGCAGCGCGAGGTAGTTTCGCGCCTCCTCGCCCACGGCGTCGTCCCAGAGCATCCCCCGGAAGTACTCGGCGGCCGACGCGTTCACCTCCCACAGCGGCTCGCGCGGGTCCGGTCCCTCGCGCCGGGTATTCACTTCGGGGACGTCGATACCGACGCGCGCGGCCACCTGTCGCACCGCCGTCGGCCAATCCATCCCCAGCCGGCGCTGAAGGAAGGTGAAGACGTCGCCTCCCTCGTGGCAGACGAAGCAGTAGTAGATCCCCTTCTTCGGGGAGACGGAGAAGTTGCGGTGCGTGCCCTGGTGGAAGGGGCACGGTCCGCGGAAGTCGGCGCCGGTGCGCCTGAGGTTCACGTGCTCGCCGATGATCTGCACGATGTCGGCGGATTCGCGCACGCGCTCGACGATCTCGTCGGGGATCATCGTCAGGCCAGCTCGGCGACGGTCACGCCGGCGCCCCCCTCGTTGAACGCGCCGAGTCGGTAGGCGCGAACGCGACTATCCCCGCGAAGGAGCTCGGCCACGCGCTCGCGGAGCGCGCCGGTCCCCTTCCCGTGGATGATGCGGAGCATGCGCAGATCGGCGCGCACGGCGGAGTCGAGCGCGTGCATCAGGCTGCGCTCCATCTCCTCGACGCGCATCCCGCGGAGGTCGATCTCGCTCGGAGCGTCCACCTCGGGAAGATCGCCTCGCAGCGCGACCGGCGTCACCTCCACCGCCGTGCGGCGCCGCGTACGCGTGAGCGTGGAGGCCGGAACGGTGAGCTTCATCGCCCCGACCGCCACCACCGCCTGCTCGTCGCGCAGCTCGACGACGCTCCCGAGCCGGCCACCCAGGGTGGCGACCTCCACGCTGTCACCCACCTCGAGAGCGCCGGGCAACGTCTCGGCGCGCTCCGGCTCGTCCTCCTCCTCCATGCGCTGCAGCCGCTCCGCCTGCTCTCCCACCAGCGCTTCCACGCGCCGGCGCGCGTCGCGAATCTCCTCCTCGGAGAGCCGTGCCGACTCGCGGAGCGCGCGAATCGTCCGCTCCACCTCCGCGCGCGCCTGGAGCAGGTATTCCCGCGCCTCCTGCCGGGAGCGGCGCTCGAGCGTACGCTCCGCCTCGCGCGTGCGCCGCTCGCGGGCATCGAGCCTCTCCAGGCGCCCGTGCAGGTGCTCGCGGCTCTCGGCCAGCTCCCTCTCGCGGGCGGCCAGCTCGGCGTCCTTCTTCTCGAGATCGGCGAGGAGCGCGGCCACGTCTCGCTCGCCGCGCGGGAGGCGCTCCTCGGCGCGCTCCAGCACCGCGCGGTCGAGGCCGAGCCGGCGCGCGATCCCGAGACCGTAGGATCGGCCGGGGATCCCCTTGATCAGCCGAAAGGTGGGCGCCAGCCGCTGCTCGTCGAACTGCAGCGAGGCGTTCACCACCGCCGGATTCTCGGTGGCCAGGAGCTTGAGCGTGCCCAGGTGGGTGGTGGCCACCGTGAGCGCCCCGCGCCGCGTCAGCTCGTCGAGGATGGCGCCGCCTAACGCGGCGCCTTCGGCGGGATCCGTGCCGGAGCCGAGCTCGTCGATGAGCACCAGCGAGCGGTCGTCGGCGCGGTCGAGGATCTCGCCGAGGTTTCTCAGGTGGGCGCTGAAGGTGGAGAGGCTGGCGGCGATCGACTGCTCGTCGCCGATGTCGGCGAAGAAGTCGTCGAAGATGGTCACCCGGCTCCCGGGACCGACCGGCGCCGGAACGCCGGACTGCACCAGCGCCGAGATGAGTCCAAGCGCCTTGAGCAGCACCGTCTTTCCGCCGGTGTTCGGGCCGGAGAGGAGGAGGGTGCGCTCCGCCGGCGCCATCTCCAGGTCGAAGGGGACGACCGCGCCGCCCTGCGCCAGGAGAAGTGGGTGGCGGCCGCGGACGATGGCGAAGCCATCGTCAGGCGCCACCAGCGTGGCCGGCGCGCAATCGTACGCGTCGGCGAATCGCGCGCGCGCGTAGAGGGAATCGAGCGACACCAGGGCGTCGAGCGCCTCGGCCATCTCGCTCTGGCGCGGACGCAGCTCGTCGGTGAGCGCGGCGAGGATGCGCAGCACCTCGTCGGCCTCTTCGCTCTCCAGCTCGCGGATGCGGTTCCCCGCCTCGATTGCCGCCGGCGGCTCGACGAAGAGCGTTGCACGGGTGGCGGACTCGTCGTGCACGATCCCGCCCACGCTGCCGCGCGCCTCGCGCCGGATGGGGATGACGTAGCGGCCGTTGCGCATCGTGACCGACATGTCGGGCACCTGCTGATGCGGCTCGAGGCGCCGCATCAGGCGCTCGAGGAGCTGCACCAGCTCCGACTCGGCGCCGCGCAGCTCGCGCCGCAGCTTTCGGAGGGCCGGTGAGGCTTCGTCGCGCACCGTGCCGTCGGCGTCCATGGCGCGCTCGATGGCGCCTTCCTGCGATCGGGCGACGACCAGGCGCTCGACCAGCGGATCGAGCACCGCGGTGGCCACGTTGCGGCGCTTCTCGTCGGTGAGCGCCTCGCGCGTGCGGCGCGACGAGTGGAGGAGGAGCGCGGCGGCGAGCAGCTCCTCGCCGCTCAGCACGCTGCCAACCAGGCGCAGCTGGCCGAGCGCGGGGGCGAGATCGGGGATCGGCTCCGGCGACCAGGGGTCGTCGCCGGCGGTGAGGGCGCGCACGGCGGCGACGCGCGAGAGCTCGCGCTCGATCCAGG